>VBAW01000158.1 GCA_005888635.1 Candidatus Bathyarchaeota archaeon | reverse complement strand
ACGATGTGGACTCGCCGACAAAGTGGGTCCCTAGAGGCGTCGAGATAACTGGAGAAGCCGAATCAAGAGAAAAGGGAAACTATCTCTACGTAAGGATAAAGCCCGTTGGAAAGACGAGCTGGGGGCTCTAAACATGTCAATTCTCACATCCTTGGAGAGCCAGATCACCGGAGCAGTCGAAAGGCTTAGCGAGAGCGTAGTTAGCATAGACAGCGTCAGAGTAACACGCGACTTTGCCTACGGTGTCGTACCCATCGAAGGAAAAGGCTCCGGACTAATCATCGACTCGAAAGGTTACGTCATTACGAATAATCACGTCATAGACGGAGCAGCTAAGGTTCAGATTCATCTCAAAAACGGAAGCTCCTACGTAGGAGAGGTCGTCGGAAGCGACCCATCTACCGATATTGCGGTTATTCATGTTGAGGCCGAGAACCTCCCAGCCGCCACGTTGGGAGATTCAGAGCAGCTCAAAGTCGGACAACTCGCATTAGCAATCGGAAACACTCTTGGACTACAGGGAGGACCAACGGTGTCGCTGGGTGTCGTAAGCGCGCTGGGGAGACCGTTGCCCGGTGCGGATTTCATCTTCGAAGGGCTAATCCAGACAGACACAGCGATCAACCCGGGCAACAGCGGAGGGCCACTCGCCGATATCAGCGGAAACGTCATCGGAATGAACACCGCCATGATACCGTACGCCCAAGGCGTTGGATTCGCGATTCCAGTAAACACCATCAAGTGGGTAATGCAGCAAATTCGAGAGAAGGGACGAGTTGTTAGACCCTGGCTGGGAATCTATGGAACCACCCTTAACGAGGCACTTGCCAGAAGATACGACCTTCCAGCCGACTCAGGAGTGTTAGTTGTTGAGGTGGACGCCAGAGGACCCGCATACCGGTCCGGACTACGAGTCGGAGACGTCATAATCGGCATTGGATCCCAAACCATCAATCAGATGAAGGACGTGCTCTCTGCCCTCTCCAAACACGCCATCAGCGAAGAAGTAGACCTACGATTCATCAGAACCGGCACCAAACGAGTGACCAGACTACTGCTCCAGGAGACCCCTTTGCAAACGGTCCAGAGACGATAAGATGATAAGCATCGAGAAACCGTCGATTTTCAACGTGCTGTCGTTCGAAGCAACGCGTATATCTCGGAACGGAGTATTGATCTAACAATGGCCCTAATAGACGTCAGTAGCATCATCCAACTCGCATACTTCGGATCATTCATCGTCCTAATGTTCTATGGACAACGAATCCAGATCAGCATGATGCTGGTTGGCGTCAAACGGAATCTAGGTAAACTAGAGAGGCTCCGAAAGGCCGCTCATGATAGTGTTCTCGGCTCAGCCCTGCGATTCAAAGGCGACCAGAAAGCCGTTGAATCTCGCATACCTGAGGACGGAGGTCAAGGCCATTGCGACTAGCGCAACGGAGGCCGAGGTCAACACACTCTCAAACCAGATGGAAATTTCTATCGGTCTTGATCAGATGTACAGAGTCGTTCGCCACTTTTACCTTCTAGCAAGGAAGCAGGGTGGAATCCTCGCCCTGTACCAGCTCCAGATGGCTATGCCTCAGATAATGGAAGAGGCCGAGGCGTACAGCTCAGCAATAGACGCATTTGCCAAGGGTAATCCGATAGGGGACGGAATAGGTCCCCTAATCGCTAGCAAGATGGCTGAAGGCGCTCAGTCTAGAGAGATCGAACAAGACACGATAATGTACGAAACGGGCCTCGACGGGAGAAACCTACTCCTGGTCCGTGCGAAGGGTCCAGGCGGTAGCGTCGGAAAGCCAGGGCTCGCTGTGGAGAAACTCATAGAGCAAAACTCTCCCTCCCTCGTGGTAACGGTAGATGCAGCCCTCAAATTTGAGGGTGAACCAAGCGGAGAAGTCGCAGAAGGCGTCGGTGCCGCTATCGGGGGTCCCGGAGTCGACAGATACCACATCGAACAGAGCGCATCTAAGCGTCACATTCCTATGATCGCCATAGTTGTGAAAATGTCGAACAAGGAAGCGATCTCAGCTATGACACAGCAGGTCAGACTGGCCGTGGACGAGGCGATAAAGCGAGTCAAGAACACAATTCTGTCGGCGTCGAAGTCGGGAGATACCGTGATTGTTGCCGGCATAGGCAACACCATGGGAATACCCTAGGCGCAGCATAGACTTACTGGACACTATCAGAAACAGACCTCGTCTTAGATTCTCTGGCACAGCTCTGTTCGAAATGACAACCACTATACGTCACATACCATCTACATCAAGTCTCTAGACGACTGAGCCTCAGGTTGTCTGTTAGCTGGGAAGCCATGTTGTTGATTCCATAATTCTCTGAATCTTCTTCTGGCTCTCGCGTCAACGAAGACAAAGACGGCTATTGCGAGAAGAGATGAGACAAAGAAGGTCTCGAAAATGGATGTGTAGACGCTTGGAAAGCGACGGCCCAACGTTCCGACGAACAGCAAGGCTGAAACAGCGGTTGCGATAGCCACCAGCCCATAGATCAGCTGAATCTTATGATCCCATGCGGCGAACTCTTTGTGTTTCAGGTTAACGTGGTCCAAGTAGTACCGTCGTGCGATATGGTTTCTGTAGAAGTACGGGTCCATCATCGTCGAGTCTGTCCAAAGCTCTTCCCTACAGATTGGACAATATCTTGGTATTGATGTGATCAACG
>VBAW01000050.1 GCA_005888635.1 Candidatus Bathyarchaeota archaeon | reverse complement strand
GTCGCTTGGCAGACCAGGAAGCCAGCAGAGTCCCCCCAACCGCCACGATGCTCATTCTATCGTTCGTTCCAGTCTTCCTCGGACTTGGCTTCCTCTACATCGTCCTAGGAGCCTGGATCGTCACCGTCGGGTTCACAGCGGAACAAGCAGGACTACTAATCGCAGCGCAAGGCATCGCCGTCGTTCTCACATCCATTCCTCTCGGAATCGTCTCCGATGTCTACGGTCGAAAACACCTACTGATCCTTGGAAATCTAGCCGGTGCCGCAGCGCTACTAGTCTTCGCGATAACAACG
>VBAW01000049.1 GCA_005888635.1 Candidatus Bathyarchaeota archaeon | reverse complement strand
ATATTCCCCGCGGAACAGAGAGGCCTCGTCAGCGCTTTGAGCAATATTACGTTTCGACTGCCCAACAGTCTGAGCACCTACTTCGGCGGACTGATACTCGGACTGGGACTACTACAGCTGCCCTTCTTCATCGCCAGCGCATTCTACATAATCGGACTCGCAGGCTTCTACATCTTCTTCGTGGCGACCAGGCGATACGCGGCGCAAATAGCTTCCCTAAGTTAGGGATAGACTCATCGCGACCAGCCAGGGCGTCGGCTGTGATTCTTCTCTCTTGTGAATCCACGCGTCTAATTTCACAACGTCACGTGGATCCAACCAGAACCAGCAACCTCGGGGCTGATCGTAGCCCGGCTCAAGATACCACACACAGAGGCATCTGAATGAGCTTCGAACTGGAGCAACTGCGAGAGGCAGCAGAGAAGTACACTTTTCATGAAGGGAGGCTTTTCGGTTCCTGGCCTTGCTCTTGGAGCTTCCTGAGAAAGAAAGTCCAGCCTTCGATGTGTTCGTCCCTTGTCTTCTTCGCTTCCGAGTTCTTCGAGTATCCTTCGTGCAGAAGTGTGAGTTTTGTACCTCCGTTTGGCATTGGGTGGAAGAGTAATGTGACCCTGGTTACGTCGATGGATTCATGGTCCCACTTCCACGTGAAGCCGAGCCTCTTCCCTCTGTCGAACATGGTGAACTTGCCCCGAAGATGCCAGTCTTGTTTGGGCCAGGAAAAATGATATGTCCCACCTAACTCGGGTTGCAACTCCGCCGCTGGAGGCCACCATTTCTTGAGCAGATCAATACTTGTCCAGTAGTCGAAGAGTAGGGCCGGACTCAGCTGGGGAAAGTCTGCCACAATCGTGATTCTGTCTCTCGCCGTTTCGACTAGTTCCAAGTTGGGCCTGCTCATTGCCATGTCGAGAAACCGCCTAGGACTCCGATTAGCGTTGGGAGTATTTCTCTGCATGGAGTACAATCGGAATAGGCGGTTCAACTTCGTAGGCAAAGGGGTACCACTGGTCGGTAGTAGGCACAGGCAAGCTGACTGTTATTCGGATAGCTCTACTGATACCCTTTGCAGCGGGCCACAAGGCCTCGGTTTCCGACTGCAATCCCAACCCTGTCCGAGAACCTGAACATTACTCGAGGTCGTTTTGGAACCGTACTCGAGAAGGCGCCTCGATTGAAAATACAATGCCCAGTTTTCTAGACAGCCTTGGAGAATAATCACAGCAGACTAGCTCAGCTGTCAGAGTTTCTTCAGATGCCTTAGGTAAAGGTTGAAGTTGGAAACGGAAGTATTCTTGAAGAAGCCACCGTTCTCCGCTCTGGCTAGCGGGGGTCTCCCCAAGTATGCGGAAGAAAGCTCTTGGGAAGCCGCGCTATTTGCCGAACCCCGGCCGGTGGCTGTTGGTCCGGGGAATCGGTTTTAGAGTGAGCTTGAGCTGATGGGCTTCTCGCACAAAAGCGGGCATTCTCTCAGAAAATCGAGGATGGTGGATCAGCCCCGGGCTAACGGTCGGGAAACTCATGTTGGTCCGCATTGTTTGTTTTGCCTCTTTGTTACTAACATGTAATAGGTGTTACTCGCTTATAAGCCTTCTTTAAAAATAGCCCATACGTCACATCAGGAGAATAGGAAGTCAGACTAGGATCGTCAGTTCATAAGGAGTGGGGCCAGCGTCCCCGAACCAGTAAGGCAGATTCTGATCAGGAACCATTCCATTGAAGATGAGGCTACTGCCGATTTTGCGTCCTTTTCCTTTAGGTCTTGAGCTGTCCACCAATTTCGACGAAAGGTTTCTTCACAGCCTCCAAGAACCCACTCTCCTTTTTTCTCTACTACTATTAGCATCGCTTAAATCTCAGATCCACGCCATCTTTGTTCGAAAATGGGAGACGAGATTTCCCCCGTGTCTTGCGTGCCATGCGGCATCGACCTAGGCTCGGCTCCGCCAGGTACACTTGTCAGGTGCTGGAAATGTAGCCAGTGGATTCAGGTGCGGGCACGAACTATTGAGCTTGGTGAAGCGTTGTGGCGGCAGTAGGCATCAGCATATTGGCCGGCGTTGTAAGTAGACCGTGCACGCAAAACACTACGTGACTTGTCCGCAAGGATTTTCACAACAGTCCAGGAATTGCCCATTCGACGGGGCAGGGTGAAGTCTTTACAACGTTAATGTTTTGGTTTTCTTTTCAGCCCTGGGCTCTAGCTTGGGGAGTGTTATTGCAAGTATGCCTTCAGACATGCGTGCTGACGCTTTTTCAGCGTCTATGCTTTCGGCGAACCCTATGTTTCTACGGAATGTGGAGAAGGCTCTTTCCCGATGCAAGTAGGTTTTACCCTTCTCCTCCTTCTCCACGTCAGATTCAGCACTCAGTGACAACTCGTTCGGCCCTACATCAATTTTCAAAGTTTGCTTCTTTAACCCCGGAACCTCCGCCTTTACCACATACTCGTTGCCTGAGTCGATGACGTCGACGTAGGGTACTCGCGTCGGCAGCTCATATTCAACAGGCCACTCGAATCCTCTGAAGGGATCCCATGGAATTAGGCGAAATGGTTCTGACAGTTTGTTGAACTCTTCGATCCAACTAGGTTGAGGCTCTCTAACGGCAAGAGCAGGCTTCTTCTTTCTAGCGGCATGAGCTGGTTTCTTCCTTGTCTTCTTGATGGATAGTGTCTGAGCTTTCTTTTTTGCCATGCTATAACTTCAAGATTCCGGGTGCTGGAGGTTCTTATATGATTTCATGCCCTTCACTATCGACACGATCGACGAGTAAGATGGAATGCCGAGTGTTTACAAGGGTTTCTTCGCCGTAATTCCCTCTTGCCGGCAATGTTGTAGGTGTCAGTCTTCCCCGTCGATCAGGCTTGTGTGCAGGATACATCGGGTCAGGGGTCCCCCTGAACACCAGTTTGACCTGGCATTCGTTTGATCCGCACGCGTCATTGGAGAAATCAACGAGAAAAGCGAGTAATCTGACGTGAGGATGCACTTCAAGGGTCAGGACTTCCATTCTTCCAGTTGATTAGAGCCGTGGATTTCTCGTTGTAGAACATCATAGCCGAGGGGTCCGTCCTTGTAGTCAACGACCATTATGATGTCGCCGTAACCTAGGAACGCATCCAGTATGTTTACGCCGTTTCTGAACAGTAGTTCAGTGATGTAGGATGCTATTCCTGGCGTCATCTCGGCGCGAGGCGATAGGTTGAGAATCAGCTTGGACACGTTCGTCTGTGTCGCTGCCTCCTTAAGATGCTCCATTCTCGTCCGGACGAGAGCGTAATCCTCCGCGGGCAGGATCAGTTTGATCGAGTTTGAGAGAGGGAAGATGTGAGGAAACTCTGAGAGTTCCCCTGCTGCGTTTGATAATTCCTTGACTATGGTTGAGAACTGGGTCTTTGGTGCTCTTATCGTCACGTCTACTATGCCACTTGAAAGCGAGATCCTCGCGTCCTTGAGAACTCTCGACGTGTCAGGGCTTTTGCTGTTGGATAGCGTGTCTGAGAATCTCTTGATCGCTACAACGAGCGTGTTGATGCTGGCGTCTCTATGGGTCATCTCCTTAACCTCCGGCTGGACCAGCTCTGCCAACGCGTGGAAGTTTACCACCTTCATCTTGAGGCTCTGGTAGATGGGATAGCTCCGAGTTAGAATCTGGCGTACCGCTTCCGGGACGCTGACCTCCTCGGCTAGTCCGACAGTCATCTACGCTCTTCCTACCAATATTACTCAGTTGTAACATATTAGACTATCGGATTCCAAACCTTATAAGCAAGTAATGCATGTTACATAGTAGTAACAAACATGCAAACCAACATGAATTTCCCGACCTACGTATTCGCGACCGTCAATTCGGGCCGCGCTACGAAAGTGGTCGAGGAGCTAAAGCGAAACAGCCAGATCGACATCATCGCACCGGTAACAGGCCGTTGGGACCTAGTCCTGCGCCTGAAGCCAAACACTCCACACAACATCTACCAGACAGTCAAAGAAATCCGCGAGATCAGTGACGTACGGACAACCGACACTCACACCGGCTTCGACGGTATGCAGCCGACCAAGAAGCTCGAGAGCCAGATGGCCCTCGGCGTTTCTGTATTGACCTGTGAGCACAACACCAGCGAGAACGTCATAAAGCAACTCAGCAACATCCCAGGCTTCATCGAAGCATCCACAGTACCCGGACAGTTCGACATAGTAGCACTCTGGCAAGCAAGAACCTCTGAAGAAATCATGAAGACTTCCGTTGAGAGAGTTACTAATCTCCCAGGTGTCTTCAAGAGCGAGACACTTCTCGCTTATGCGCCGTTCTTCAAAGCGTAATCATCCAATATAGCTCCGTCGACCTTCCCCCCTTTTTTGTGGGTCCGAAAGGATACCTGGATAGGCAAAGATTCTAGTCAGTAGTTGACGATTACCCAGAAAGCGAACTCAGGTTCGCATCAGGTGGACCCGAGGTCCTCCCTGGATCACAGTGGTATCCCCCAACGCCTGGCGTTGAGTAGGCTCCGAAATAGGCGAAACCAGGCGGCCGGATCACAGGCCCAGATTATGGTGCGGTGGGTGCACTACAGCATAGATTCAAATCGCCACCCTTCCGCATACAGGGAACCTTGAAAAGCCAAGGAATCGATAATACTCAGGAATCCACATTCTGACCGCAAGGAAGGATTTTCGTAGGGCCTGGTACGAATCGGTGAAAGAGAGTAAGCACCTGAATGACTACCCGTTCTGCTACGAAACTGCGTTTCTCCTTCAGGGACCTAGGCCAAGGAGCTGAGGTTTTCGACGAATGCATCCGGCAGTATTCGAGGACTCCGGTTAGTAGAGTTCTAGAAAGGCAATAATCAGAGGACTGAAAAGAATCAGATTCCGGGATCGAGCGTATAGCCGCAATGTCGCAACATCGGCGAGAGAAGCCCTGTTTCAGGGGACCCTTTGACACGGCGTGGGTCGGGTCCAAAGCCGAGCAGACTCGTGGACACTCTCTCTGTAATCTATGACGCTG
>VBAW01000048.1 GCA_005888635.1 Candidatus Bathyarchaeota archaeon | reverse complement strand
GTAGGCCGCAAGAGCACGAGGAGTGTTGAAGTCGTCGTCCATCGCAGTGAAGAACTCTGCTTGTGCTTCATCCACCTGCCGCTTCAGAGTGCTGGTTTGGTCTTTACCTTCAGATTTCATTCCACCCGCCATCTGCACTTGGTCGTACGCTCGTCGGAATCGCCGGGCGAGACTGTCCGCCTGGACAAGCGTATCCTCCGTGTAATCTAACGGGCTGCGGTAGTGGGTCGATGCGTAGAGAACACGGAGGGCTTCGACGCCCACCTTCTGTATCGCTTCTTGTATTGGGACAAAGTTGCCGAGTGATTTGTGCATCTCCTGTCCCTTAATGCTCAGCAGCCCAGTGTGCACCCAATACTTTGCCAACGGCTTCTTTCCGGTCAGTCCCTCAGCCTGCGCGACCTCAGCCTCGTGATGCGGAAAGATCAGCTCCGTCCCTCCGCCATGAAGATCATAGGTTGGGCCAAAATGCGTGAGTGTTATCGCGGTGTCTTCGATGTGCCAGCCGGGTCGTCCCTTACCCCATGGACTGTCCCAGGAAATCTCCCCCGGCTTCTGACTCTTCCAGAGGACAAAGTCGCCAGGGTTTCGTTTTTCGGGATCTGGATCGACCCGGTGAACTGTCAGCTGTTCTAGGTTCTGCCTAGATAGTTTGCCGTATTCAGAGAATTTGGAAATATCGTAGTAGACTCCTCCTTGTATCTTGTAGCCGATTCCTTTGTCGACTAGTCCTTTGATCTGGTTGATGATCTCAGGGATGTAGTCTGAGGCTTTCGCGTAGAGGTTTATGCTGTTGACGTGTAGGTCTTTCATGTCCTTGTAGAATGCTTGGGCGTATCTCTCGGATAGTTTGAGAGGGTCTTCCTTGGTCTCCTTTGCTCTGTTGATGATCTTATCATCAATGTCTGTGATGTTCAGGACGAAGAAGACGGCGTATCCTTTCTTCCGGAGATATCGGGCTATGATGTCGTAGGCGACGTAGCTCTTGCTGTGTCCGATGTGGGATACGTCGTAGACTGTCGGGCCGCAGACGAACATGTTCACCCTCCCAGGATGGATCGGTTCAAAATCGTCGAGATGACGGGTGAGTGTGTTGTAGATCTTCAAGTGAGACCTTTTCGCTTGAGCCATGGTTAGAGACCTGATTGCTTCGTATGGATGACCGTCACGTCTCGCTCATTTAGGGAAAATGTCTTTCGCCAGTACCAGCTATCATCATTCCGCCCGAGGGAACTGAATTGCCTTTGATGGGAAGCTACTGACTCCCAGTCCAGGTTTCGCCATGCTGATAACAAGCGTGACACCTGAAAAGAACACCACTGACTCCTGAGCCCGACTAACACCTAAGTTCGATTGTGTCTGCCAAGTTTATGAGAGGAAGTGAACGCTCACGGGCTATTTCCTCAGCAACCTTCAGAATATCCGCTTCCGAAACTTTGTTAGTGAACATCTCCAATCCATGGTCCCAGTCCGTCATGATCACACAGTGAGTATTCTCGATTATATCGCGGGTCGCTCCTTTCAAACCGTTCTTCAAAAGTCTCCTAAGCCAATCTATCCAAAGGTTGAGATCGCCCTTGGCGATAATAAACGGATAGGAAAGATATGTCCCGTAATAAAACTGATATCTTTGGAAGATATGTCTCAGGACACTTTCGCTCCGTGTAGATGCGAAAATTGTGTGCCACTCTTCCCTCCCGTATCTACCAAGTTCGTCTAGATACTGGTCTCCGTCTGCCCGGAGCAATTTCTTCAATTCTTCATGCTCTTCATCTCTCTTCAACGCGGAAACGGCCATGAAAATTCTGTGGTCTTCTTGCATGTTCGCGAACAAGAATCTGGTGTCAAGCGATGAGACATGATTCCAATCATAGATTCCAACCCAAAGACCTGGCTGGCTATCGGGCCATTCCAACCCAAGGCTTCTTGCATCCGTCAGGTTCGATAGACTGAGACGAACCGCATCAGGGTAAACTTCACGAATCACTTTTGGACGGGGGATGAATAACGTAGTGAAAAAGAATGCCGCGCCGAGCCACATCACCAGAACTCCCCACTCGACGATGGTGAGATCGCTGTATACAAATCCGTAAAATAGTAACCCTGCGGTTACTAGGGCACAACCGAATGTTCCAGCAACGAGGATGCTTCCCAATCTGGAGCTCCATCTGTGCGTGTTTTCCAGGGATTTCTTTCGTCTCGCCAAGAAAAATGAGGAAGTAAACAACAATACCCCTCCGCTCAGTAGTACAGCGATTCCTATCATGGAAAGGAGAATGGAGCCACTGTCGTGCCCAGTGAAAAGTAACTGAACGCCAGCGACTATGCAGACAAGGGCCGCCAAAGCAGCAATTGACCTAAAGCGCTCTTTCCGAATCTCTTTGCTCCGATCGACCCTTTTCGCAGATGTTGGAACAAGCGACATGAACCGCTTCTAATCAGAGCCGCAACGGTTCCCAATTAGGCTTGAGGGCAACCAGAAGCCTCCGAACCGGATAAGGTGCTTTGTTGACCGTTATGTGGATGGCTGGGTCTTTGGCTGGTTTGCCTTCGCTTGTATCATGTTCCACGCCTTGCTCAACATGTCCTTCTCGTTCGGATACGAGAGCGTCGGCAGCGCTTTCTCATAGGGCATCCATTCCATGGCGTCGTGCTCTGTTCCTACCTTCGCGTCGGCCTGGTCTGTCTCGAAAAGGAAGAAGTGGACTGTCTTGTCGAACGTCTTTGCTCGAAATCCGAACTGGTACTTGATCTGCCCCACCTTTCCGCGGAGCTTGACACGACTTACCCCGGTTTCCTCTCTAACCTCTCTCATTGCAGTTGTGACCTCGTCTTCATTCTCTTCGATCAGCCCCTTGGGCAGACACCAGATTCCCCGCTTGTTGCTGGTCAAGAGGAGGAACAGGGGTACGCCATTCTCGACGCGGTAGACGACTCCCCCGGATGAGATGACCTTGACTCTGGGTCTGGGCTGCATCCCTGTCCAATCTGCCATCTACGAGATTCCTTCCGTGATCATATCTGCAGATCTTTTGGTAAGTGTGTCAGATTCTCTGAAGGTGGGCCGACGACGACTATGTCCTCGATTCTTACTCCCCCCACTCTCGGGTCGTAGAGTCCGGGTTCGATGGTGACGACCGAGTTCTTCCTCAACCTCTCCTTGCCGAAAAGACTCAGGTAGGGTCTCTCGCCGATTGTCAGGCCGACTCCGTGGCCGAGACCGTGCATGAACCCCCTGACTCTCGCTTCCTTGTTGCCCTTGGCTAGCAATCGGGCGGTCGGGTAGCCTTTCTTCTCGAAAAGTTTGCAGACTTGGATCATCATTTCGCTACAGGAAGCTTGTTCTCGCACCATGTCGAGTGCAGATGTCTGCGCTTCCAGCACTGCATCGTACATCTCCTTGACTCTTCTTTGAGGCGATGAGAACGCATAGGTTCTCGTGCAGTCGTGCCAGTACCCATCGGGTTCCGCAGGGAAAATGTCGAAAACTATTGGTTCCCCGGCGCGAATAACGTCGCCGCTCTTCCCATCATAATGAGGATCGCTCGATCTTCTTCCCGCCGCGAAGATAGTGTCTTCCGGAGCAATAATTCCCTCCTCGGCCAAAAGTCCGTTGATGACCGTCTTGACCGCATGAACAGTCAACGGTTTCGATTTGAAAAGGACTCTTGGTCCCCGGACCTTGGCTTTCGACAGAAATCGAATTGTCTTTTCGACCACTCTGGATGTCTTTCTGCCCATTTCTCGCAGCTTCTCGATTTCACTCCGTTCCTTGGTCTCCCGGGCAACCTCGAGGATTGTCGGGGTCTTCTCGCCAACGATCTTGATCCCCTTCTTACGCAATGAGTCGATGAGCATTAGAGAATTCGAGGTCTCGTTTCGTCCAGCCAACACTATCGGGCCGCTCGCACCAGTGTCCCTGATTATTTTCTCGTAGAACCTTGCTCTGGCCTCATCTCTGTCATACCTTCCGGAGAGACGTTCAAGCCCATAATCCGAATACGTCCGTACGTTCCGGACCCGCCCTAGGCGGGCGCTTCCGACGTCGATGTTGCTGACGATGAGTGTGGGATCGTGCGACTTGCGCTTGACATAGATTCCTCCCCTAGCCAGGGAAGCTCCGACAACATAACGCAGATCTGGGTTTCCAACCGTCGCATCCCCGAATACCAGAACGGACTCGACTTTTTTCTTCTCCATCTCCCGGTCGATATCGGCAATCAGGATGATGACCTGCTTCTCGCTAGTTGCCGGGGAGGCTATATTACCGTTGAGTGAGGTGGTTCCTAGAAAATGTAGCCGAGAACCGAGCTATTGTCGATTCTGACTGATCGTAACCCTTGAGGGTAGGACTTCTTCAAGGGTCTTCAAGGATCCAGCCAAATCGTTTCGTTCGGCGATCAGGGGATGAAGAGTTGGCTCTATCGAACCTTGAGCCATTTTTAGGGATTCTTCATCAAGTTCGCCGCTCTTGTGATCCAGTTTGGCATTGACGAGGTATCGCGTGAGACTGGAAATCTGGCCTGCTACCTCTGAGAGTCGATGCTTCATCGATGCTGACAGGGCTTCGGCTGTCTTCACTTTGTCGTAATAGCCTGCTTTTTGGGAGTCCAAGAGTTCCGTGTAGATCTCTCCCTCTATCTCCTTCGTGTCCTTCAACGACTCCAGAGCGCTGATTCGCTTACGCAATAGAGAAAGCTCGGAGATAACATCGACCGCCTCCAGTTTCCAGTCAGGTGTAAGCGTGATGATCTTTGGCGTGAGCCCCAGCTGTCTCGCCTTTGCGCTAACGATGAGCCCTCCCGCGGCCTCGACTTGGACCCCCTCGAGTTCTCCGAAGGCGTTTCTTTCGATTCCGATTACTCGCCCGAGGCTTCTACCGTAGAGGTCCACTACTGGACGCCCGAGAAAGGCTCGGGTCTCGAGCTCCGGAGAGAGCATGATTGGTTTACCTCACTCTATGGGCGTCTATAGGAATCTGCGGAATCTCCGGGAACTTTTCTCTCATCTTTTGCTCTGCCATGAGATCTGCCTCTTTGAGAATCTTGGCAGAGTCGTCGCTGGGAAGCACGTAGGTTCCATCGGAATCCACAACCTCGCCGATTTCGGTTGTGAGGTTCTCCAAAGAGTCCTCGATGTCGTGTATGCCTGTCGAAATCTCGGGGAGCTTTCCCTCCAGTTCGTTCTTGACGGTGGTGAGAATGCCTCGTACGCTTCCCATGCTGTGGACCATGTCTCCGAATTCTTCAACGGTCTCCAGCCGGAGGAGTACCTGTTCTAACGAGATCTGGCTGCTGAGCGATGTTTTGATGAGCTTGCGAATCTGGACGCATTCGTTCGCGAATAGGGTTGCGCTCTGAGTATCTCTGACTTCGAGAGCTTTGACGCATTTGTCGTGGAGTATTCTGTCTCTGTGCTCCATCTGATTGATCGTTTTTTCGAGTCTATTGGTCTGGGAGCGAAGTTTGTAAACGGCAAACTGAATTCTCCGCTTGACGGGTGTCGGCTTGATTGCCTCGCGAAGCCTGTCTGTGATTGATGGATTGTCTCTAAAC
>VBAW01000039.1 GCA_005888635.1 Candidatus Bathyarchaeota archaeon | reverse complement strand
CTCCCGATCCTTTCGAGAATCCGCGGAACAGAGATCTATCTGCTCGCAGTAGACCTAGTCGGCGAATATGTTAGAAGAGTCTTCCGTGGATTCGAAGACAAACCGAGCAGAAAATTCTGGCTGGCGACCAAACTTCCTTTCTCGTACCAGTCAATACCACGATTCGTTCGGGACCGATCATTCCGATCCTCTAAGGGAACAGGCGAGCTCGCGATAGACAAGTTGGGTCCTGTTGAGTGCCTTCGGACAATATTCTTGGCCAGCCTAGTGCTGTCCTCGGGTCCTATTCCTCGGATTGCCTTCTGGAAGCTTGGAAAATCCTACGCCCTGGCCGTGACTCATGACGTCGAGACCAAGGCCGGTCTTGAGACGGGAGCTCCCAGACTCATGGATGTAGAAAGAAGTCTGGGAATCCGGTCCACCTGGAATGTTCCGAGCGCCCGCTATCCGTTGCCACCCGGATCGCTAGACAGTCTGACGGAGAACGGAGAAATTGGTGCCCACGATACAGGGCATGACGGGAGACTCATATTCCTCGGTTCCGAAGGGAAGGTCCGACGGCTGCTGGAATGCAAACGGGGACTGGAAAAGTTGACAGGTAAAGAGGTGCGCGGATTTCGATCCCCGCTTCTGCAACACAACGTAGACCTAGCTTCAGCAGCGGCGAAGGCCGGCTACTCGTATGATTCCTCCTGCCCATCGTGGGAGATTCTATCCCCGACATCCCTCCGCCCACATGGAGTCGGCACGGTCTTTCCCTTCGAAATAACTGACGCGTTGGAGATTCCAATTTCACTGCCCCAAGACCACCAGCTAATCAGGGTCGCTGGACTCGAACCGTCAGCTGCGGTGGAACTACTGTTGCGCTTATCCATATGGCTACGGGGTCTCGGCGGACCATGTATCCTTCTCGTACATCCAGACTACGAGCTCGCGATGAAAGAGAATATTCACGATTATCAGAGGCTTCTTGAGAACTTTGCCTCGGATCCTCAATGCGACATCATGACTCTTGGCGAAATGGCAGACTGGTGGCAGTATAGGGCGCTTGCCAAGTGGAGCGCGAACTCGAATGCCACTATCGTCTCACCAAAGGGCGGCGCTCCAGGAATGGAGCTGCAAGCCGAACTTGTCACGGGGTACGGAAGCGGCGGCTTCACTACAGAGCGTCTCCCAAGTTAAAGACCCGAGCGGTTGGGGCTGAACGATTTCTGAGTCGGGGGTCTCTTGTAGCATTCTCCGGAGTAGACGGGAGCGGGAAGTCAACCCAGATCGGTCTCTTACAAGAGAGCTTCAGAAACTCCGGCACGCGGTTCGTGACTATACGGTGTCGATGGCGCCCACTGCTGTCTTTTCCCCTCCTCGTACTTCTTCGACGGCTTGGCTATGCCAAGGTCCATGTTAAGGGCGGGGTCTACATCGTCCGGACCCGGATTCCGAGAGCATCACACCTGAATTCGCTGTGGTGCCTAGCAACGCAGATCGACAACCTCGTCAAGGCTAGCCCGAAAGTCCTCCTCCCCATGCTACTTGGTCTGACCGTCATCTCCGACAGATACGTTCTAGACATGCTTGTTGATGGGATTGCCGGCATGAACGAGGATACAACTCGACTCAGATTAGGTTTCAAGCTTCTAAAATTACTTCCGAGGCCGAGATGTTCTTTCCTCATCATGGTTGATGCTGACGTTGCGTTCAAGCGAAAGCAGGACCTTCCCAGCCTCTCGGATTACACTCAGCGCTTAGGCCTTTACGACGACCTCGGGCGAAAACTAGGGGCTGTAGTCATGGATGGAAGAGAAACCCCTGAGGAGATTCATCGTAAGGTCTGGAGAACTCTGCCAAGGGGCCTCGGAACACACACGCGACAACCGCTAGCTCAATCCGTCCCCAAGGGGAAACCCTAGGACCCGGACCCAACCTGCAGGTGAGGATCCTCTGAGGCAAGAGATAGGACCGCTGGCTGAGTAGAACCGTGAACAAGATCTGTGGAAAATGGTCTCGCGAACAATCTTCGCCGACAACGAGATACGTCTGTTGAAATAGCCGAAACGGTACAAATGAAGGAATAGGCCGTGGTTCTGAAACATGTCAAAGGTTGAAAAAGAAATCGTTCTCATGATCGATTCCACAGACCCCAAGGCAACCACCCAGCGGGTCTCAACACTCGATTTACTGAACGGCTATTCTCTAAGACCTGCAGGAAATTTCCAGCTCCACGACGTTTATTTCGAAACTGCCTCAGGTTCACTTGCACGAAAGAGGATCAATCTACGACTTAGGAAGAGAGAAGATGGATGGCTCATCACAATGAAACGCAGCCCCGGGCTCCTACAGTGGAAGCGTAACGAAAGGGCAGAACTGGAACTTGCTTGGTCGCATGAATCGCTCGATAGGATTCTTGCCGAACTCTCAGCTAACGGTATTACGCTCTCAGCATATCAGCACTTGGACACTACAAATCCAGTTGAGACCCTGAAGAGCATCGGTCTCTGGATCTTGCAGGACCGGGAGACGGAACGCCACACTAAGAATGTATCATCAACGCCAGAAGCAGGAGCCGATCTGGCCGAGCTAGCTTCCGATTGTGTGACATATCACTTTCAGCAACGGAATGTCAGCCTTTACGAGCTGGAGGTAGAGGCTAAAGGGAATGGTAGCAACAAGGTTCTCTCTGACTTGAAGATCGGGCTTCTCAACGCGTTTGGGTCGGAACTCATTCCCTGGAAATGGGGAAAACTGGTTACAGGAAAAATGATTGAAAGGCTGCTTAAAGCTGGAACTCTTGAGGATCTTATTGAAAACGATCTCTTGACCAAGAGGGGAATAGAAGAGATCCAGAAAGCCCTCCGCAACGGATCGCCAACAGTGATTTTTCGGCAATAGAAATTATCCGTGTTGCCAGGTGGGGAAGCCCCCTGCTCGTAGAATCGTGCCAAAGGCTGGAGTGGCTACGCGCCCCAAGACAGGCAATTTTCCCCTCGACCCAGCCCGGTCGGCAACCAGAGGAGACAATAGTATAGCTGCAGATACATGTTGAGCGCTCAATATTCTCGTCGCGGAATTGGATAAATATCGCTTTAGCCAGTCATTACTTGTGACGGATCTTCCATGGTGTCCATACAATCTATAAGGAGCATAGGACTGTCTTTCCAGCCTGCAGTCCAGCCACTGGAAGCACTACAGTTTCATGTGATAGCCTTCTGCAGGACCCTGTGATTGGACAAAGTTGACTTTCCTTGAAGAGATAGGAGGAGTCAAGACTGCAAGAAGAGAGAGGATTTCACTCCAGCTCGCAAGGTCATTATTGAAGGAAGGAACTCCTCCACCAGAGACTTCCAAGCAGCTGCTCAAGCTGGCCAGAAAGAATAAGGTGCTACTGAGGTTCGCCAACCTCCTGGGACTCTCTTCCAAGGACATCGAGGACGAGAAGGCTGGTGTTGACGAGGCATTCAGGCTACAAGATGAGATGAGCGAGGTTTTCGAGAGAAGTGGCATATCTCACGTTGTGATCAAGTCGTTCGATTCGCTACCGGATGTTGGTCACGATATTGACTTTCTAGTTCCTCGACAGGCCGAGATGGAAAGAGCCCGTGATCTACTACTGGGAAAGTTTAAGGCCAGAACTCAAGCCCTAACCCATTGCGATAAACTACTCGGCAAGTTCAGCTGTTTCCTCCCCGGCTATGCTCACGATTTTGAGCTTTATCCTACGATCAGCCAGCTGGGTGAAGTGTACCTCGACCCGGAAAAAGTCTTGCAAGACCGCAGGAAGGAAGTGATGGCGGGAAGAGAAATCTGGACGACCTCGAACGAAGACAGAGTTCTGATAAGAGTAATACATGCCATATTCCGGCACAACTTCATCAAACTATCAGACATTATCGACTTCCTCAAACTCGCCCAGAACTCTGCCCCCGAGAAGGTTCTAGACAAGGTGAAAGAAGCGAACATTTGTGACGCATTCCTCTTCTATCTAGGATGTATTCAACGGTTCCTCCTGGCTTGTGAAGTCGACAACCCGAGCTTCACAAGACTACGGGATGAGAGCGCGGCAAGATTCGGACCCGACAGGCTCAAGTTTCTTAGTAAGGATCGGCTAGTTCTTCCCTACCGAATACCCAACCGTGCCCTCTTTATCATCTTCATGTTGAAGGCAGTTCGTGAAGCTGCTCAGGGGCGGTGGAAGAGTTCGCTTGACTGCACAGTCGCACCGGCTCTTGTAGTCTTGGACTTTCTCAGCGCCGCAGTCCGATCCGGAGGTAGAGGCATGGTTTGGTAGCAAAGACGGTTATCGTAACTCTCAGCGGGACCCACGGCACGGGAAAGTCCACAAATGCAGGAAGATGCTACTATCTACTCAATAGTTCAGGACATAGATTCTCATACCTCAGACACCAAGATATCCTTGACCCATTCGGATTCATCGTGAGACGAGCAGCAAGGGTTCTTCGCATCCTCCCTAACGATCTGGACAGAACTAAGCCTGTTCGCGTGCTCTGGGCGCTTTACATCATCTTCGTATACTGCCCTATTCTCGTAGGAGGAATTAAGATCCGAACCCTACTTGGGTACAGCACAGTATGTGATCGCTACATCTACGACACGCTTGTAGGATTCCGCGACAACGGCGTGCACGTTCCTCTCGAAAACCTTGTTGTCCAACTCGTCCCGAAGGCCGATGTGTCGTTCCTCCTTGATGCACCCGAGGATAGAATCCTCGCAAATAGGCCGGAACACTCGGAAGGCTTCATACGAAAGGAAAAATGGTTGTACAACGACATTGCGGAACAGTTTCATCTCACGCGAATCACTACTACGGACCCACCGAGGATAGTCTGGGAAAAAATGCTCCACGAGATCGATAAGGTCCTCAACGGACGGCAGGCCCATCAACAGGGTATGGGCCGACAGAAATGAAAGCGATGGTTATCGGGATCGACTCTGCTTCTCCCGTCCTCATAGAGAAATGGAAAGACAATCTCCCAAACCTCCGATCCATAATGGATCACGGCGCCTACGGCGTACTCAAGTCAATAGTGCCACCCGAAAGCGTCCCTGCGTGGCAGTGTTTTGCCACAGGAAAGAACCCTGCTAAGATAGGCCTTTTCGGCTTCAGCTACATTGGACGTGACAGGAAACTAAAACATGGGAGAACTACTCCTGACCTAGGTTGCTTCTGGGACATCTGCTCAAACCGTGGACTGAAGGTGGGTGTGTTCAATGTGCCAGGAACTTATCCGGCATATCCTGTAAACGGGTTCATGGTATGCGGGTTTCCAGTGCCAACGAGGGCTGCGTGGTCATATCCAAAGACTCTAATGAAGAGACTGGATAAGGCAGTCGGCGGGTACGAAATCGATGTCCCGGTAACAAAGCCCTCGGACCTCAAGGGGGGCGAAGAAGCCTACCTACCCCAGGTAGACAGGCTTCACACAAAGTGTCTGGAAGCAGCCAAGGCACTCCTAGGATGGTTCCACCCTGACGTCTTCATGATGACCTTCCAGGGTATAGATCTTGTGCACCACGACTTCTGGCGATACATGGACGATCAGAACTCACCGTACCGGAATGTTCTGCGCGACTGGTACGTGAAAATGGATCATGCTGTCCAAGAACTTCGCCAGTTCGCCACCGCTGACACGAATCTCCTCCTCTTGTCAGACCATGGGTCTGCACCGGCATCAGCTGCCCTGTACGTCAACGAGTACTTGGCGGAAAATGGCATGTTGAAAACGAATAATCATGTGAAGCAGAGCGGAGAAGTTCTAACAAGGTTCCGGTCTTGGCTCCTCAGGAATCTTTCTCCAGAGACCATAGCCAGAGTCTACAAGATCTCACCCAGTTTCATAAGCAAACGTCTAACCCTTTCAGGGTCGATAGACAGAGTTCTCCAAAACCTGATAGACAATATCAGCTGGGACGAGACAAAATGCTTCTCAACAGGTGGGCACCAGGCCCACTTCTACATCACAAACCAGAACGGAGACGTGGCTCAGTCGGAGCTTCGTGACAAACTCATCAACATGATGGGGCAGCTAATCGATCCAACCACTGGAGAAAAGGTGCGCCCCATATTTCACCTGCGAGAAGACACATTCAAAGGCCCATTCCAGGACGAGGCCCCGGATCTTTGCGTCGAACTATACTCGGGCGATGAAAAAATACAGATCAGCCCAAGACTCGGCACGGGCAAACTATGGAGCCTGTCTCCCCATTTCTCCTCTATTCACACAAGGGAGGGATTCTGGGCTCTCGCGGGTCCCAACGTGAAACAGGGGCTCCGCCTGGACGCTGGTCTCTTAGATCTAGCCCCAACTCTTCTCCAGCTCTTGGGCTTTGAAGGTTCGAGTGACTTTGACGGAAAGATTCTTGATTCAGCTCTCGCCGTAGCTCATCCAAATGGAGGAATTTTCTCCTCTGGAGACGTCCTCGTCTCGAACCCGTGAACATGGAAAGAGCGGCCTGAGATAGCCGACCGGGTCAAAATCTTCGATGCTCAGCTTTCTTTTGGTTTCGATTCGTCAGTAATCTGTTCGATGGGATCAGCTCTATGGATGGAGCCTCTCTCACTGTCGATTATCGTTCTAGGAGTCTTGAGGATCTGTTTGTAGTCGTCAGCTTTGGTATCCAGATCGGAGGCTACTCTGTGCCAATGGTTCGGTACTGTCGCGTATACGGGTTCGAAGATCGCCCACTCCGTAACGTATGAGAAAAATCTGGAGCCGATTCCCATTAGGAGAAGATAGGCCTCTCCTATCGACTGCTCGTCGAGAGTCTTCAGGTGTTCTCTGTGGAAGAGCATGAGTCGTTCCCTGTGACCCTTCATCGTCTTGGTGCGTGCTAGCCTCCATCTCGGATACTCCTCCAGTACTTCTCTCTGCGCAATCTTGCAGAGTGGGCAGCCGTCTCGGTTGTCACCCTGGCTCGTATCCGCGTTCGTCAGTCCTGTCATTTTGCTGTAATCGATGCAGTTGATGTTCTAGTCTCGGAAATCTGTCCCCATTTGACGACTGGCCCCTTGACAATGAGCCTGATCAGACTTGCCAAAAGGGCGAACTGGAACAGGAGGAATGCTGCCGCGGCCAGTAGCCAAGACCCTGTACCACGAACTCCCTCCAAGTCCTTGCTACTGTACTTGTCCATCAACCTCTGCATGATTACGAGACTGGGCAAAGCCGATAGCCCCGATACCAAAACAGCGATAGGTAAGGCAGCCGGGTTCGTTACTGCGAGTGCGGTCAGGAAGGATACTGCTATGACGAGAAGAAGGGGCGAGATGATGTGTGTGAAGAACTCGAATGGATAGACCAGAGTCCCGTATTTTCCGTAGGCTTTGTTGAACAGAACATTGTGGTTGCGGAGGAGCGCATGTTGATTGGCCATTCCTCTCCTGAACTTGTGCCGGATCTTCGACTTGAAGGTCCCTGCCTCGGCCTCGAAGAAGGAAGCTCCTAGATCGTATTCGGCCCTATATCCCTTGGACCGGACTCCGACTGTCAACTCAATATCATCGCACATGGTACCGGGCCGAAGCGGCTGGAGTAGCTCTCTGCGATAGGCTGAAAACTCGCTTTCGCACATGAATGGAGTGTCAATGCTAGCTTCCGCCATCCGGATAGCAGTGTAAATCCGTCTGTAGTCACCTTCGACGCCGCCCATCATGTCATCTCCGCCAACAGGAACTTCGACACCGGAAACAGCACCAATACGCGGATCCTGGAAGCCAGCAACTATCTCATACAATGAACCCGACGGGAACGTCACATCAGCGTCCGTAAGGATCAATATTTCGGCATCAACATGGCGCAATGCCTCGTTTATCGCCTCACTCTTCCCCATCCGAACCGGCTGTTCTAAGAGAGTGCAAGCCAGATTCCGCGCATTGTCAACAACAAACCTCTTCACTAGACTAATTGTGTCATCTGAGGACGCGCTGTCTACAATTACTATCTGCAACTTGTCCCGTGGATAATCTAGCTGACGAATGTTTTCGAGCTTTCTCGGGATTACGGCTGCTTCATTGTAAGTAGGGATGACAAGTGCAACTGTTGGATTGAGTTTCCCCTTCGGCTCCGCTCTGTATTCCTTGGCACCCAGCAACAGAGCGGACAGCCCCAAGGTGTACACAACGCTCAGAAGCATTAGGGCTCCGTAGAAGAACGCATCTAGACCAATCAAGAGTTTTCCACGAAAGAGACGAGCCTATCCTCCCGCTTATTTGAAGTGCTCAATTAGCCGTCAGTTAGCCCTTGTATTAAAACCGACCCAAGATCGACAACCCAGATGGTATAATTTTCATCCCTGGTATATCCATCTTAATCCAAGGGGGTCAACGCCCCTTGTCGCAAGTCTCTCTTGCATCACGTAATCCAAGGGACGTTCATGGTTATCCATAGGGGACTCACCATCACGGGACAGCAATCCCTGAGGAGTTCCACCCCGTTAATGGATATTTCACGAACTTAGCAAGAGCGAACATACTATCTCGGTTTTCTCCAAAAACTACAATAGCTTCGACAAACGGTTCCCTCCTAGCAAATCGATGAAAACTAGCCCTCGAACCATTGGTCTGTTGATGATAGCCGTTCTGATCTTAGGGATGGCGGACGGTCTGGTGCCCGCCCACGGAGTGTCCGTTAGTCCTCCGGTAAGTTTCACATTCTATTTCGGAGGGGACACGGGATACTACTCTGGCTTTTACAACGAATCCATGAAGAGCCACCAGTTAGTGCAACCAGACTTTTTCCTAAATCTCGGAGATATAAGCTACAACGGAACCAGCAAGGGCAATCCGCCGACTGGAAACGAGGTTGACTGGTGCAACTTCATCAAAGCCAACGTTCAGAACAGGCTGGGCAATCCAAACTATCCTTATGTCATGATTACAGGAAACCATGAGGATGGTCACCCCACCCTGGACGGCACCAATGATGGATACATCGACGCCTTCATCAGTGACAATTGCCTGCCACTCTCAGCTTTCAATTCTCAATCGACTGCAGGAAATGGATACATCAATTTCATCGGGTCCGGCCTCTGCACTGAAAGCACTACCTGTTATGGCAAGGAAGGCTACTTCGATTACCCAGCATCTAACCCCATAGCACGCATCATTACCATAACCGTCGCCGACACGGTCGGAAACGTTTCCAGTACAAGCGTGAACTACAACTATTGTCCGCTGTCAGTGTGCAGCCACAATATCACCTCCCCTTCCCCCGGCGAGCTAGTAATGGATGCGCATTGGAACTGGCTAACTGGAATCGTCTCTGCGGCAAAAAACGCGGGTCTCTGGATCATTGTCGCGTTTCACAAGCCATGTCTCGTACCGGACCTCCTGGAAGGTTGTGAAGGCAATGGCAACTACAACGGGCACAATCCAAACTATCAGCTGGAGACCTATCTAATGTCGCACGGGGTTGACGTAATTCTCACCGGCCACGCCCACATCCACGCCCGCTCGAAACAGCTGACGTGCTTAGGACCCACCGAGCCACCTTCAGACTCAAAAATCGACATTACCTATTCACAGTCTTGCGTTGCTAACGATGGATCCTCCGGTGTTTACAACCGCGGGGCAGGAACGGTCCAGATCATTGAGGGAGCCTTCAGCCAGAGGAACGATCAGCTCAACTTCAGCCGTTCGGACACCAACTACTTCGCCGAAGCTATGAGCGCAAGAGGTTGTTGTTGGCAATATGGAAATGGAGTCGGCAACGTTTGTTGTTGGCAATATGGAAACGCCATGAACCTGACGGCCGGAAACGGCCTCGGCATGATGACAGTTAACTCAACACAGATCTCTTACAATTTTCTACCATCTGGAATCCACAGTCGCACTGTTGCGGGAGCTAGCGAGTTCACCGACAGTTTCGTGATAAAATCCCCCAGCAACCCAACTAACGGCTCATCCTCGCCCGGCGGATTATCACCATTGATCCTGGGAGTCTTAGTTGCAGCCGCAATCGGAGTTATCGCACTAGTTATCGTAACGATCTCCAGGCGCCGAAAGATAAGTGATCAGAACCCAAGCAAGCCACTAGCCTCGGCTGATGAGACAGGGGAAACCTGAATTTTGGCTGTCGCCTCATTTCCAAGTTCCCTGACATGTTAGGACGAACCTTCTCTGTCGGAGAAGTCACACGTTGGATGAGAGCCCGAATCGCATGGTGGAACTACGACCCGAAAATATCAGAAGATTGCTATTGGTTTCTTAAGTTAACGCCCCAAATATTGATCAACATGATTTACATGGAGAATTGTCGACGCTAGCTTTATTTCCGCGATAGTGCCTGAACACTAGGGTCGCGACTCGAGAAGGACTAATCCGATGCGCGTTATTCTTGTCATTCTCTACTGTAGCCTGACGCTGGGGCTTGTCCCTTTCATGCAAATGGGGCAAGTATCCGCAAGCTCCTCACAATTACCTTTCGACACTTCCAAACCCTACGCACTGGTCGTCGGCGACTTTGGTCACCTCTTCGTCTTCGATGGACATCAACTCTTCGAGTTCCCCACTTCTACAACCTTCAATCTCACACAGGTGAGATGGAGGCATGACGGAGCCTATGCTCTGGCAATAGGAGCCAGCAACACCTTGCTGAAGATCACAGTCTCCAACCACAACCTCTCGGTCCAGGCTATCCCGACGCCGGAACTGTCCAATAGCACCACCCTACAAAGCATTACGTGGAACGCAGACGACTCTTCCGCGCTAATCACTGGACCATGGGGAAAATACCTCCTTTTTAATGGCCAGGCAACAAGCACTATACCATCTCCAATAAACAACAGAACAATTTACGCGTCAGCCTGGAATCCAACGACCAACCTTGCTCTAGTTGCTGGCCAGAACGATACCATCGGGGAACTCAACGGAACCACAACTCACATCTTCGATCCGCCTCCAACCAACTGCACGAGTCCCAAATGCTCGTTCTTCGCCGTCGGATGGAACCCTTCCGGCTCCTACGCGTTAATTGGAGGCGAGAACTCAACACTATACGGGTATCAGCAAGGTTCGCTCACAAAACAGAATACCGCAGTACTGTTCGAGGCCTACCCGCACGTGATTCGCTCCATAGCCTTCAACCCAGATAACGGGCTAGGCCTAATAACAGGCCGGCTCGGGCTGACCGTAATTGCCACGCAGACCAAGTGCGACTACAATATTTTCTACAATGCGAACGCAGTATGTATGAGCTACAAGCGGATTCAATATTACAGGGCTCTGAACGGTACCATGATAGATCTGCACAGAATAGGGCATTTCTACGATGCTGACTGGATGCCTGGAACCCAGGACGCTTACGCCGTTGGCCCTGCTTTGAGATCATTCTGTCTGCAAGATAAGTCCTGCGTATTTGGTGGCTGGACCATCGCTCAAATCACCAGCTCGGACGTGTCCCTGTTGTCGCAAGACAGAAATGCAGACTACTCCCTGAGAAGCATCGACTGGCAACCTACGATCAGAGCTTCGAATCCGCAGATGTTCACATGGTATCTGTTAGCCTCGGGCGGCATTGGTTTCGCTACAACCATAATAGTCGTAAAACGCAAGACACTTAGACAATGGCTAGGAAACTCTGCCAGATCGACTGCCGTCGACCCGGCCATCAGTCTTGATTCCCGCCGCCCTGACGAAGAAGAGTACTGCTGAACACAGCATGCCTAGGGCTTGAGATCCTCGCTTCATCTAGGAGCGTCTGCGATCCGAATAGTTTTTCTTAGATCCCTTTTTTTGCAAGAGAGTGGTCACCATGGCTAATAGTCCGGCCACTCCGGCGATTGAAAGCCAGAAAACTGGCGTTCCGAGAAACGCGGATCCTGTTGACGGGCCGCACTGACACTGTGGTGGTTGTGATTGTGGTGTCGGCGGACTCGCTGGCTGAAAACTCAACAATTCTCCCCAAGTGTCCAGCACACCGCAGCAAGACCCTTCGCCCGCCTCCCACCAGAGCCAGCCCATGCTCTCGGACTGCATCAGGTTTGTGAGATACTGGATGAAATGTAATGTGGTGATCGAATAGCTGGCATCGTCCGTTCCAACAGCATCGGGTGGATTAGCACAGACATTATTGCAACTGTAGTAGACAGCCCCACCCTCCGTGTCCAGTATCGGCATTTGATACTTGCCACTTGCCTGGAGCATTCCTTGGTTGTAGACGTTGGCGACGCACTCGGCTGTACCGTTGCCCCAAGGGTTCGAACTACTAGAACTGCAGACCCCATAGGTGCTGGAGATGCTTTGCCAAAGGTCGTAGAAGAGATACGGATGAATCGACAGAAAAGTCTGGTTTAACGGATCAGTAACCTTCGGATAACAGTTCACAAGAGACAGAGGGTCAAAATTGCAGCCGTCGTTGCTTATCGTGTTCTCGACTGCAATCCAGTGTTTGTCTCCGAGACCCCTCGCAAGAGTGATCCACGCTTGATACGCCGAGGATAGAACAGCCACGGAGCCTGCGGGCTCGTTGATCGGTTCCCAGACAATTCTGTCATAACGCCAGTCAACGGATAAAACGCTGTTCCAGAACAACAACCACTGCGCTTGACAGGTGCTGTCAACGAGATCTACATAGCTGTGATAGTCAAGAATCACCCACAAGCCGTATTGCTGAGCAAGGTGTATGGTTTGATTGAACCAGTCCGGGCTCCAAGAACCGAGCTCGCCAGAGGAGCAATGCGTAACGCTACCGCTGAAGCCTATCCTCACTCCGTTATATCCGGACTGATTTAGCCGTGACAATGTGGGCTGTAACTGACCGTTCTCGGCTTCATCCAACGTAACGCCACCCCAGCCTTGAATTATCGGTTGGGCCACACTCAGACCAAGAGTCGTCTTTACGATAGGACCGAGTGAAACGATCGAAACCACCTGTCTCGCTAGACCTGATGACATACTCTGGTCGATCACTTGAGTAGGTACGGAAGAATGGGGTATGGCAACGCTGAGGAGGAATAGAAAACAAAGTAGAAAGACTGCATTACTACGGCTCAACAAAGACATGTTGACTCGCTGCGTTTAGATAGACCTGGTCAGGTCCGCGCCTTCTTGTAAATGCAGGCCGTGCCTCGATCATTTGAACACTACTGCTCTCCGATGTTTACGGTTAAGGGACAGGCTGACCTAGGCAAGATTTCGGCTGTGCGAAAGGGGCAAGACCGATTTCCAACCTCTTGAAGGAGACTGCCTAACCGTTATACGAGTCTGGAGCACAGAACGTTATGTCTTGAAATGGGAGACACACTGCCACACTGTCTATAGCAATCAGCGCCGCCGCAGATTCGACGCACTCAACACGCCGAGAGAAATGATAGAGGCTGCCATTCAAAAGGGCCTTCAAGGGATCGTAATAACAGACCACGATAGCGTGATGGGAGGACTCATCGGGAGAAAGACTGCCAAGGCATATGCGGGCTTCCAGGTAATCCCAGGGGCTGAGATAACAAGCCGCTTCGGACACATCCTTGCCATAGGAGTTGAGACAGACATTCCCAAAGGTCTCCCAGTGGAAGAGACGGTGGAGAAGATACGCGACCTTGGAGGAATCAGCATCGCTTCGCACCCATACTCAACTCGAGTCAAACCATCTCTTCAGGAACAATGCCTCAAGACAGATGGGGTAGAAATCTTCAATGCGACGAACAGTTTTCCGGCCAACCTCAAGGCCACGTCGATCGCGCAGACGCGAGATCGTCCCACGACGGCTGGAAGCGATGCTCACTGGGCGAAGACTGTGGGACATGCCGGAATAATATGTGACGATCCAATAAGCGACATTAGAAAGGGACGAGCCATATTGTTCGGTGAATATACAACCTTATGGAACCGAAGACTGTTCAATCTTCGGCAACTGGCATCCATTGCCACCAATAGGCGTCTATCGGGTTCTGTTAAGTTATCGTCTGATGAATTATCATGGTAACTATCGTCGGATGAACGGGAGAGGCCATCTTCGCAAGAATATAAGAAAATCGCCACATTATTCGCGGTCGTCCTAGTCGTCCTTGCTTTGGCGCTAGTATTCTCTCAACATTCTAGCCCTATTGTCTCTCAGAAAACCCCTCAATATTCTGTCTACATTTTCACCAGAAACGGCAACCATACCCAGTTCCAAATAACATACAATAACGGGGTAACGACCGGAATGAACCAGGCAGAATCGTTGGGCTTCGACAACAAGACAGCCCTTGAAAGGTTTGTCCAGATTAAAGACGAGGATTGCGTCTCAAGCACCATAGAGAACACCACGACAGAATTTCGAATAAGGGTTGACTGTAACACTGATGGCCTCTACGTCCTGACGAGGAATGGAAACCATACGCAGTATCAGATGTCCTATACGAACGGAGCAACGGATACGGTTCAGATAGAATGGCTGAGCTTTGACAACAAAACCGCTCTTAGAGAGTTTGTCCACTTTAGCCCGGCCTGCGTCTCCGCCGTTGTTGAGAATACTCCATCCGAATTTCGGATCAGAGTTCAATGTTGATAGTCGGATTCGAGCCACCCGGTGGCTACGATGAAACTGTGGCCAGCAAAGTAGTCACTTAGGACTAGTTGAAGTTTCGGGTCTATCCGACGAAGTTAATAGTGAGCGTCCGACGATAACTTACCATAGCGCTCAATTGAAATGATTATGAAAGGATTTTTCGGTTGTCAGTTCGTCTGGCCGCTTTGAGGGTATCGATAAAGCTGAAAAAATCGTCATTGAAGTATGGCACTCTTTCCTCATTAACCCCTGCTTAAACCCGTACCGACCCGTAACGATCTTGGTGATTGAACGCCTATAATAGTGCCTTTTTCGGGCACCATAGTGAGAATAGCAATCGCGACATTTGGACTATTTGTGATGGAGACTAGGTATGGGAAGAATCACAAGAAAACGACTTACTGAGGTATTTCTATCTATACAGACTTTTTTCATAACTATTCTGCTGTACTGGACATACCTAGAGAGCAGGTCAAACGCGTTCTTCGGTGCTTGGTTATCTCAGAACTTCCCTCTCGGTCTAACCCTGTTGAACGAATGGAGTGTGACCGGGGCCGTGATAGGACTGTTACTAGTCACGAGCTACTGGATCATCAAATTAGAAGAAGAGGGAAAACGTCGGAAGGTGAAAGTCACTCCGCCACCGGAGGCTCCATTCCATCCGGAACTTGAGACTCGACCAGTCCTGCCTGGGCCAACGGTTCCAAAGCGGAGGCCGATCTACGAGACAGTCGAAATGAGATCTTTTGCAATGTTACTCATTCTGAGTAGCCAAGCCATCTCTCTCTGGTTTTTCACCGCTTCGACCTTCAAAGTCACGATATTCCCTGCAAACAGCTTCTACTACTACTCGCACCTACCGTTCACCTACTGGTGGGGGCTCGCGGCCACATTGGCTCTCCTCTTCATCCGGTCAAGCCTTCTAGGAAGGGCCAGAATCGGTCTAGAAATCTCAGCGCTCTTCATCCTTGCGTTCTACCTTATTGGTTTGTCATCGGTCAGTTATCAAGACCCAAGATTCCTCGACCCCTACTATCATATGGGAAACTCCCTAGACCTTCTAAATTACCAGGGATGGCTGACATCTCCTGCATGGTACGTTCACCAGTTTCCAGGAGAATTCGCTTTTGTTGGCCAGCTAGTGTCGGTTGCAGGCATCGATCCTTTCCAGCTGATGAGATTCTATCCCCTGGGATTATCGTTGGTCGTCGTGTTTCTAGCATACGTCATCGCTAGGGCCTATAGCCCGCAGTATGCCTCGATCGCCTCCGCAGTCCTACTAGGAGGACTATGGTTTCAACTGCACGTCTCACCTCAAAGCCTTGAATTGGTACTCTACCTCGGAATAATACTCCTCTTAGTGAAAATAATAGACGACGAACCTCGGAGAAAGGTCTGGACGACTCTTGCCATCTTATCGGCTCCTATTTTCGTGGCTAGCCATCCAGAGACCCCGCTTGCGATCAGCCTCGGAATGGCCGGCTTCCTATTCCTATCCCTGCTAAAATCTCCACAGATATTCAACCAACAAGCCGGGAAGATGGTCCTGCCCTTCATGGCTCTTGTTGGAGTCGTCCTCATCTGGTGGGCCAACATTGCCGTCGATGCCAGAATCTTGGTTCAGACATCAATCATAGACAGAGTCGTGGAAGCACTCCTACGAGGAACTGCGGGATCCACGGCCCCAACAGCTAGCGTTGCCGCTACCCCATCATACAGTTACGGACTGACCGTGCTCGCAGAACAAGGCTTTTCGGTCATAGTCTGGGCTGTGGGTCTTGCATTCTTCGCATTTTTCCGGAAACTCCAGCCGAGGGAACTGTTCCTCGGAGGTCTATTTCTCGCAGCAGTATCCACAATACCCATCGCGATATTCGCCCGGCAGGATGTGCTCCAGAGGAGCTATCTGTTTGCTCTGTTCCCCTTTGTCATTCTCACAGCTTGGCTTCTAGACCGAAGGTCCACGCTGACCTTAAGAAGATGGAACTTGTTCCGCCCCTTGAGGGCGGGATTCATCATAATAATGATTCTTTTTGCTGTTATGATACCCATCACGAGATACGGGGTCGACCCCGTCGAATACATCCCGGCATCGTCATTGTACATATCAAACGTCGCTGCTAGCCTATTCCAACAACATTCTGTCCTGTTCCTTCATCCTGATGAGGACGGGTGGAGGTTCTACGCGGGAATCAACGGGGCGGTTAGAGAGCCGAAAGCGGAGCAGGACAATATTACACACCAGGAGGGAGGCTTCGTCAAGCCTGGAGCGGACCCCACCGTTCCAGGGTTCAACCTCACCTACACCGCCGCCGACGATTCCGCTAACTATATCGTGCTGACCAGCTATTGGCAAAACCTTTACACACTAAGATTCGGATCCAATTCAGGGTTCTACGTGCAAGCGAGAAGCAATTACACAGCCGCAGTAACGCAGAAATTTGACCTAGTATACTCCACGGGCACCGACCAGATATACGCCAACGAGAAGCTGGGATGATGGAAATTTCTCACAAGGAGTTGAACCAGACTTGGAGAGGAACGCCGACCCAGGAATTCTGCCCCTTGTAACCGTATTGGAACGAGTTCGACCCCACATCATATGTCCACAACTCAAAGAAGAATCTGAACTTTTGACCTCCGGCAGCACTCACGGAAGGGGAAACATGTTGGTCATTGATAGTCATATTGAGGAACACAATTCCGCCCCTAGTCTTATTTGAAATGCTCCAAGTAAAATTCATCAGGGCCGTCTGCGCGTTCGGAATCAAGATTGAGCTAGTGCCGAGTTGTGGAATACTGCTCGCAGGGACAGTCGCATTTGGGCCGGCGGTGGTGGCATTCCCTAACCGGTATACCACTTTAACGTACTGGATGGACCCCATTTGATTCGTAATGGCCAGGTGCCAGTTCATGACCTTGCCTGCTGTAACATTTGCTTCAGAGCCAGAGAAGTAGTTAGAAAGAGTGCCGGTAGGCGAAAAGATTCCCCAGGCCATGAACTGTTGGGCAGGGGGCCGGCTCAGAGCGTAATATGCTACAGAACTATAGACTAGGCTGAACATCGCGAAGAGCAGGAGGAGAAATAGGATCTTTCGTTGCATGAAGCTCTACCCATCAATCAAGCTGCCTTGAGCGCAGCCTCAGCCTACGGGCAAATTCGCCGATGCGATGGAACTCTGTGACGAGCAGTGCGGAGGCGAACCCGGCGCCCACCGCCGTCGAGTATGCCACCGCCTGACGAAAGAGTACCTGCTCCCGAGCAACGTTTGCTAGACTAAGAGCTTCGGCCGCAGTAGCAGTCGACAGGCTTGCAGATTCGTTCGTGTATCGGAGAGCTAGATTGAGATTGTTAGCCAGTTCGGCAATCTGCTCTGGCGAAGCACCTGCCATATCCGCTTGTTGAACGAGCACGAACGCTTTTGCAAGCTGATTCTGGGCATCGGAGGTCTGTGCAGGCTGCCCCGATGCACACCCTCCTCCTGAGAAACAGAACCCGAGAACCAAGAGAATTCCCAGAAGTGCCTGGAAACGGAAGTGCATATCTGGGTCTCAGAACATGGCCGGAAAGACGCTAGGTTTTAGGATTTGCCTGAAGTAACGAGAGGGGGACTCATCGATGCTACAGGATGCACCGTCCATCTAGCATCGCCTCTCCAAAGAAATCCTTGGTTCAGGAAGAAATCAGAGTAAACGAGGCGAAGCTTCTTCCCACCGTCGATCAATAGCAGTTCGAAGGGACATCAAGCTGTCTTTCAAGCATCATGGGTCTTTCAAGGAGTATCTCATCGACGTATGGAGTGTTTGGTGGTTTTATCTTGTCATCATCGTTGCACTGTCGGAATTCTTCTTCGTGATTTACGACCTACAAACCGGCCCTCTTCTGTTTTTCAGAATCGTATTCGGCCTGGGAGTCCTAGGACTCATCCCAGGCTTCCTGACGGTCCAGGCAGTCTTTCCTGGGGATAAAGTCAACACACTGGAGAAAATTGCGCTTGGCATTTTTCTGAGTGTTCTGATATCAATAACGATCGGAGTAGTCTTAGGCATCGGACCCTTATTTCAGGCGTCTAACAACATCATTCTCCTAACCGGTTATGTTATCCTCGTGGACGTTGCGGCGAGCTATCGGCGCTACAGTTTCGTCAAGAAATCCCGCTAGCTCTCCTAGCAAAAACTCTGGCACTGATTTTCTATGTTCATCCGTGATCCTACTAACTTGTAAGCAATTTGGCGCCAAGAGAGGACCCAAGAATCCCTCACGTTAGGTGCTCCGTTCTTTGATACTATTGTCTCTAAAATCGTTCGTAATGTTCCATATTGATAGTTTTAGGATTAATGTCGAATTATCCTAGATAGACATGGATAGATACAATTGCGGCTGTATGAGCATGGATGACTCAGCCTACCCCAAGAATTAATAACTTGGAACAGGCACGTTCTTGAGGTAGAGCGATGGAGGCATCGTGTACCTTCCATTCCGCTGATCATCGAAAGTCGGACGGATGGATAGGAGAACTTATTTTCCTGTCCGTTCTCTTGAAACCGGAAACGGATTCACCGATTATGGTGGCAGCGGGCGCTTCGAAATCCAACCTTTTTTTCAGCAAGATGTTCGGGGCCAGCGCCGAGCCCAGATTCGGTTTGGCCCCGCAGGTAGAGCCGAGACCGTAATACAACTTCAACCAGTCTTACCGACCTCCCGACCTCCATAGAAGGAAGAAGAAGGAAGACTAGAGTCTGAAAACAACGCGAAGAATACTCGGCCCACATAGCGAGTCAGCGCACGCCATAGTCCACTCGAAGATCGGCACAAGAACCCGACGCGTTCCAGCTGGGTTCAGGACTGCCTTTGATAGTCGGAGAACAATAGAAGCTATTGCCGAGGAACTCGCTCATCACAAAGAGTCTGGTTCTAGTTCGGCAAGCGTGCAGTGTTCGGCTCGGGCGTAACATCCGCCTGAGGTAGTGAACGAAAAATTGAGTGCGAAAACAAGAATCGTATCGGTAGATCTGAACCGGAAGCATCTGGCTACCGGTTTCAGGCTGGAAGGAGGCTGCTAGGATACTTTGTCAGACAGATCATGGTTCAGTAGAACAAGTAACGTCTTGCTGTTCACTAGCTTCATCCTGCTGGGGATTCTACTGGCAGGTCCACTGGCCGCCAGTGAT
>VBAW01000047.1 GCA_005888635.1 Candidatus Bathyarchaeota archaeon | reverse complement strand
CCTTCCTTTCCAATGAATTGCAGGAGGATGACATTTTTCTCCACGTATATGGGTGCGGGCACCGTTATGGCCTGACCAGCTAGCTCCAGGTTCTTGTACTCTTTCAGAGCCCACATGTCAACAAGGGATCTCGTGTCGTGAGGGATGTCCTTGAATCTCGGATCCCCCTGAATGTACTTCAATCTGCCCTGTCTGAAAATATTGGAGGATGTCAGGAATATCTTGACTGCTACCTCCTTGCCTTGCGGGTCGAGTCCGTGATAGACTCGGCTCTCCTTGCCTGCTTTGAGGACCCCCGTTATTTCTTTCAGCTTTCCGATGTTGAGAATCTTTAGGATTGTCAGAAGTGTCCGCTTGTCAAAGACTTCTTCGAGAGTCTCCAAGTCCTCGCTTGACTTTATCCTGAAGCGTCGCTCACGATCGTACCTTTCTTCTCGCTTCCTTAGCTTCTCGTCGACTTTGTCAGACATGGACTCTACACTGGTGCGAGGTGACGAGCTTCTATCATGGTCAGTATCATCGGCATCATGATCTAGAAGAGGGCTGAGAGACTGCGAGACCCAAGTAGAGTCTGCCCAGTTCCTGATGTTCGAGTAACGATTTGGCCGTTCCTTGGAAAATAGTTGTTCCGTTAACCATCAGATATGCTGAGTGTCCTATCTGTAGAGCTCGGGTCGCGTTTTGTTCGACAAGCAGGATGGTGATACCAGAATCCTTGGCAAGGTAAGTTATGGTATTGAGTACCTCCGTAGCCAGGATTGGTGCCAGATTTGCTGTTGGTTCGTCGAACATAATTGTATTCGGCTTTCGCAATAATGCCATGCTCATGGCCACCATCTGCCTTTCTCCTCCACTAAGGTTAGAGACCCTCGTGTTCATGTATGAGGAAAGTTTTGGGAAGATTTCGAGTGCGCCTTTCAGTCTGTCTTCAAAATCTTCGTGCCCTACGGTATATCCGGCCATCTTGAAATTTTCAGCGACCGTGAGCTTAGTGAATGTGCTTTCTGTCTGCGGGAGATATGCGATTCCAAGTCGGGCTATTTCGTGTGGAGGAAGGTTCGACACGATCTTATCATCGAGTCTGACCTGGCCTTGGTAGATAGTGGTGAGCCCGGCAATGGTTTTCAGGAGCGTGCTTTTTCCAGAACCATTTGGCCCCACAATTACCGTTATCTGGTTTGGCGCAGCTCTGAGCGAAACATCATTCAGTATCTGGAGGCTGCCATAGCCGGATGAGACACCCTCGACCGTTAGTAAGCTAACCACCCAGATAGGCTTCGATGACCGTCTTGTTACTCAATACATCATCTGGCGGCCCCGATGCAATGATGCGCCCGAGCGCCATTGCGAACATCTGATCCACATAGCTGAGGGCAATGTCTAGCCTATGTTCGACGATGAAGAATGTTAGACCTAGTTCGTCCCTTAGTTTCAATATGCGGGAGAATATTTCGTGAGCGAGGGTCGGGTTCACCCCCGACACTGGCTCATCAAGAAGGAGGAGTTTTGCGTCCGACATTAGCGCCCTACCAATTTCGACGAGTTTCAGTTGCCCGCCGCTTAGCACAAATGCCGGTCGGTCCCAAACTTTCGACAGTCCTAAAAGATCGAGAATTCTCGATGCTTTTTCAACTGCTCTTTCCTCATTGTTTCGCCACATGGGGGTGATGAATTTCTTCAAGGATCTAATACCGCTAGGAAGAACCGCCTTCACGAAGCTCTCTCCCGGATTGTTTTTCTCTGCAACCAACAGATTTTCCAGTACAGTCAGTTTCCAGAAAAGAGCAGGAATCTGGAATGTTCTCGCTAGCCCCATGCCGTAAAGTTTGTACGGCGGCACACCAGTTACGTCTTGGCCTCGGTAGAATACTTTTCCCGAGTCCGGGTTGTAATGGCCGCTTATCACGTTGATCAGAGTGGTCTTGCCAGACCCGTTAGGACCAATAAGAATGCTAATCTTGCGTTCAGCTACTTCCATCGACACGCGGTCAAGGGCGAGAAGGTTCTCGAAGGCTTTCGTTACGTCTCTTATGGATAGGACGACTGACTGCATCGACGGTTTGAAGAAGAAAAGGGAGGGGGGTTTAGATGTGTTCTTCGGCTATGGAACGCTGGTCCAGGTTATAGTGTCCGTTGTGTAGTCCCAGGTGCCAGCGTTTACCCATTTTGGCGTGCCTGACTGTATGACGACTTTCTCGATCAGGTATGCTGTCGGCGTCCTGTCCCCGCTTGCCTGAAACGACATCGAACCCGTTACTCCGAAGAGGCTACCGTTGTAGGTTGAAATGTACTGTTGTAGGTAGGCCTGAATTGCCGTCCCATTGTTCGATCCCGCCTGTATTGTTGCCATTGCTCCGAGCCAGACATCGTCATAAGCACCTAGGCAGTAAGAGTCACATGTCTGAGTTGGATACTTGCTTGCAAATTCTGAGAATAGGGCTTGAGTCTTTGTGTTATTTGTCGCGGCAAACACGGTTGACGCGAGTTTGACTTGCGCAACCAAGTTTCCCGTGGAAGTTGGTGTGATTATCTTGGCGTCATCTGCCTGTCCGTCAGTTCCAAACCAGGGGAGGGTTGACCAGGGGTAGTTATATGTGGATCCGCTTGTGTAGCTGGAAGCTTTTATGATCATTTGGCTGAACTCCTCGAAAGCGATTACGTAAATCGCAACTTTGGCGACGCCGTAGGTGCCCGCGCCAGTGTTAAACTCGGTGTTCAATGCGTTGAGGGTTGCGGTAAAGTCTAAGGTACCCGCGTCGGCAGCTGTAGCGTCGTATCGAATTATCGGCTCCACATGTCCGCCCAGCGCTATGAACGAATCGCGAGTTGCGTTTGCCAGTCCGTCACCGTAGGTATCGTGTCTCTGGACGATGACGACATCCGTTGCTCCTCTGTTTACGAACATTCGGGCGTCTGCCTTTCCCTGATTGATGTCATTGGGCACTGTGCGGTAGAAATAGTCATTCGATATGGCAAGGGTCGTGGCCGTTGATGATGGACTTATCATAATTATGTGGTTCGAATCCGCATAGGACAGTATGTACTGAGCTGTCCCGCTGTTCAGCGGGCCGACGACGACCTGTGCGCCCGAGGACGCTAGAGATTGTAGACCGCTTAGCCCGTCGGCATTCCTTAGTCCATAGTCAACTACTGCAGTCGCGAATTTTAGACCGGTGCAACCGCCCGACGAGAGTAGGGAATTGATGTCGTTGATTGCTAGCACTGACGAGTCCTTAGCTCTAGTGCCTTGGTCGGCGAGAGATGATGAAAGGTCAAGAAGTTCCCCTATGGTAACTGTCTTGCCAGATGTACAGAGTGAAACGCATCCGGTAGGGTTTGTTACGAATAGCGAGTAGCACAGCGCGTTAGTTGACGTTGCAGTCGAAGGAAGGTGGGTTGCCAGATAGGTCCCGCCGGCTCCTGCTCCGATTCCGACTACTAGCAATATGATAGCAATTGCCAGCGACACCGTTCTGGGATTTGGTTTTGATCCTGCTGGTGGTGGTTGAGTTTGCATATTCGAGGTTGTCCTGACCCTAATTGAGATATAAGCTATATTCGTGCGGGGGACATGTTGGGCTGAAGACGGAGATATGGTCGAATTCACCTATGTTGTGAGCTCAATCATCTTCGGCTCTCTCTTCGGCATGATGGCGATTGGCCTCACTCTCACTTATATCACCACGAAAGTTCCAAATTTCGCGTACGGGTCTTTCGTAACCGTCGGATTGTATACGTCCTACTCTCTATACCGATTCGAAGCTATAACGCCATACTTGTCTGCTCCCATCGCGTTCGGGATCGGGGGCCTAACTTCTATTCTGATGTATCTCGGGATTCTTCGGCCATTGGCGAGGAGAGGCTCACCCTTGGTATCATTGATGATCGCCACCTTGGCCATAGACATCGCATTCGTAGGAATATTCGGGACCTACGCGAACTATCTGCGTTACACTTACGTCTTCATCGATAGCTTGAACTTCACGGAGATACTCGGCGACTTCTCCATTTTCGGGTCTCAAGGTCTCATTCTTGCGGCTCCTCTTACACTTGCCTTGATAACCATCGGGCTCTACTTGTTACTTACTAGGACGAAGTTCGGCGTCGCGATGCGAGCCTCTGTCGAGAATCCTAGCCTTGCCCGGGTTCTGGGGATTGACGTAGAGAAGGTGTACGTGTTCGCATGGTTCCTTGCCGGCGGATTGGCGGCGATGTCAGGCTCATACTATACACTATACTCACAGGGTGGGATAGCAACAGGCTCCGGTCTGATCGTAGAGATCTTTGCGGCAAGCGTGCTCGGAGGACTATCCAGCCTCTATGGAGCAGCGATAGGTGGAGTGATTATCGGGGCCGGCGAAAACCTGCTAACTGGTGGAGGAATAAGCGTCTTTGGCAACGGGGTTCTAGATTACCAAAAGGGGATTCCACTAGTGCTGATGATTCTTACATTACTCGTGTTTCCTCAGGGTCTTGCCTCTCTTCCATGGATTAGGGTTGTGACGAGAATCCGGAGAATTTCAGGTCGACTGCTGGGGGGGATCCGAAGATTGTCTGCTAGGGGATTGCGACGATGCTGAACGTCCCTTCAGTAGTCTTCCTGGGAATCGACGTCGTAAAGTTTGCAGTTAACCTCGGAACTGCCTACATGTTGTTCCTGGCTGTCAGCCTCACTCTGAATCTTGAAGCTGGCTATACTGGCGTGCCTAACTTTGGAAAGGTAATGTTTCTCGCCGGGGGTGCGGCAGTAAGCGCATCCGTTTGCGGCCGACTGGCCGTTTTCATTCTGGGAATAAATGTGCACGGCGACTATAATGGGTACATTGTCACGGTCATTAATCAGGTCAATGCCTCGCTGTCACAGAACTCCGTTCTGTGTGTCGAGCTTATTCTTCTCGGTACACTTCTAGCCGCCGGGGTTGGCGCGATCATGGGGTTCCTAGCCTCCTATCCTGCGATTCGATTGCGGGAGGATTACCTTGGCATGTTGTTGCTTGCTTCGGCTCAGTTTTTTCAAATTTTCCTAGGTGCCTATGCTCCCCTCATCGGTGGAACCCAGGGCATCTCAGTGCCTAATTTCTTCGGGTGGGCCGGAAGTGGAATTGGGGTAAGGGATGTTGCTGTTCTTGGTTTCCTCACTTTCTTCGCCATCTCAGTATTTGTCTTCGTCGAGAGGGTCGCTCGATCGCCGCTCGGTAGGACACTGAGGGCGGTGCGAGACAACGAACTGGCGTCTAGGGCGTTGGGAAAGAACGATGTAGCGATAAGAAGGAATGTCATCGTTATCGCTGCTGCCATCAGCGCAATGGCAGGCGCGTTGCTCACGTTTCAAGTGGCATCGGTCGGACCTGGAACATGGGACCGCGTAACATGGACGTTCTGGATATGGGTCATGGTCATAATCGGTGGGTCAGGCAACAACCGTGGGGTGGCATTGGGCGCACTATCTTTTGCGTTCCTATTTGATATGATAGACCAAGTGCAATTCGTCTTCCAGCCCTATCTGCCTGATTTTGTCGATGTGAACTTCCTTAGATACATTCTATTTGCAGCGTTGCTGATTCTGATACTCGCTTTCAGGCCTGGAGGTATTCTACCAGAGAAGTCTTCACCTACTTTGCCGAAGAGAACCCTGCATGGAATCATGGGACGAGAAAATGCTAAAGGCGAAATGGACCAGAAAGAACCAGCTTGACTTCTCCCAACTAGTGAGCAAGCTGTTCTGTAGTCATCCGATCCTTGGGGGGAGTTCGCGTATTATGGCCGTATGATAGAATTAGAGAAAGGTGCTGTGGAACCCATCCGGAATCATGATCAAAGACCGTTTGTATTATTGGATTATGACTTGAGTCGGAAAGGTTTGCCATCATTGAGAACCCTCACGGGCACCCGTTCCTTCCATTTCCCTAGCCATTCGAGGTCTTCTTTTGCCTCCCTCAGGTCGTCAGGTAGCATTTGCGGAATCTCATCAGAGATAGGATACCATCGGTTGCACTCTGTGCAAACCAGTAAACCTTCAGTGATTTCCTCTTTCTCTTCGAAAACGTGAAGTTCGAGGGGATAGTGCTTGTCTATTG
>VBAW01000046.1 GCA_005888635.1 Candidatus Bathyarchaeota archaeon | reverse complement strand
CCTACGATGTCAAGAACGAAGTCGTGAAGGCCTCGAGGGAGGCCTGGGCTGATCTAACTCCTGAGGCAAGGTCGCTTGTAGGCACACTATGGGCGGACAAGACCGGTGTCGACCTGGTAATCACAACTTTGGATCCTGTACAGACCAAGGAGAAGATTCTGTCTATGATTGCCAATATTCTTGAACAGAAGAACCGATATCCATTGGGTCGGGGCGGCGGAATCTGCTAAGTCCTAGTCTCTCCGATTCTCGTCCCTGTACGATTGTATCGATGCTAGTATGTCCCGCTCCGTCGGTCTCCGCTTCCTCTTGTAGCGCTCGTCGATTTCGCGAAAGAGTTCCTTCAGCTCCTCGCCCAAGGGTGGAAGTTCCAGCTTCGTTACGTCGAGCTTGTTTCCTCTCATGTCGACCGCGAGTCTCGTCTTAGTGCTTAGGTTTCGGGGCAGGATTAGGGGTTTTCCTAGTTTAGTCGCAGGCTCTTGTCTGCGTCAAAGCCTGGCTACCATGATTCGACGACCAGTCCGGGCACTTTCTCGAAGTGAGCCTTGTCCCGGGTGAGCAGAATTTGTCTGTGAACCAGTGCAGTGCTGGCTACGAGGGTGTCCAGATCGCCGATCGGTGAGCCCTTGGCTTTTAGTTCGTTGGTGAGCCTGCCATATTTCTCACAGACGGATAGAGAGAGTTCGAGAAGCTCCAGGTGTTCTAATAGCCCTCTCACCCTTTCGGCCTCTGTTCTTCGGCTCTTTGTAGAGAATGCTCCATCGTAGAGCTCGGCGGCGTTCACGGGGGTGGTCGTTATCCTTTCGTCATTCTCTAGGAAGTGGAGTAGCTTTTTTTCGGCTTCCGGTCTCGCCCGTACGAGATCGACGAGGAACGTTGTGTCTAGGCAGACCAAGGGCTCTCTAGAGCTCGGGACTTCGAAGGCGGAGCTTACCGCGCTTCTCCAAGACCTTCTCGACCGCGGAGGCCAACTCCTCATCGGGAGAGAAGGACCGGACGTAGTCTAAGAGGTTCCCTGCGGCCTTCTTCTTGGTGAGTCGAAGAATAGCCTTGGTGAATGATTCGTCCCGGCCCTTGATCCGAGCCAGGGCGTTGTAGGCCTCTTCTGATATCGTCAGGGTCTTATGAGCCATAGCAGATACGTGCACTTACGTGCATATTTCCATTTCCTACCGGTTGGTCGAGTCATAGAATCGCAACAACTACCTACCATGCTGCGTATGACTCCCAGATTGCTAGCACGTTCGTACGTCCCGTTTGAGGGTCTTGTGCCATCTCTGAAGAGCCAGGTAGAATATTACTGAGACAATGATGCCGGTCAACCAGAAACCGGCATGCTAAAGATCCGGAGGGTAGCGGCTGGCAACCGCGGCCCCCGACAACTAGACTTGAGATGTGGAGAAGCCGGGGACCGCTTGGTTCATCTGCCCGATATCCCCGTCGCAATAGAAACCCGGCCTATCATCAAGCGAGAATTCATGGAAATGGATGCAGAATGAACCATGATCCGGGATCTGGGACGGGCATTTCATATGACGCCCAGTTCAAGCATGCATTGCTACAGGTGGATACTTCTCGAAAGATCGCTGACTTGCCTGTTCTGCGCGACAAACCAGCAATCTCGCCCAGAAACGTTTCAGACAGCGAGCAACCCCTTCCTAGAATTTAGAAAATAAAACAATTCCCGCGACACAAACCTGTTCTTTGGAAGAATCCTATCCGTGAAAGATCGCCCGGAATAAGCCCTGATCCGAAATCCGGGCAGGCGATTTGAGCTTGCGACTTTTTCGCGCTGACCTCTACGCTTAATCCGCGATCTCGAAAACGTCGGGTCTATGCATTCTGGTCCCTGAAGTGTGAGAGTCGCCCAGAACAGCTTCAACTGGCGGAACCCCTCTCCAGAAATCTCAAAAACGTTAGTCCTCGCGACACAAAAGAGCTCTTTGAGACTCGACCAGCCTAGCGGTTTCTAGTTTAGTCGTAGGCTCTTGTCGGCGTCGAAGCCCCGTCGCCGTCCCCAGGCCTTGATCCCGTCAAGGATCTTCTTTGAGCCGAACCAGCAGAGAGTCGTGAAAACCCCTTTGAGCACCGGGTTCAACTGCAACAATGTCGGCGGCATGGTGTGCAGCTCCAGCACCGTGTGTCTCCAGCTACGGTAGATGACCCAGAAGCGTGCCTCATCGACCTGGTCATCAATATTGTAGAAGCCGCTCTTCTTCAACACCCCCAACGGGACAAAGCTTAGCGGGGTCACCGTGAAGTGTGCTTTGACACCGACCTCCTTCTTCAGCCCATGCTCCATCCGATCTATAAGACGGACAGTCTCAACCGCATCCTCAGAAGTCTCACCAGGCAACCCGACGATGATCGTGTAGGCCGGGAACCAGTAGTACTCGTTGAAAATCCTCGTCCCGTTATAGATCACATCTTGCCACTCGTCCGGGCTGAAAGGCTTCACCTTCAACGGCATGTACTTCTTGATCAGGGCACTCGAACCCGTCTCAAGACCCGACTGGATTCCAATGTGCCGCTTGGATCCCTTTAGAACAGTCTCGGAAATGTCCCGGATCAGATCCGGATCAGCCCAGGCAGGAGCCGCAGTCCCATGAGTCGGATTAGCATACCCTATCCCCTTCTGGGACATGACCGTGTTGAATAAGTCAACCACCGCGTCGTGGTTGGGCATGAAGCCCTTCTTGTCCTCCAGCTTGTAGAGGAAGATGTCTTCGCTGTGGACCCAGACGTTCGGGTTGCCGATCTTCCGGTTTACCGCTATCTCTCGCTCAACCTTGTCTTTGGGATAATATTTCGCTATCCTAAGATTAGGCTCGCAGAACTGGCAGTTGCGGCCACATCCCCGCATAACCTCGACAAGCCCGTGAGTTGAAGGAGCTTGAATGTCCGGAATATCCTCCAGCTTCGGCCCGCGAGGAACATGAACGAACTCAGGACTATTGCCCGACTCAATATCGTTGTAAATGTCTCCAATCACATGATCGCACTCGCCTATCACCACATGGTTGACGCCTAGTGCCTTGGTGTCCCGGTCGCGGACCTCCATCTGCCAGCCGCCAGACCCGCCCAGAACCAGTTTCGCCTTCGGATACTTCTTCCGGGTCTTGTTGATCTCTCCAACAAGCTCCAGGAACTTTCTCTTCGTGTACGCCGTCAGCTTTCCACCATCGGTGAACATCATGCTCACCGGTCCCAGACCCATCGGGTCCATCGTCGAGATTCCGATAATGCTCGTCTTGTCGTCTACGAACTTGGAAACATGGTCCGGATGGGCAACAACCACCTCGTCCGCACCGTACTTTCTCAGAAGCGACGACTCCAGCTTCCGCAGCCCATAAGGCGCCTTCTCCGCCACCCCGTCAAAGTGTCGGACTGATGGGGCTAGAAAGTCAAAGACGAACCGGGGAACTTTCTCAGCTGGAGCGCAGCTGAAGAAGGGGAGTAGTGGTATGCCCCAGTACTCGCTCATCTGAGTCGAATCGGCAGTAAGAACAATCCTAGTCAATCACGTGCATCCTCCATCATCCGGCAAGATTTTTCGATGTCTTGCTCCTAAAACATGGTATTCTCGGGTCGCTGCGTATTTTAACCTAGTGGACGCTTTTCCACGAAAACGATCCCATCCGTTCCCAAGCACGCCCTTGTCAGTCCGAACTACGACTCACTTCTATCCTAACTCTCTCCTAAGGATCCATTAAAGAGGAACAGGACCATTACTGTATTACCTCAGAAAAGTCAGAAGAATTCGCGTCATTCAAGAAAGTGACAAATCAGAATCAGGAAATACTGGTAAGATCGACTTATCGACAATCTAGGCAATCGTGGCGAGCACCGTTATCATACCCAGCGCAAGCTTGGGACGGAGGAGACCGATTCTCGGCATCGAAAAACAAGCAACCCGTGATGCCGGAGTCGTAATTATTCGAGAAACGGTTGCAGTTGTGATTTCATGTGAGCAATCGTACACGTTCAGAATAAAACCTCAGACGGCTCTCGGGTCCGTTGGAAATATGTTTTGACAGAATCAGAGAATATCCAAAACCCTCTACGACACCTCTCAACTACGTTCAGTCTCGCACTGTTCATGATGATAGCGATCACAGTCTCGCCCATAACCCTAGTCAAGGCTCCAACCTCCGGGACCCTCGCGTTCACAACCAGCGGACTAGCAGGAACCGCCGGAATCACGTGTCCAAACTCCAACGGCAACTGTTACAACAACGCCGCCGAACCAGCAATCCGAGCCGACGCGGCAGGAAACTTCTACGGATCCTCCGAGAACGGACTCACAGGCGGAACCGACGCCTGGAGATCTACAGACGGCGGCTTACACTACCTTACCCTAGTCTCACCGAACAGCGCCTCCGCAGCCAGCAACCAGTTCTCGCCAGCAGGAGGAGACACAGACCTCGCCGTCGCTTCCCAAACCAACCTCAACGGACTCTACAACGTATACGTAACAAGCCTAGCTCTGACAAACGTCTACGTTAGCACCAGCAGGACGGAGGCAACACATGGCTCCTAAACCCGACAGGAGCCTCGGTGCCCGGCGACGACAGACCATGGATTGCCGCCGAAGGATCAAGCAAGGTCTGCGTATCCTATCATAGCATTACCGCCACCAACGACATCTTCGTCACATGTAGCAACGACGCAGGACTCACATTCGCACAGACGGGAAACGCTTTTGACGCAAATCATCTCTGGCTCGCAGGCTTCCAGAACGCAATCGGCAACATCGCAATCGACCCGGCCAACCACTACATCTATCAATCCCTAAGCGGCGTCGCCACAGCCGGCGAGACCACATGCACAAACTGTGGACTCCACGCCGTCTGGCTGGCTGTCTCCACCGATGGAGGCTTGACCTTCACAGACCACGCCGTCTACATCAATCCGAGCACCAGTATCTCCTACGGTCACCAGTTCGTCAACGTCAGCATCGACCAGGCAGGCAACATCTATGTGATATTCAACGACGACCACAACCTCTACTACAGTTTCTCCACAGACCACGGAACCACATGGTCGTCCCCGACCCAAGTCAACAAGACCCCGTCCAGTACTTCCATACTTCCATGGAGCACCGCTGGCGCAGCGGGCAAGCTGGACATCGTGTGGTACGGCACCTCATACTACGACGGGAAAAACACGCCTGATAACTATCCCATGTCAGCAGCATGGTACGTCTACTTCGCCCAGAACCTGCAAGCCACAACAAACCCCGCCAACTTTACACAAGTCGCCGCCACACCAATCATCCACTACGGAGGAGTATGCGAAAGCGGAGTCAGCTGTACTGGCAACCGTGACCTATACGACGATTTTGGAGTAGCAGCAAGTCCAACGACAGGCCTTGCATCAATCATCTACAGCGATGACCAGTACGTCAACTCGTCGACCGAGCCCGCTGCCCCCGGCTGCGCACCTAGCGCATCAAACACTGGCAGTTGCGATCATACCGACGTCGCGACACAGACTTCAGGGCCTGGCATCTTCCCATAGGACGAAGACCCAGGCTTCCTCCCCTTTTTCCGGAACATGTTTGTGTGCTAGAAGCATATCCAAACAGATACCGAGAGGGGCAAAGGACCCTTCGACTCAAGAGACACCCTTTGTTGACCTAGCCTCAGGCGATTCTTCTCAGGACCCTCAGAATCCAGATCTGCCACCTATCTCTCTCCCTCACTCTTCGAACATCAACTGACACAGGTTGACTATGACTCAGTCATTCTACAAGACTCCAAGAGCTGGACGAAAATCGGCGTAACTGTCGCACATCTCTCCGAGAGCGATGTGCATAAATCAGCCAAGCAATCTCAACACTGGCAGAATGCAGTCGATAACCAATCCCCAAGTGGGAACTGTAGCCCCCGACTTTACCACCCAGAACACTACAGGCAAGACGGTTCATCTCAAGGATTTTCGGGGCAAGAAGCTCGTCCTCTACTTCTACCCCAAGGATGACACTCCAGGCTGCACAGTCGAATCCTGCGGGCTCCGAGACCAATACCAGAAGATCCGTGAACTTGGCGCTGAGGTGTTAGGAGTAAGCGTGGACAGTGTCGAGTCGCATCAAAAGTTCACTGAGAAATTTCACCTACCGTTCCAGTTGCTAGCTGACACGGACAAGAGCATCACGAAAGCCTACGGTGTTCTCAACGACAAGTCGAACATGGCCCGGCGAGTCACATTTCTGATCGACGAACACGGCAAGATTCTCAAAACATTCCAGACAGTGAAGCCCGACCAGCACCCGCAAGAGATCTTGGACGCGCTGAAAGGCAAGCTCTGACAATCATCACTTCAATTCTCCGACAGCATCGGTGTCTGACCTAGCCAAAGCTATCTATCAGACAAGAACCGCACGTAGACCCAGTGACACTTTACGGTTAGAGTCGGAGTCCACGTCTCCATCGCAAAATCCTTCGACAATGCAGTAGACACAGCGGTTGCGGAGAAGTGCGATACTTTCCAAGTATTCACCA
>VBAW01000010.1 GCA_005888635.1 Candidatus Bathyarchaeota archaeon | reverse complement strand
CCTCTGGATCAACGAATTCCCAGACATGGACGCAGACAATGCAGTAGGAAAGAAAACCCTGGTCTTGAGACTTGGATACGCCAAATCCATCAGCGTCTATGTCGGAATGGTCGTCACAGCATACATCCTCATAATCCTCTACGCCTTCCTCGAAATCTTCTCCCCCGGCATCACAAGCCTAACCTCACTCATCGCTTTGTTGAGTTTGCCTTTCGCCGCAAAAGCGATCAAAATTCTCCGCGTAAACTACAAGGACCCACACGCAATAATCCCTGCGAATGCGAACACGATATTTCTCCACCTATCCTTTGGAGTCTTAGCGATTCTTGGATTCGCCATCGGTGCCGCTCTAGGCCTTTGACCGTCTTTTGATCGGTTCAGAATTCGTTAAATCTCAGTGGTCGGAGAACGGCGATTGACAACCACTATGGCTTCCACCCCAACAAGCGTAGTCCAAAAACAAAAGCCGACTTTGGAGGAAGAAGTGTTCAAGCTGAAGCTTGAGTGGATGATGGCAAAGAACGATGACGAGAAACGACGAATCAGTGAGGAGATACGTCGACGTATCGGGTTCACCAATTCTAAGAGCCAGTAGATCACAGAAGGACAATCGCTCGTCTTCTTCGGAAACAGGTTCACGAGGCTGGGCACGCCCAATTATTTTCCACGATTTGACTTAGCGAATCGTCTCGGATTCGAGATTGGATGAATCAGCGACTCACCGTTCAGGTCTCAACTGCTCTCGCGTTCGGCCCGACAGGAATAATCTGGGCATTCCTCCCAATCCATCTGCGCTCGCTCGGCGCGTCGTATCTTCTCATCGCACTTGTCCCTCTCATTCCAGCAATCGAGACGATAGGACTCTCCCCCGCCTGGGGAGGTATTCTCGACAAAACAGGCAAAGGAAACAAGATTCTGCTCATCTCCCTCCTGGCGCAGGGAATCGGATTCTCACTCTTCCCATTCCTGAAAAGCCCCGAAGAGTTTGTTCTTGTCGTATCTTTGATGGGGCTCTTCTCCTCTAGCTTTATCCCAGTCTACGCTGCAATGGCCACTCTGTCCAACAGACAGTATGGCCGAGCGATAGGTGGATTCTGGACGGCAGCGTTGCTCGGCTACGCCTCCGCAACTCTCGTCGGCGGTATTCTGTATCAGTATCTTCCGGTCAGCTCTCTATTCCTCCTTGGTGCTCTCTATGGCTATGTGGGCACCCTCGTGGTATTGTCTGCTCCAAGAGACGCCCTGACCCTGAAGAGATCTTTGGACATTTCCAGAGGCTATTGGGGACTATTGAAACAGAGGAACATCGCGATTCTCTGTCTACTCTCCATAACTGTCCTGGTCTCAACGTCGGCATTCAACAGCTTCTTCACTCTCTACCTTGTAGACGTTCTAAACGGGTCCCGGCTGACAGCTGGGCTAGCGGCCACGGGAACAACAGTGCTTGGAGTTTTTGCGTATCGCCTAGTCGGGCCGCTCAATGACAAGGTGGGGAGAAAACCCGTCTTCATGCTAGGTGCGGCAGGATACGCAGCATACTTCACGATTCTGTACTTCGTCGCGAATGTCGTAATTGTCACTGTTCTCTGGATTTTGCCAATCTATCCACTAGTGCAGTCAGCCTCAACCGCGTTAATGTCAGACTACACTTCTGGGGCAGATCGAGGCAAAGGACTCGGCTTGCTAGAATCTGCAATCAGCCTAGGCGGTGGACTGGGACCCTTGGCTGGCGGTTTGATCGCCGATGCGGCCCAGCTCCAAGCAGTCATCGTCTTCTCACTAGCCATTGCTCTCGCATCGGTTGCATCCTCGCAGATTTTGCTGAAGGAGAAATCGAGAATTCCAATACACGCTTCGATCCAATCCGGGACACCCTGACAAAATCTCAAGCGACTTTGTACATGAGCCAGTTCCCATCTTTGAAATTAATGAGTCTATAGTCGCCCTTCAGCTTCCTGCCTTTGAGTAGCACATGGTACTTTCGTGGCTCTCTCAGCTCAAGGACATACGTGCCCTTGTCCCAGACCTTGACAGTCCCAGCCCCATATTCTCCCTCAGGAATCGTTCCCTCGAAGTCGAAATAGCTCAACGGGTGGTCGGGCACTTGCACCGCCAATCGCTTGACGCCCGGCTCTGTAGGCGGACCCTTTGGCACAGCCCAGCTCTTCAGTACCCCATCAAGCTCCAGCCGGAAATCCCAGTGGAGTCGAGTCGCGTGATGCTCCTGAACCATGAAGCGAAGGCTACGCGGCAAGGCGAGACTGGTTCTTGTACTATGGCAGCGGTAACTTAGGCTTGCCTAGCTCATTTCCGAGCTTCTCGACCTTGGTGAACAAGAATATTGATAGCACCGTACAACCAAGAGCGCCCAGAAGGTACGCAACCAGCCCAGCGTTAGGGTCAAGGAGCAAGACCAGATTGCTAGCCGGTCCAAAAGCGGCTGCTCCGCAAATTGAGACGAATGGAAGATACCTCCAAGATTTCAAGGGACCGAAAAGGTAGGAGCCGACCCTGAGCATGAACAGACCGAGTCCTTGTGATAGTGCGAGATATGAGATGATGAAGGGGATCAAGGCTGCGGCTCCTATCTCGATCGCGGAGGAGACGAATGGATTCAACTCTACAATCTGGGAATTTGTTGAGAGAACTGTGAGCGTAAGATAGACGTCTGCGGAGACCAGCGCGAGAGGGACTGTAAATATCCAACCATCTGGACGAGAGAACAGAGTGCGGAGTTCATCGAAATCAACCTTAACGATCCAGAGTCCAACAGTCGCTGATACGATTCCAATAATCGTGATGAACGACGTGCCTAATTCATTAGTCTGGAAAAACTCAGGTGTCAGAACTGTAAAAGAGGAGATCAGCTGGCTGGAGAGAATCCAGTACAGCCCCGACCCTATCAAGAGGAGACTAGCTCCGGGTGGGATTCGCGATTCCGCCATCATCACACCTCAACCTGTCTTTTCGGCTCTCCTTGTTTTCACTGCGACCGCGACTTCTGTAGCCTTCGTCGCTCGTGCTTTGAGGAGGCGCATTCCGATGGACGACAGAAACGAGCTGACGAGAGTCGTAAGCCCAGCGACAGGATAGAGAATCTGCGAAGCTACTCCAAGCCCGGCTCCCTCACTGGCGACAATGAAGGAGAACTCTCCCCGGGGCAACATCGATACTCCAACCTTGCTAGCTTCACCTTTCGCTGCGGAGAGCTTCGCCCCAGTCCAGCACCCCCAGTATTTTCCAAGAATCGCTGTTGCAATGACCGCGAGGATCGGGAGAGTAAGAGTAAGAACTGCTCCCATGTTGATGAGCGTTCCCATCGAGACGAAGAAGAGAACAATGAAGAGGTCCTTTACCGGTCCGACTTTGTCCAGTACGAACGTAGCCTGTTTTCCTCTTATCATTAGACCCATCAGGAAAGCGCCTACCGCTGGAGAAAATCCAAGGAAGGATGAGAGCAAGGCAAAGATGAACCCGAAGGACAGAGCGAGAAGGAACGCCGTCTCCTTGTACTCCTGATCACTCTGGGTCACACGATCAATGATCCGCGGCGCTATCCTCCAGCCGAAGACGAAGATGACCGCGACAAGGAGAATTCCTTTAGCGACCAGCAAGGCGAGGTCTGAGGATGCCACTTGATTGCTAGCTGCTGCGAGGCCAGGGAGTAGCAGGAGTATGAAGACGGTTGCGAAGTCTTCGATGACTGACGCTGTTATGACCATCTGAGACTCTTTGGCATGGAAACTTTTGGACTCGAGCAGTATCTTGCTCATTATCGCGGTGCTCGTTGTCGCCACGACAGCCGCGACGAATACAGCCTCTATAGTGCTGAGACCAACTAGCAGTGCAACGCCGAGGACTGAGACGAAACTAATCGTGAGTTCCACGGCGGCAAGAATGAAACTGTCAGTCCCGATTCTACGGATCTCTAACGGGTCAAGCTCTAATCCGACGGTAAACAAGAGGAGTACGATCCCAAGAGAAGCAAGCAGATTTATCGTTCCGAGATCCTGTATCAGTCCAAGACCGAAGGGTCCGATAATTATTCCTGCGATGAGCTGACCTAACACTACGGGTTGCTTGATCTTTGAGAAGAGGAAGCTGAAGCCGAATGCCGCGGAGATTGCTAGTCCGAGGTTCAGAAGGAGAGAAAATTCAGGAGTCGCAGCCAAAGAACAACCGTTTACCGGGACCGAGTTGATCTGGATTCCAGAGTTCTTCCAGTTTAACGAAGTGACCCCCGACCACTAGTCCTCGGGTTCCAGTCGTCGGCAATTTCGTCAGTGAGCTGGCTGTGACGGAAGCTCCACTTCTCCTAGAGTGAGGCAGAGTGCCCGAGACAGATTCTTGTATATCCCTGATAGTTATTGACGGGTGAACTAGCACCCAATTTAGGACCCATATAAGGCGCATAGAATCTTTTTCCCTAGAAAGGTAGGCCGACATGATATAGTGCAGACACAGCTGAAACTAAGCTAATACAAAGTGTGCTAGTTGTCAGTAGCTCAGCAGGTTCTAAAAGATTCAAAGGGCGGCGAGCAAGCTAGAGCGATACGGGATACTTCTGACGACGCGGCAACTGGACTGCGACTCCTTGGCCGGTCCGCGGAACGGCTGGAATTGGGGGAAGTGCTCGACCTATACAAGACGGTAGGTCGCAGGAATATCGAGTACTTTGCGTGGATTCATGATGTGTATTCTTGGATCACCTTACCCAGCGTGAGTTTTGATTGCAGGAAAGATCTGGGTGACGACAAGACCAAGCTGACGGTGTTTGACATCCTCGTAGATGACTTGGCGGATAATTATGAAACTCGAAGTTATCCTCTTCTTCAGCGGTTGGCTAACATACCTTGGCAGAGCAGAGATGAGATAACTGAGACGGACCCGTATCTCGATGTCGGAAGAAGGATATGGAAGGATTCCATTTCCTCCTTGTCCAACTATCCCCGATTCAACGAGTTCGAGAGGATCTTCTACTTCGATCTTCGCCAGGTACTCTCTTCGATGATGTACAGCTATCTAGGCAACACTGCCGGTATTGAGAATCCGATTGAAACAAACTTCTACTCTTCGTACGGGTGTCTGGTAGAAGTTGCCATGGACATGGATCTAATGTGTTCCCCCGCGTTCAATATGAGAGAGCTAGGCCCAATGAGAACGGTTGCATGCCTGGCACAAAAAATAGCGCATGTAGGAAACATGCTGACCACATATCCGAGCGAAGTTGTAGAGCGCGACGTGTCGTCGCCGATCATATCACTCGCGCTTAGAAAGGGGATTATTCGGATAGACGAGCTCGGTGACAAGGCGGCCGTTCCTAAAGTTAGTAAGTTGGAATGGGTGTTCAAGAACAAGGCCTACTCTTACATCAAGAAAGTAGCGGAATATGAGAAGGAAATTCGGAGCATCAACATCCGAGGGTTTTCCAACTACCTCCTGGAGCTTATCGAAAGGTTCGAGGGTAGCAGGTCGCTCCGATAGAACCCTCGCGAGTAGAACCATTCAAGTCGCCATCGTGTTCTCCCTCAGAGCAAAGAAGGGCGGCGACATTCCACGATAAGCTAGCTCGAAACAGCCATCTTCTTTCTGATCTCGGGAACGCTACTCCCAGCTTTACAGACAAGCTCCAGGTCGAACATGTTTTCGAAGGTCGACATGATTTTCTGGTCGTGAGCTTTGGAGTTCATCGAGAAGATGGCAGTGATTTTATCTGAGATCATCAACTCAAGGGCTTGCCGAACCAGAGAGTAGGTTCTTTCAGGTCCTAGCGTGAACACTAGGTGTGAGATGTTATCGAAGATAATAGTGAACGATGAACCCGCGTAAGCTTCGATGGTTTTGTTCAACGCATCAAGGAGTAAGGAAGTGTCATAGGTCGGCAACAAGAAAAGATTCTCACTCTCCATCTTTGGATACGATACCCTTGACGTCATCACGAAGATTTTGGCGGCCGGTTGCATTTCGACGAGCGAGTAGATCATGCTATCATTCCTGGTGAAGACTACTGTCCTTTCGAAATTGGAGGCGGTTTCTGCGAGTAACGATTTGAAGACCTGCTCGGAGTCTCCTTGTGGGTCAAACTCCAGGAGTAGCTTCCTTCCAGCAATCTCCTCGTGAGACAGTCCTACTGTTTGTGAGAAGGTGTTCATCGTCTCCGAGAGATCTAAGGTCCGAATTTTCTTCTCAAGCTTAGCTAGGGACGCCTCTTCTCCTCGAAACGCGTTCGAATTGAATGCCATAAGAACGTGCAGATTATGGTCTGGGCTTGTCCACCTTGGGTCCGTCAGATGATTGACAAACTTTTGCAGGGGACGAACCACGAAGTCATCGTAGTCTAGGACCACCCTTAGACCTTCATTGCCTAGAGTCTTTGCCTCAGTGGCAAGTTCTTGGACGACTTCAAGAGGTGTATCATCTAGTACCCCTGTCGACGGATAGGCACTTCCTAGAGGAGGAATCCTCAGAGCTCCTTTCAGCATAAGTCTAGTCGCATCCACACCCTGGTGGGAAAGACCTTCGGTGACAACAGCAACATCACCGTCATGGAAGTAGATTACTCGTTCTCGGCGGTTCACTCCGTCGAGGATGTATTTCGCGATCGGACCAAATTTTTCGTCGCCAGGACCGTGGATCAGAACCATCTGGTCATAATGAGAAGCCCCCGGCGAAGACTGAAGTGAGGGGACAACGCCGAGAAATGCTTTCAGAAACGTCGGTTTACGAAAGGCTTGAACAGTAAATATGATCAGAACTACAGAGAGAAAATTTGCCGGTCCGAGAATATTCTGTCCAAATGCCAGCAGGCCAAAACCAAGAACCAAGGCCAGACTTATCACACCGAAACTCGCCGCGATTACTCTCAGAGCGCGCCTAACCTCCCTGTCCTTTACCAGGGCTCGGCGTCGTGAGAGGACGGCGAGAGGGTAGGAGGTGAAGGAAACGACTACACCTAACCCAATTCCTACCAAAAGAACTGATACTGTGGAGGAGGGCAGTGTAGTACTGTCAAGAGGATATGAGGCCTGAATTGAGGTCGACGAAATCGCTAGCGGGTCCGTCCAACCATCAATGAATGCAACAATCATGGGCAGTAGATATAAAGCAAAGGCGAGAAATATGGGACGAAATGGCCTTGAGATGAGTCTCTTTGGTGAGAGCGTTTCAGGATAAACGTACAGTTTTGTGGCAACGTAGCCCCATATGATCGCGATCAGAGATCCAGAGGTCACAATTCCTTGTATTGAGAGTCTCTGCAATGCTGGTGCAGTTGAGGCCATGAGAATTAGGTCTCCCGTTGGAAACGCGAGAAATGTGAGATAGATAGCAATGAAGTAATCTTTGTACGATTGGAAATACGATAACGAGTTCCTTGAAAGAAAAACTATCATCGAGGCGTCCGCTATGATCGCGGCGGCGTCCAAAGTAGCGTCTATGTATGGTACCGTGTTCCCTGGCCTCTAGGCAAGACGTATCCCAGCGTCTCCAGTAGCTGGCGTGATACCCTCCTTGCGGATGCAACACTATTGCAAACTGGTTTGAATGACGTTACTTAGGGGACGGCTTGTAAGTGACAGTCTATGCTACGTCTGGAAGGCCCAGGGATTTTGAAGCTGTCTTGAGGTCTCTCATGCGGCTTCGAATAGTAACCTCAGAGACCCCGGCTGCCTTTGCTAGGTCGCGCTGCATAACCATGGAGCCTCGTATTCTGGCAGCAAGGTCCAGTGCTGCGGCTGCCAGCCCGTCAGGGTCTTTTCCTACGTTGACCCGTAGTCTGATTGCTTCTCGGAGTATCTTTCCGGCCAGCATCTCGGTCTGTGAGTCTGCACCCGCGCGAGAGGCGATCTTTGAGACCCGTTTGAGCGGATCTTCAATCGCCATGGTAACGTCCAATGATCGTACTAAGGCTCTATAATAATGGGCCAGTAGCTTGCGACTCATGCCTGAAGCTTTTGCGATCTCGCTCAGAGACCGTGGAACGTCCGTAAGTCTGCACGCGGCATAGGTTGATGCTGCCACCATTCCGTTTATCGGGCGTCCTCTAACCAAGCCCTTGTTTAGGGCTCGACGGTACATCAAGGCAGCTCGCTCAGTCACAACTTCAGGAAGATTCAGGCGACCGGATAATCCTCTGAGCTGGCTCATGGCGCGAGATAGGTTTCTCGCCATAGACGACCCGGCAGAGGCGCGAAGCTGGGTCCGTCTGAGCCGCCAGAGCTGGAGCCTCTCGTCGGCGTTGAGGTTCCGGTTTGATGCTTGGGCTCTTGAGATTATAGTGGATAGGTTCTTGTCGAATGCGGAGAATCTTCCAGGCGGTCCTGACTGGCTCTCAAGCAGTCCTTCCTCGGTGCGCCGTGGAACTGGAGCCGCATAATTCTCTGATGGGTCTGACAATACAAAGCCACAGTTGGTGCAGATGACTTCGCCAGTCTCAGCATCTCTTACAAGGCTGGGACTTCCACAGTTTGGGCAGACATAATGACCGACCTCGTCTCGGGGTCTGGTCTTCCGGCTGCTCATCATTCGTCCCTGGACGGGATAAGTTTGCTGCGTAGTCTGGGCTGAGGTGAGTTGGTCCTTTTCCGGAGTAACAGTGGAAGTGCCTGCCATCTCTGCCAATCTATATGGCATAGGGCCCAAATGAAGCTTGTTACTGTTTGGAGAAAACGGTCAGTTTTGGT
>VBAW01000038.1 GCA_005888635.1 Candidatus Bathyarchaeota archaeon | reverse complement strand
ACGGGTGTTTTGGCTGCTGTTTCTCCTCTCTCTGTGAATACGTGCTTGCCCCATTTTGCGTGAACCTTGGCTTCGAGAGTGTGATGCCCTTTGCCTAGTTTCGACGCGGGAAGTTCGAAGGTTCGGGTAACGTCAAAGAGCATCGTCTGAGCCTCCTCCTCCGTCTTCGGGTATAGGATAGTTTCGAATTCGGTAGCGATCGTCGCCCAGACTCTGTAGGGCAGTTCGGGGTTTCGGGTCCAGAAGAATACTCCCCGCCGGACAAACTTCTCACGTTTTAGCTCCGAGCCAGGCAAGACTTTCACCCGTTGTTTAGAGAGGTCTACTCTATACGCCATCCGAAGTCCGAGATCATGCTCATCATACGCTTTCTCCCAGAGCGGTCGGACGAAATTACGCCTGATACCACCCTTCAGCTTGAACCCTACAGTGAACGCTAGGTTATCGTCCAGCTTTGCAAGTTGAGGCGAGGCTACTATCGTCAGATCTTGGATGCTAGCCCACTGCTCGCCCTTCACTCTCTCAAGAGATGACTGCAAACCACTCCACGCTTCCCGAGTCTAGACCGTCCGGTAGTTATCGAGGATAGAAAAAAGGTCTTTGGTTGAAAGGGGAGTTTAGGTGCCTGTTATCGGCTCGATGTGCACGCTGCTGCATCCGCAGCCGTCAGCGTGCTTTCCTCTCCGAAGCGATCCCCGGTAGAGTCGCGCTTCCAACTTCTCGCCGTTCTTCTTCTCCCACTCGTCCACCGTGATACCGTACTTCTTCTGAATCCTATCACGGTACCATTCGGGTATGACGTTGAACGAACAGAACGGAATGATCCTCATGTCAGGCGTCAAGTAGTGAATGTCGCAGCGTTGAAGTCTCTCTTCGTCCTGATTGTACTTATCTTGGAAGTGCATCATTCCGAGGAACATGCTCTTGATGTGGAACTGTCCGACCGCGCTGTAGTCGTGTTTGAGCAAGGCTCCGACCAGCAACTTCGCCAGGTTGAGTCCTGCGGGCTGTTTATCCTTCTCGATGAAGCTGTTGAGTCTGCTGATGAACTTGGCCGCAACTAGATACTTGTTCGAGCCTGAGTTGAGTTCGTCGGTCTTTTCATCAAGATACTCGAAGAGACCCTTGAGGTCGACGAAGCTGGTTATGGGTACGAGGGATTTGGTGTTCTTGTCCTCGAACACGTAGGTTCCGGCACCGCACGCGAAGTGGATGGACAGCTCATATTGTGGTCTCTTGGTGAAGGCCTCAACGAAGTGGGTTACTGGTGAGCAGCTTGGGACTGGGAACCATGCGTCTCTCGGGATCTCGCCGTTAGTCTGCTCCTCAATCCTCTCGATGCAGTCAGGTATGGTGATTCGGTACTTTTCACGCTCTTGCTTCTTCATTCTTCCAGTGAGGGAGACTGGCTGGTAGCTGATTGCTCTCACAATGTCGATGTTGCGCTGTGCGAACCGGAGTATTCCGCCCAGTTCGTGATCGTTTATCGATTTGATGACCGTCGGGACGAGCACTACTCCGAGATTGGCCTTACGGCAGCTCTCAATCGTGTAAGGTGCTTCCCAGTGATTCTTCGGATTGGTCTTGGGGCTGACTCCGTCGAAGCTCATGTAGAGGTTGCTTAGACCTGAGTCTCTCAGCTCCATTGCAAGGTTGGGGTTGAGTGCTAGGTTGATGCCGTTGGTGTTGAGCTGGATGTGGTCTACTCCTTCCTCTTTGATCACCTTGACGATCTCTGGGAGTTCTGGGCGCAGGGTGGGCTCTCCACCAGTTATCTGAAGACTATTTCCCGGAACGGGCCTCTCGGCCTTCAGCGCACGGACCATCTCGCGGACCTGGTCCATGCTGGGCTCGTATACGTAGGCTCCTTCGAGACCCTTCTTCACGTAGAAGAAGCAGTACCAGCAGGTAAGGTCACATCGGTTGGTAACTATGATGTTCGCCAATCCAGTGTGGCTGAGATGGTTTGAGCATAGCCCACAGTTGGCTGGGCATGCGCAGCTCTCGATTGGGACGTTTGGAGCATGGGTTCCTTTGCCGTCGCTCCAGTAGGTTGCGAATTTCTGATACATGTCGTATGATCCAAAGTAAAGTTCCTCTGTCTCGCCGTGTTCTGGGCAGGTTTTGGTCATGAAGACCTTGCCTTCTCGTGCGAAGACGGTAGCTGGTAGGATGCGGTTGCATTCTGGACAGACGCTCTGTGTTCGGCGGATGAACTGTCCTATCTGTTTAGGCTGAGGCAGTAGTGCCTCTGGTAATTCGATTTCAAGCAGTGCCATTCATACCACTCTGAGTAGTGAATACGCAAGGTCGCATGGATAATAAGGCTTCTGGCACTAGTACGAAGGTGAAATAGGGTAACAGCGAAGGGGGTTAGCAAATGCCCGTCCCAGGATCCCTAAGGAAAATGCCCATCGACAAGGATCAAATCGCTGAACTCCTCTCACGCCAATTCAACCTACCGACTGAAGAGACTCAAGCTTACCTTAAGCTCCTTGATACCTCAGACCTCACGCTCGAAGAGTTGGCGAAAGAGGTCAACCTTTCTGAGGGAGAGACGAAAACGCTGGTGGCAAGCATGCTTGAGAAGGGGCTCATAATCGAAGCAACAGGGACTCCAAAGAGGTACACTCCTCTACATCCCCGAATGACCTTGACGAACATCTTCAAGATCTACGAGAAAGAACTGGTCCAGTCTCTACGGGACCGGAGAGCTACAGTTGATCGGGTAGTCAATCTCCTGATACCAATCTTCGAGGAACGAAAACCGAATAGCACGAGAACGAGAGGTTAGCTGGTCTGTTCCGGCTGTTGCTGGGGCAACGGGTTAGAACTGTAACGTTTCTTGTCCTTACTATTCTCAAGAATGTCCGCGAAAGGTTCACTATCGTCCTCCTTTTCCTTCTCTCCTTCCGCCGTTTGAGAGTCGACACTTTCCATCTGACCCTCCTCCTTAGCCGTGGGTTCTTGGGCTGAGGCTTGCGACTGCTCCGCCACACTGACTTGCGCCTCTGGGACAGGCTTTTCGACCATCATCGGTGGCTGAGAAATCTCCATTGGTACCTCGCTCTTTGGGGACTCCGGCGTTGCTGGCGCCTCCTCACTGGGCGCTTCGTCAGTGGAGACACTGGAGAACTCTCGCTCGTGTGGGATAATTGGACGCGCGTCCTTGACCCCATAGAACTTGTCCGTGAAATACGAATACACATCAATTGCTTGAGCAGCAGGGTGCGCAGGAAAGTCGTCCTTCAGATTGCACAGAGCGCAAAGGACGGTTGCATGCCCAGTATCTTTGGCGATGGTTACTCTGACGGCTTCTTCTCCACATCGAGGGCAGACAAACACAGTGGGGAGTTTCTTCTTGACGATGCGGACTACTCGACGTCTTCTTCTCCCCAATAGCTAAAACCCCAGATGCTTGGGGGTCTGGATTCAATATTTACCTTTGGTTCAATGGTCTTCGACAAGGCTCTGAGGGATTCCACGTAACGTCATCGCATTCCGGAGATGGACGGGCTAGAGCTGAAATAAGTAATCGCGACGGTGTCCCCGTCCTCAATCGGCGAAACTCGATGGCTCAGTTGAGACAAGTCCCGCGCGAGATTCACAAGCACATTCGCGCCCGAAGCTACATCGGCGGCTCGGCTCTCGGAGTCTCAGATGGGCTTGTAACTAATCTCGCCTTTCTCAGCGGGTTCGCAGCGATCGAATCTGGTGGGATTAGTCTAATACAGGTTGCCGGACTCGCTTCCATGCTGGCGGGTGCCATCAGTATGTTCTTCAGTGGGGTCCTTGCCGGACGCTCTGAATACGAACTATTCCAAGCTGACAAGAAGCGCGAAGCAGGCGAGATTGAGCAAGAACCTGAGGAAGAGAAGGGAGAGCTGAGAGCTTTCTACGTTGCGAAGGGCTTGACTCCGGAGGAAGCGGAAAAGATCGTCGGACGAATAGCCTCAAACAAGGAAAAGTTCCTCGAGGACATTCTGATGCACGAACTTCATGTCCACCAAGCGAAACTGTCAAATCCGATCAAGATGGGAGGAGTTATTGGACTATCGTTTCTAGTCGGCGCACTAATCCCTCTAGTTCCTTTTCTGCTTCTCACAACAGTGACGCTCGCGTTGCTAGGTTCCGCTCTAACATCGGCTCTGTTCTTGTTTCTAGTGGGAGCTTGGAAGGGGCGCGTCGTCGGAAGGAAACCATGGAGGAGCGGACTGGAAACGTTTCTCATAGGTGCAGCCGCCGCATCAATCCTATACCTAATCGGTGGATTCCTTTGATTTTCTTATACTTGAAGAAGTGCTCGTTAGTCGTGATTGCTGGACGATTCCCTGGTGTCACGGTGTCACATCTCTTGCTCCCGGAATCGTTTCCTGTCCACCCATGTACTTCCTAAGAACTTCGGGTACCTGAATAGTCCCGTCCGGTTTCTGGTAGTTCTCGAGAATCGCAACGATCGCGCGCTCAGTCGCTACTAGAGTGCTGTTTAGAGTGTGCAAATACTTGGTTGGTTCGCTAGGCTTCTCTCTGTAACGAATCCTAGACCTGACAGCCTGGTAGCTTGTGCAGTTGCTGCATGACGCCATTTCCCTGTATTTTCCCTGTCCGGGTAGCCATGCTTCAAGGTCGTATTTTTTCGCGGCCACCGTTCCGAGGTCGCCAGTACAAACGTTTACGATCCTATACGGCATCTTTAGAGTCTGCCAGAACCCTTCCAAGTTCCTGAGCAATTCTTCGTGCAGACTCCAAGAATCTTCTGGGCGTGAGTAGATGAATTGTTCTACCTTCTCAAACTGATGGACCCGGAATATTCCCTTAGTGTCCCGTCCGTGGGCTCCTGCCTCTTTCCTAAAGCAGGGACTCACACCAGCGTAATGGAGCGGAAGCTTTCCGCCATCAATAATCTCGTCCATGTGAAATGCCAAAAGAGCGTGCTCCGCAGTCGCTAAGAGATAGAGATCTTCACCGTCCACTTTGTAAATCACATCTTCAAAATCAGCCAATGCAACGGCACCCGCGACAACGTGTCTATGCAGAAGGTAGGGCGGCTGGAAGAGCCGGAATCCCCTGCCAGCGATAAAGTCTAGCCCGCAATGCATCAGTGCAATATTCAGCCGGACGAGATCATCTCGCAGATAGTAGAATCGTGCCCCTGCCACTTGTCCCGCCTTCTCCACATCGATCAAATCATGTCTCAGGCCGAGATCGATATGGTCGAGCGGTTTAAAGTGAAAGTTTGGAATCGTTCCCCATTTTTTCACTTCCACGTTATCGTTTTCGTCCTTGCCAACGGGAACTGATTCATGTACCAGGTTTGGAAGGTTGAGCAGAATCTGGTCGGCCTGCTGTTTGTAGTTGTCAACTCTTGCTTCGACCGCTTTGATCTGATCCGGAATCGCTTCAGCCTCTTTCAGGAGTGGTGTGACATCTTGGCCTTTCTTCCTCGCGGCCGCAATGCTTTGCGTGATCTCGTTTCTTCTTTTTCTGAGACGGTCGGCCTCGGCTTGTTCTCTGCGCCAGTCTGCGTCCAGTTGTAGAAGCCTTTCAAGCTCGCTGATCTTTTCGGGCATGCCTCTATGGCGGAGATTCTCTCGAACTTTCTCCGGTGATTCTCTCATCAGTCGAATGTCTAGCATGCCTACTCTCTGGACCAGTGCGTTTCTGTATGGGTAGAAAAAGAGATTTTCCCGGAAGAGGATGTTCGCTTTAAGCCAAGACTTTTCTACGTCAGAGGCGATGGCGACTCCGTCTTGCAGACTCACCAGCACGATGTCGTTTACTACGGCGTCGTCAACCTCATCGACAACAATTACGTCATGGGCGCCGTCGACGTCTGGCGTTGCCGGGGCTGCAACCAGCTCTTTTGCGAGGACAAGAGGTATGGAATGACTGACCTCGCGCCCGAAGTGGGTCTGCCGAAGATCGAGCCGAATACTCAATGGGCCGCGCTCATATGCACCCGTGACAAGGGATCCAACTGGACCCTAACCCAGGTGAAGCCTGGAATGACGATCACTCATTCTTGTACGCCTGATACGAAGGTCGAACTAACTGTCGGGCCCAGTTACGATCTGGAACAGGGGCCGGCAAGCGGAATAGGCAAGCACAGGATCATAGTCATTGAGAAATTCGTAAACCTAGCTGTCGATGTCCAGACGGGCCAGAAGCATACAACCACAACCAACGCATACCAAGCGCTGGGAAAGCCGTTTAGCTTCACACCTCCGCTTTCAGCGACAACCATCGCGCCCTCAAAGTACAACATTCTGAACCTCACATCACTTCTCTTTCTCGCAACAACCGTTTGGAGCATTGTTCTCGCTGTATCATCCGCTGGATTGCCTCAGTCACTCGCGACCGAACTTAGAATTCTATTCGCACTTGTGGCCGCCGGAGCCTTGGGCAGCACTTACCTGCTATCCAAGAGAAAACTCTGGAGTCCTCTTTTGGGACTTGGAGTCGCAGCAATCGGCCTAATCGTCTACGCCTACGCAAAGATCGGATCTGGGTTCAGCGTTGCAGACTACGCCCTCTCGATACTGCTGCTAGCTGACATAGCCTCTGGATGGTTGGCTCGGGAGAGGATCAAGGCGCTGATCGAGAAGCAATGGCACCCGCTCGATATGCCTGCCTACGGGTGAGACTTTGAGCAAGACTACAAACCCGTTCAGGCGAGAAGAGGATCGCACGCTTGAGTACGAGATGGATGTGTTCATCGATCAGATGGACGAAGCCAGCGGTGTTGGAGGTGGTGTCGCAAACTTCCTAACAGGGTACACGATATACAAGGGCGAAAAATATCCATTCGAGGCCGTTGCCTACGGACGAATCGGCGGCCAGAACGTAATGCCAACACTAACGCCTGACTCTGTCCAGAGGCTTGAAAGCCTGCACGTAGATCTGGAACTTTTCACGGCTCGGCTACAACGTAAACTTGTCGAGGGCGAGCTAACTGTCAATATTCCGGAGGGAGCAACTCCTCCCGAATAGACTGCATCAGTTCGAATCCGATTCTTATTATCCGATTGGAATAAGCTGTTCGCCCTCGTAGTATGCTTTCAGATTGCAATACTCGCACCATGCACCGACGCGGCTGTCAGCTTTGTCAGAGTAGTACACGCTTAGTTGGGGCTGACCGCATCTGGGACATGGGTAGTTGGGAACCTTCTCCAGAGCGATCTCCCCTGTTCGTGAGATGGCGCGGGGACGCTCATAACCAGGAGACGACTCCAAAACTAAACGGCATTCTCGTCCCGATGAAATCCGATTGGGAACATCAATGAATTTCTTAAAAGGTCAATAATCGGGTGCTCTATGTTGGATTTTTCATGCCGTTTTCCTGACCGTATTTAAAGCGGCTGTTACCTTGGTCTTTCGGGATTGGTAACAGGTAGGGAATACGCCCTCCGAGTCCAGAGTGTCTATTGACGGTGAAAGCGAATGAGTCAGTGTATGGTTGTCTGCCGTGACTGCGGTCAAGAGATACTCGAGGTGGACCGCATTCAACGAACGCCGCATGGGAGGCTGATCTGTGACGGTTGCGCACAGGAGAGTTATACAGACATACCTTTGAGTTAGGAGATGATTAGCTTGGAAAACATCTCGATACAGATCCTGTATGGACTGATCGCCGTAACTATCTCGTTCGTAGCCATTGTACGCCAGGTAGGCGTCAAACCGTTGTCTTCCCTGATAACCAGTTCTCTCAAACTTTCAGCGCCAAAACCCAAACGACCTCGGACCTCAGCAAGGACTGGAAGAATCCGCGCTAGATCGCGATCCAAGTCACGTGGAAGGACAATCGTACAGTCTTCGAGAACTAGAAAGGCTCGAAGAAGATTACGGTCCAAGCCTCGGGGAGATACGATATTGCAGCCGATTACCGTCACAAGCGACACGCCGATAGTGGCTGCCCTCGTTCATGAGGCCGTTCCTTCCTGTCCCACCTGCGGTCTTCAGGCTCCCGAAGCCCTTCTGATGGAACATTTTCAGGCAAGCCCCTCTCATGAGCAGGGAGCCCCTCAGCTACCGATCATAATAGATGCCCAGGTCCCAGCAGAGTCGAATCTCGTATCGTCTGAGGAGGATTCAAGAAACTCGATGAGGAATCTCTTACAGATGCTTGTCCCACCGCGAGCTTTTGGCCTGAGACATCAACATAGGATCGTAAATCCACTCTCACACGTGATCCAGACGCTTGAAGAGTCGCGGAGCGGCCTAATCCACCCGTTGAAGTAACGAGGGCGGATCCTCTCTATTTGGTCGGAGCTTCTAGAACCATGAGCTTCGGCTCAGGCCGAGCGAAAGCAGTGGAGTGTCGGATGTAGGCGGATGGATCTCGCAGCCTCTTCCTCTCGCACAGAGTCTCTAGAAACTTTATCGCCTTTCCCGCAGGGTCAAGCCTCTTCATCTCTAGATATCCCGATTCCACCGCGCCGTTGAGAATATCTTCTCCTCTAGGAGTACGGGTCAATACCGTGCTCCACCCGGCGGCGGATCCTATGGCCCCGACGGCTATGTCCGCCAGCTCTGCAGAATAGTCAACGCAGATATTGCATTCCTCCCGAGCGGCGTGAGCAAGAACCTCGACCGGCTCATCAATCGCCAGCCTATCGCCGGTATAGACGAGCAACCGGTTCTTCTTGATATTGACCTTCGTAACCGTCCCAAGATCAATTCCCCTAGTCCCCTGAACATAGTCGACCATCATCTTCTGATAATCGAACACTTTCGAACAGAACAGCCCGATAGTGAAGACCAAGTTACGGCCGAGCTTTGGAGCAGCGATCCAGTGAGTGTTCATACGCCAGAAACCCTGCAGTTCACAAGGCAGGCCCACCAACGCCAATCTCTCCTCCTGGAAGTTCACCACTGACCGGTTCGGCACAGCAATCTCGGCCATCCCACCAATCTGGCCACCCGGCGTGTACTCTGAGCCAGCATTATCGATCAACTCCTGTCTCGTGCGAGCCACTTTTGGAGCCGGCTTCCAAGGCTCGCGAGATGTGAAGCCCGATACTAGCGCATAGTCGATAATCTTCTTCTCTAGCGCATAGAGCATCAAGGCGCTAACCGCGCCCCCATCCTGCGCATTCGCAACAATTTCCGGATCCTTCGCTCTGACCGAGTAAGATCCAATGTGTACTCCGAGAATCGCCTCGTCAGCTGTGCGTTCTCTTCCAAAGACGCGCCGCTCGATCTCAGCGACGGGAAGTTCGATGCGGGGACAGCTGTAGTAGCAGACTTGGCAGGCTGCACAGGTCCCACGCATTATCGGTTCCTCGTTGTCGCTGTGAAAGAGAATGTCGATGGGACATGAAGCGATGCAGGCACCGCAATACATGCAGATCCCTTTGTGAACAACCTCAGCGATCAGATTGCCGAAGATCTTCAGTCTGATCGGACGAGCCTTCCAACCCTCTCCCTCCGCACTCGGCTTCAACGGCTGAGGAGGCGTAGCAACCTGCGTCATACCAGTCTAGTGCTCCTGCTCCGAGACCTGCGAAGCACCCCTCCGGCCCTCAACACTGAAGACATACTTGTCATCCTTCTTCACCGGAGGCTTAGCCAACCTCTCCGGCGACCATACAAGCCGATCTCTAGTATACTCCGCAATATCATACTCGACCGTCTCTTCTAACGCAAACTCCGGACAGTAATCTGTGCAGTTGTGAGCGGTAACGCTGCCGGCCACGTACGACTCATCGCCCTCGATTGAAAGATTTACGACTGGCTGATTTTCCACATTGATAGATGATATGCTTCGGATTGGCGCGTATACGTAGCCATCGTCGATTTCGAAGCGGGAGAAGGTCTTCTCCCTCCTGTCCTCCAGCCCGACTCGCATGAGTTCAGCCATCTTCGGTACGAATGTTCCTCGAATGGATAGGACGTAGGCAAGCTGCCTGTTTTGATGCTGAGTCGAGGAGATCTGTCCCACTATTCCTGCCCGAAAGAGTGCTTGTTGCAACTGAAACGCTAGAGTTCGTGAAATCGTTACGTATTCCCAATAGAGTGATGGATTGCCTTTTGTGGGATTGTGAAGATAGCCATCGCCTCGCCACGCTCCCATTATAGTCTCTCGCTGCTTTGCCTCAGGGGCGAACATCGCCCAGTCGGGAAGTTTCTTGTTCTCTGCTCCCCGTCCGAAGTTCTCGAAGAATTGTACGGCCACAACAGAATGTAGGAGAACATGAGTAGAGTGGTGCATGGTTGATCTGCCTGTCTTGCCTCCGAAGAATTTCACGAGCAGTTTCGATACGTCGTTGATGTAGTCGATCTCGTCCTGCGCGAAGGAAAAGCCTACGGTTCTCTTGACAACGTATCCTTCAGCGAGATAATATCCGATTAGCCTGAAAAGATCTGGCTCAGCCTTCAAACTCAGTTTTCTTGATAAACGTCTTCCGGTGCTCGGCTGCCCGATTGTCACATTTTGTTCATAGAAGTCAATGTCATGAGTTTCTTTCGGAATCGGGAAGGTGACATAATCCCCTTTCTTCAACTCCTTAGGAGTTTTCCACTCGAGTCTTCCGGGTTTCTTCTGCAGTCTTCCCTTCTTAACAACAGATCTTGTCGAGACGAGCAACGGGTGATCCTCAGTGACTCTTAGCGGTGAAGGTGTTCCTAGAGGCCTGATAGAGTAGAGTCTTCCAGAGTAATTCCTTGTAATGACCTGGCGCACCGGCCGGTATTGTCCTGTGTGTGTGAGAACTCTGTCGCCTGATTGTATTTGGCTGATGGGTCTTATCGACGGGTTGGTTGTAACCATTGTATCGGGAGTTACGCAGAAATGGCAGAAGCAGCATCGTCCGTAGAAGTATTCGGGAAACCATCGGTCTCCGCGCTGGACGATTGTGATGCACTTTTCAGGGCATATCCATGCGCATATTCCACAGCCAGTGCATCTATCTAGATGGAGGAGATGTCTGCCGCGGAACCCTTTCTCTACTGCGTATCGTTGTTGTGGAAACTTTAGTGTGTAGGGTTTGTGGAGTAGGTGTCGGAGGCCTGTTGTGTAGGCTAGTAGGCTGTTGGCTGCACCGCGAACCTTTCCTATGATCGGCGCCATGTGTTTACCTGTCGGCCTCCACGGGCCAATAGTCTATGCTCCACCATGAGGTTGGCATGTCTGCCAATCGGACTCCTTGTAACACTGCAGAGATCGCGGCCATGTTGCGGTAGGAGCCGGTGATGTAGCGGGCTCGGTAGGGCTTGTCGCCTCCCTCGCCGATCATGTAGAAGCTGCATTCTCCCCTCGCGGATTCTACTCGACCATAGGCCTCGCCGCGCGGAACAACTATCGGGGCTTTTCGCCTGACGGGTCCTGAGGGCATCTTCTCCAGTATCTGTCGAATTAGCTGACTGCTCTCCCGCATCTCATCGACGTGAACCATGACTCGAGAATATGAGTCGCCGTCAGGCCGAGTATGAACCTTGAAGTCCAGCTCACTATAAGCAGCATAAGGCTCGTCTTTGCGCAGATCGGCATCGACTCCCGACCCTCGTAGAGTCGGGCCCGTTGCGCCTAGTTCAATTGCTCTCTGTCGAGAGAGTACACCCACACCTTTGGCGCGGGACGTAAACAGTGGATTCTTGAAGAATATGTTCTCGTATTCGTCGAGACGCTTTTCGAAATATTCTGTCCGTTTGATCGCTTCCTCCGCAAAGCCCTGAGGTAGATCTCTCCTGACTCCGCCCGGGACGAGGTAGGAGTACGTAATGCGGGCACCAGTGAGGCTCTCGGCGAGATCAATGAAAAGTTCACGATCACCTAGAGGCCACATGAACATTGTCGTATGGCCCAGGAAGACGCCGTAGATGGAGAGCCAGTAGAGATGGCTCATGATCCTGTTCATCTCATTCAATAGGCATCGGAGGTACTGTCCGCGGGCGGGAGGCTCGACGCCTTGCAGCTCTTCAATGGCTTTCACCCATGCATGGTTCAGGTTCGACGCATCGATAATCGAAGGCCGCTCGATCACGGGTATGCTACGGATTATGTTTCGCAGCTCTATTATCTTCTCGATTCCTCGGTGAACATAGCCTGGGTCTGGCTCAGCGTTGATGATGATATCTCCGTCAAGCTCTACGATTAGCCTCATGTGGCCCGAGCCTGAATGCTGGGGACCGACGCTAAGAGTAAGCGTCTGCGCGCCGGGTTCGTCCGGGCTAGGCGATCCTAGAGTGCTTTCTTGAGCCGGCTTGTCGGTGGTGGTCAATGTTTCTCAGTCTGTTGGGAATCTAACTTCCTTACGCATGGGTGGCGGTCCGTCCCAGTTGTCGTTCAGAAACAGCTTCTCGGGTCTGGGGTGGCCTTCGAATTGGAGTCCAAACATTTCTATGGATTCGCGTTCAAAGTTCTCTACTCCCGGCCAGATTCTGACAAGGGATGTCGCCTTTGGAGTGTTTCGTGGAACAGATTCCTTCAGGTTGATGAGTATATCTCGCTGAGCCGGATTTGCGATCGAGGCTAGGTGGTAGACTATTTCGAAACGCGATTCTCTGTTGTAGTCAACCGCGGAAACGCCTGTAGGATGGTCAAAGCCTAGTTTGTCTCGGAGGAAGAGCGCGATGTCAAGAATCTTCTCGGGAGCGACTGTGACGTTTATTCGTGAGCGGCGCATTACCGTTGCGTCTTTGATATCGGTGGGAAAGTTCTCCTTCAACGTCTTGATGAGATTGTCTTCTCTCTCGTGGGAGAGGCTCAACTCTGAGGATACACCTTGGAGTTTCGGATTTTTTCTTGAAGCATGATGATTCCGTGTTCGAGAGCCTCTGGTCTTGGTGGGCATCCCGGAACGAAGACATCAACAGGTAGGAACTCGTGGGCCCCATTGACGATACTGTAGGAATCGTGGAAGAGCCCGCCTGAAATGGCACAGTCGCCCATCGCGATCACGTAGCGGGGAATGGCCATCTGATCGTAGATCATACGGAGCCTCTTTGCCATCTTTTTTGTGATGGTTCCTTCTATGACGATCAGATCGGATTGTCGGAGCGATCCGTAGGGTAGAACGCCGAATCTCTCAAGGTCATGTCGGGCGCCACTTGCCGCGCCAAACTCGGCACTGCAACAGGCGGTTGTAATGTTGACTGGCCAAAGAGAGTACATTCTCGCCCAGTTGATCACGTTCCTGATGGGTTCGGTGTCTATGACTTTATGGACGATGTCGCTGAGCTTTCCGACCCACACGTTCATCGAATCTGCGAGCAATTCTATGGGGTCGTCGGATTGCGCAGGCTTCTGAGCCGACATTCGTCTTCATCTACTAGTAATTCTGGGTCTGTCCCTATTTATCCGCATCTTCGGATTGGTGCTGTTTGAATAGAACAAGCAGTTTCCTAGCCCTGGTGATAAGGACGCTGGCTAGATTGTCTGTAGCAGAACCCTGTTGAGCGCCTCAGGATCAGGCTCTCTTGACGATTCTTTCGATTAGGCTACTTCGACAATTCGGCCCGTGTGCGACTGATACTGGTATCGTATGATCCGCTTAACACAATCACCGTTGAGACATTGGTATACCCGGTCGCCGTTAGCAAATAGTTCTCGCATGACCATTGGTTTGCTACACCCCACGCATCGGAAGGCGCCACTGCGTCTCTCGTCGAGGAGAAGTCGCAGATCAATTGCTCGAGTATCAGCTTCCTTCTTCAAGTACTGCCTATATGCAAGGCTGAGGGTCTGCCAGTAATCCACATTTTCAGGGGTTGTTTCATACTCGAAACTTCGGCCAACTACCACTGGAGGCATGTAGCCTTCAGCCACGAAAACTGGATTCTTCGAATATGGAACTTTGATTCTGGGCTGCCCTGTATGAATATCCGAATGGCCAGTATGAGCAGCAGTGTGAGCGGCCATAGCCCTTCGTTGAAGCCGATGTGAAATGGGCTACTTCTTTTTGCTGGTACGCGGCTTCTCGGTCGAGAGGACTGGGACGGGTAGCGGAATTTCGGTTACTCCTTTTGACGTGACGGAAAAGGTTACCCAGTAGGTTTCGTGGGGAGCGCCTTTCATCTTCCGGACCCTGAACTGCTTGACGAGCAATCCTCTATCAGCGAATCCCGGGTTGAATCTTATGTCGAGGATACCGTCAACGACGTAGAAGAGGAGATCGTCCAAGTCCGCATAGGCGCGCAGGGGTGTGTGGTGTGAACAGAAGAAAGGCACAAGCTTCTCCTTGGGTCCCTTTGCTCTCCAAGACTTCACACCATCAAGCATATTGAATATGAGGGGACGATCCTCCTGGACCAGAGTGAACATTTCAGTTAGAGAATCGACAAAGACCGCCCCTCGACCAAGCATCTTCATCTCCTCCATGATGCTGAAGAGAGCGCTTGTTACCGAGTGAAGATCTCGAGGATCCTTCACGTAGTGAACGTAGGGCGGAACTTGTGTGGGTTCCATTCGGAAGGAGAAACAGTCCAGAAATTTCAACTGTCCTGATTCTAGATACGGCGTGATGTCCCAGCCGAAGGCCTCCATGTCCTGTTCGACCGCGATAGGGGGTCCTTCGAAGTTTACGTAGATGCAGGGCTCCTTCCGTTTCTTCAAAATATTGTAAAAGAGCTCGCCCATAAGGACAGACTTGCCTGTGCCTAATTCACCAGCGAGGATCATCATAGTATTCCGCGGAATTCCTTTAGGCAGAACCCTGTCGAGAGCTTCGATCCCAGTTTCTAGTAATCCAGGCAAATTCTGGCAGGTCCGAAGGAAGCCGGACTTGCGTTAATGGAAGATAAATGATGTTTTACCATTCATAGGACTCGAATCGTATTCGTAGAGTCCCAATTATCGGCATCTTGAACAAAGCCGAGGTGTTTATCGGCTAGGAAACCTGCTTCAAAATACTGAGTTGACTATTACTGGATTCTTGCGGCGATGGTTCGGATGAATGACCGATCCAGCGCGCCAGCTTCGTAGAGATTCACCATTGTATTCGTGCTTGCCTCGCCGGAAAGACGCCCCTGGTCCCCGCGGATGTGCCGCCATTTTAGCTCTGTATGGCCGCTCTTAGAGTTGTAGATTATTCCGAGGACATAGTTTACCTTGACAAAGCTGATGTCGTTCACTCTACCGAGAGTAACCTTGTCCTCAGCCTCAACATACATCGTGCCAAGATCCCTAGACCTTTCCGGAAAAACCTGCGCGTCCAGCTGATAGTCGTTCGGGATGAATGACCTGCATGTACTCGTGATCATGAATCTTCGGAATGCTTCAAGTGAACATGTAGTCTCAATCTTGGGCAATGTTCGCCGCACCCGGACCCGGTTGGTCTCCACATTATTGAGAGCCAATGAAACTAATAACCTCATGCCCAGGAAAAACCAGTTCTAATAAATCAGCTTGAAAACATAGGTTAGAGTAGGCTAATACAGTCCTGTTTCCAATTAACCTCCCCGTCAGAGGGTCCAGCCGCGTCATCCAAATTCACGGGGTATAGCTAGGAATGGCCATTCTTGTCAGAGTCCCTCCTCAGATCCTAGAAGACCTCGTCGGGGCAGCTATCACGAAACAGGGCAACATCTACAAGGGGGAGCTTGCAAAGCTCATTGGAGCCTCTAAGGAATCTCTAGATGGAAAAACCTCCTTCTACCTCATCAGTCTCATGAAACTCTGCGGCTTTGCTGAGGCCGACATGGCAAAGGTCCTAAAGAAATCACGAATAGTAAACCAACGCGGAGCGGTCACTCGGGACATATCAGCAGGAGAAGAATTGAAAGGAGTGATCGACAGCGCGCTCGAAGGGTTCCAGATGCTCATAGCGGAAAGCTTCAAGCCCATTGGTTCTGAAGGTGAGATTGTTCCAAATCAACCAATCAAGCGAAGATCGGATGAGAGCCCGAAAGACTAAGCTGGTGTTGACCTGATTTCTGAACCGCGAGATTTTGACCAACACGAAAAAGTCAGGATACGGGCCAACTGAGCAAAACTGGTGGTTCTAGCGGCTGATAACGCGGGTAGGCTCGATCTTCAATATGACTCTCTGCTCACCAGGGCTGCGGTTAGGGTATTTGTCAAGGCCTCGGTACTTTTTCGCCATCTTATCGATGTGTTCGTCGGCTACGTGTCCGGTCAGCTGATCAACCACCTTGCCTCGAATCACAACTAGGTTGTAGGGATTATTCTGGTCTGTAATGGCAAGGGCCACGTTTGGATTCTTCTTGACATTGCGATGTTTAACTCGGCCAATGGCAGTGTTGACGAGTACGAACTTACCGTCCGTGTCGACCCATGTGGGAGTCACTTGAGGGGTCCCGTCAGGATTCACAGTCGCTAGATAGACGAAATTCTTACCCTCCAACATCTTTCTCGCACTTTCCGTCAGATTTGCCAAGTCTACAATCGCTCTACTTATCGGTCAGTTCGACGTTCTTATCGATTTCTCTGAATGGATTTCGGCGCATATTTGGTTGCTTACTGTAAACAGTATGCTGAACACTTCTGACGGTCATTCGGGTAGCTCTAGAATCGAACTGGATACCTTGCTATTGACCTAGAAGTTACGCGACCCTTTAGTCCCGTTCCAGACCGTCGTGCTTCAGTTCTGTTCACGGGGAGGCACATAGTGCGGCACAACAAAGCGACACGCTACGTCATACTCATCGCTATCACCCTTCTCGCTCCAACCATGCTTACCAGCATTATTCCTAGAGCTCACGCCGCCCCGACATACACTCTAGGCACCATACCCTTCTTAGGCCAAGAGGGCACTACGTTTACTGTTGTCCTCCAGGTCGGTGGGGCCAGTGGAAGCACAGCTTATCAGTTCAGGTTCTGGGTAAAAGACCCTGCAGCGAAGCTACACTCGTCCGTTCTTCAAAACTACACGACTGCATCCGGCCAAACTCAGTTTACCCTTCCTGTTTTCTTCTACCCGACTTCAAGCTTCCCAGGGCCGAATAATTTGGTGGGTCAATACTTTCTGAACGCGACTCAACTTCGTCCAGTGGTCGTGAATCCGAATGTTGCTCAAACATACTTCCTCATACTTCTTACTGACAATTATCAGTATCAGAGAACGGAGACGGTCAATGTTCAAGCAACCGGGTATAATGTGGCGGAACCCGCTGCTGTTAAGATAGCTACTGCATCCACGCCTTCTACGACTGTCTTCGCTTCGAATACGACAGCTTCGCTGAGCGGTGTTGTAACTGCCAGTTGGCATATCCCTCCAGACGCTGTTCTCGATCCGAAGGGTTACATCACAACCGTGACCGGCACGACGACGGTGAAGACCCCAGCCGATGTGTCAGGCTTCAATGTGAACCCGGCCTCAATGTCCATTTCAGCTCTGAACTCGTTGAAGAGCACTTACCAGAGGACTGAGACGATGAGTTTCTCTTTCCAGCCGATCTATCCGGATGGGACGATTGCCTCCACCGGAGTCGCCCTGCTAACATTAGCTAGACCTGGGGGTGGAAATGTGAGTTTGACCACGGTCTATTCTGGCGGGAGCCAGACGTTCAATGCCACATACAAAACCTCGGCCACCAACGCAACCGGTACGTGGACAGCATCCCTGGCTGCTAATGCGTATGCCGATGCTTGGGGGAACTCGGGTCCAAGCACCAAGCTGACTAATACCCCCCAGTTAGTTCCTGCAACACTTACTATCAATGTCGGAGCAACCACCTATGTTCCAATTGGGCAACAGGTAAAACTCAACGCTACAGTATCCTACCCAGATGGCACGACGCTCACCACTGGGACGGGAGTGAAATCATATTTGATCTACACCGGAACCCCCGGCGTCACACATATCGTTCCACTGACCTTTGACACGGGACTTCAACATTGGTTCGGCTCGTACACTCCTCAGACATCCGACCCTGGGGGGCTCTGGTCCCTAATAGTCAACGCGACTGACTCTCCGTCTCCGCCCAACACGGGCTCGGCCTCCACTGCTGTTACATTGCAGGATCGTCCACCCGTCGCTAGCTTCACCTCGACTCCTTCCTCTGCTCCAACCGGCACCTCCATCACCTTCGATGGGACGGCGAGCTACGACCTCGACGGTACAGTGGTCTCTTATTCCTGGGACTTCGGTGATCAAACGACTGGCACCGGATCGGTTGCAACTCACTCCTTCACCTATGCTAAGACTTACACTGTGACATTGACCGTGACGGACAACGGCGGAGTTACGGGATCAAGCTCCTCTCAAGTAACTATCACTGACAGACCTCCTGTCGTGAGCTTCAATCCTTCTCCAAGCACGGCAAATACGGGTCAAAGCATCACGCTGTCAATAGGCATCTCCGATCCAGATGGGACTATCAGCACTACAAGGGTCGACTGGGGAGACACCATAGTCCAACTCTATTCAGGAGCCATAACGAGTGCTACTCACAGCTATGCTTCGACTGGTTCCTCAACATCCCAAATTTTTACGATCATTATCACTGGTACCGACAACAACGCATCGTATACTTCGGCCTCTTCTCAAGTGACGATCAATGACAGGGTTCCGGTTCCAAGCTTCAACCCTTCCTCGACGGCACTCATTACTAGTCAAAACGTTACCCTAACAATCATTGCTGCAGATCCCGATGGAACCGTAACCGCGCTAAAGGTTGATTGGGGAGACGGAACCATAGACACTCTGTCTGGAACCGCGACCAGCGACATCCACAGTTACAGTTCAACCGGCACGTCCACGTCGAACATCTTCACGATAACCGTCAACGCAACTGACAACAGTGGTTCGACAGGAAAATATTCCTCCCAAGTAACAGTCTCTGACCGACCCCCGGTTGTTACGTTTACAGAATCCCCTGCGTCGGTTTCGACTGGCCAGACTGTCACAGTATCAATAACCTCTTCTGACCCAGATGGTGCGATAAGCTCAACCAAGGTTGATTGGGGCGACGGAACCGTAGACATCCTTACGGGATCACCAAAGACGGATACGCACCAGTATACATCAACAGGCTCCGCTAGCTCGAAAACCTTCGCTATCGCAGTCACTGTGACCGACAACAGTGGATCCACAAGTGCCCTCAGTACCTCCACGGTAAGTGTACAGTCTAGTTCTCAATCTTCCTCTGGAACTCTGTCGCTGCCACTGTACTATTTCGCGATCTTGGCAGCGCTAGTAGCAGCACTGTTAGTAGGAGGATTTCTCGCCTTCAGAAGGCACAAGGTCACGCATGCAAAGCTCAAGATCGACCTCGAAGCCGTCAAATCAGAAGCAGGACGGATCGAGAACCAGGAATTCTTCCAGTCCGTAAAAGACCAGTTGAAGAAGGATAAAGAATGACTAAGGTCATAGCTGTCCATTCTTTCAAAGGCGGAACCGGAAAGACAACTCTGACGGCCAACCTTGCGGCGACCCTCGCGCTTCATCACCGGGTCGGAGTAATGGACCTGGACCTCTCCGGACCGGGACTCCACGTTTTGTTTGGTCTGAAGAAGGGCGAGGTCAAGGCCACAATGACTGATATCTTCCTAGGCGACGCGACCCCGAGTGACGTCATAATAGATCTTACGCCCCGGTTTCCCAAGATGAAGGGAGGGCTGTTCTTCTGTCCAGCCAGCAACAAGGTCGAGGACATGCTGCGACTCTTGAAATCGGGCCTTGAGGTTTCACTATTCCAAGATACTCTACAGAAGGTGGGTGAACAGTGCAACCTCGATTACATCATCGTAGATACTCACCCGGGGGTCGAGAACGATACGGTTCTGGCAATGGGATGCTGCGATGTCCTAGTCCTTGTCTCACGAGTCGACCAACAGGATTTGTTCGGAACAGCTGTCATGGTCCTGCTGGCGGAGACGTTCGAAAAACCCACATTCTTGACGCTGAACATGGTCCCACCTGGGGTTAGGATCAAGGATGCAGTGAAGGTCGGCAAGGAGCTTGCGACCCTCTTCAAGTCCAGGTTTCTACAAGCCTTCGAGTTCCAGATGGACGTGATAAACAACCTCAGCAGATCAGTGTTCGTTGTTGACAATCCTGATTCATCGTTCGCCCACAAGATAAACGAGGCAGCTGAGATGCTGACGAATGAACTTGCGGAGGCAACACAGCCTGCAAACTAGTCCGAAGGGAAAGCCGAACGCCTGGGACCTGCGACGACTAGTGGGATCCGTAAACCAGCTGCGGTTCAACGACAGCAAGGGTGAACTCTCGTTCTTTGGACAGAAGATGATCATTCTGCGTCGAGATGTTATCCGCATCATGCGGGACGGTTTAGAGCGTCTTGTCGCTGACCAAGCCGCTCCCTTCCTTTCCTATCTGGCCAGTGGGATCGGAATTCATGAGGGCAGCATATTCCGGGACAGCATCACCTCTACTGGAGAGGAACAGAGGGCCTCGCTGGAGAATCTAGTTCACTCTGCCTTTGAAGATACTAATCTCGGACTGGGAAAGGTGAAGATTCGCATGATAGATTTCGACAAGGCAAACGCCAACGTCGTCATCAGCAACTGCTTCGAAGCAATGGAAAACGGCTCGTCTGAGGAGCCTAACTGTATGTTTACCAGCGGCTTCCTTGCGGGGCTCTTTGCAGAGGTTCTCGACAAGACGGTCCAAGCCCGTGAGACTAGGTGCATCTCGCAAGGCCAGCCCGAGTGCGAATTCGAAATAACCAGCATGGAACCGACTGCAGAAGAAACCGTCGATGTTAATGAGCCCAGCAAGGAACCGGTGAAGGAGACAGCCAGTCAGCCTACCAAGCCTATGGTTGAGGAGGCAAAGCCGTCCAAGAGTGCTACGCCAGTAGAGGAACCGAAGACTCCGCCGAAGGCTATGAGCCCGGTCAAGGATCAGCCATCGCAATCTCAGTCTCCCGGGGCGAATCAGAGTGAGGTTGACGCGGGCGTAGAGCGTGCCTCGAGAATCGCGAAGAGAAAGCAAGGCTTCTGGGAAAAACACTTCAAGAAGAAAGAGTAAGAAGACCCGCCCAATTCGCGAGGGGCCGAACTGTACCTTTGTGTCGCGAGGAGCAACTACTTTTGAGATTTTTCAGAGGGGGGTCCCGCCAGTTGAAACCGAACCGGGCGAGTCTAGTGATTCTAGGCGCAAAACGGAACCGTCGATCGTTTTTCTGATCGCAGATTAAGCGGAGAGGTCAGCGTGAAAAAGTCGCGATCTCAAATCGGCTGCCCCGATTCCGGATCAGGGTTCATTCTGGGCGAGTCTGCCAAGAGCTCAATATTCTTGAAAACCGGGCTCCTGTTTCTTCGTGCTGGACCCGCTTGGGACCTTTCAGAAGCTGCGGTTCGAAGATCTTGGTGTCTTCGTCCGAATTGTTATCTTTCTTTTTCTGCTAACTATTGTTTTTCTGTTATCTCTTTCTCGACCCCCCCGGGAGGGTATGTCAGAACAAAAAAGTCCTTCACACTTTCAGTCCAGAGCCAATCCTTTGTTGGCGCCGGGAGTGGGATTCGAACCCACGAGGGCGTGACGCCCAACGGCTGTCATGTCAATCGACGAATATCCAGATGGGATCTCGAGGCCGTCGCTTTAACCACTCAGCCATCCCGGCGCAACCCGCGACCAAGACCGGGACGAGTCTTAAACCATTTCCAGTAGCCAGGAGAATCGTAAGATCAACGAGAGTTCGAAGGCAAGATACTCTGGACGAAGGGCAGTCGCCCCTCAAGGCTCGGATCCTCCCGCTGAACCCTCCTAGGGAGAATGTGATCCACCACAACCCTCTCCCGTAACATGGACATATGGTCCCGTAGCGACTCCTGGTAGGTGAAATCAACCCTCATCGAATACTGCTGGTAAAGCTCCACCAACGTCTTGTAGACAATCACGCGAGCAGAACCCCCGAAAGACTCGTTCAGGACCTTGACCACATCATCGAATTGGGCAGGAATCTCAGACTCTGGAATACCCTTCCTCCGCAGATGATCGTACACAACATCGCGGACACTCGACCCCATGGTCTCAAGGGTTGACCTGAAGCAGTAGGACACAGTATCTTGGAAAGTAGAGACCAATGCGGCTCTCAAAGCAGCCTCCCTACAAAGTGAGACTCCCTCTCGGCGAATACGGATGATGTTACACGAGAAGATACTCGACAGACCTAGATAGACAAAGCAGTCGCTTAGCCTCAACCAAGCCGATTTGGAAACCAGTAAATGGGGGCTTAGAACAATTTCGACGATAGGGAAAGTTGACACGCTCCGAGTTCAGAATCGAGAAGATCCTCTCGAGGGAAGTCCTAGATTCCAGAGCAAATCCCACCGTCCAAGTCGACCTCTACACGGCGTCTGGGTTCGGTCGTTTCTCCGTCCCTTCAGGCAAATCGAAGGGCCGCCTCGAAGCGATCGAATTGCGAGATGGAGACAGACAACGTTACACAGGTTTAGGAGTTCAAAAAGCAGTAGAGAACGTAAACAGCATTCTCGGCCCAAAGATTCTGGGCATGGACTCGCGAGAACAAGAGAAGATCGACGAGATCCTCATCAATCTGGATGGCACTGACAACAAAGCGAGGCTAGGAGCAAACGCCATTCTAGGCGTGTCGATAGCTCTTGCGCGCGCGTCGGCCGACACAGCCAAGTCGCCCCTCTATCGAGCGCTAGCAGGAGGACGGAAGCCCATCCTCCCATTGCCCTTGATGAACATCCTTAACGGTGGACAACACGCAGGCAATGACCTATCCTTCCAAGAGTTCATGGTCATGCCAGCAGGGTTCAGAACCCTAAAAGACGCTCTCCGATGCGGAGCCGAGGTCTATCACGCATTGCGAGTGAGACTGGAAGCGAAGTATGGAAAGTCCGCGACCAATGTCGGAGACGAAGGCGGATTTGCACCACCGATCAGCAGCGTCGAGGAGGCACTGGGTCAAATCAATGACGCAGTCGAGGAAGCGGGCTACTCTCCCGGCCAGAACGTGATCCTTGGCATAGATGCTGCCGCCGATAGCTTCTACAACGATAAGGACAGAACCTATGCTGTTGATGGAAGAGAGATCGATCCTGACGAACTCCTGGAACTGTACATCAGCCTCCAAGAAAAATTCCCACTAAAATCAATAGAAGACCCCTTTCACGACGAAGACTTCGAGAACTTTTCCAGAATCACCAAGAAGCTTGGAGCGAAACTCCAGATCGTTGGGGATGACCTGTTCGTCACCAACATCAAACGCGTAGCCCAGGGAATCCGAGCCAAAGCAGCAAACGCGTTACTAGTGAAGATCAACCAAATTGGCACGTTGACAGAAACGATAGAGGCGGTAGAGATGGCGAGAAAGGCCGACTATGGACTGGTGCTGAGCCACAGGTCCGGAGAGACCGAGGACAATTCCATTGCCGACATATCAGTTGGCCTCGCAACAGGCCAGATTAAGGCCGGAGCCCCAGCCCGAGGAGAGAGGACCTCAAAATACAATCGACTTCTGTTAATCGAAGAAGAGCTGGGTTCCTCGGCTAGATTCTACGGCCCCGAATTCTTGAAAAGCCACAACTAAGGTTCACCGGTAGCGAACTGCAAGGAAATCCTGCCGCAAGAGCAGTACAGCGTACAATTGGTATTCAACGATTTTATATGCCCGACATCCCGCCGATAGTCAGAAGAGTCTGCCATGGGCGAAGTTCGAAAACTGATTGAGGATCCGACCTTCCCTAACGGATGGCCGGTAAAAGAGACTCACATCGACCACCAGTTGAAGTGGAAAGATGGAGTCAGCAAGGAGTATGGTGTTCACGGATCAGCCGTCGGTGTAGATTTTGACATCTGCATCGCCGACGGGATCTGCATCACCGTCTGCCCAGTCAACGTCTTCGACAGAATGGAACTGCCCGGAGAACAAGAGAAAATGGACAAGGGCATAACCAACGATAGCGGAAAGGCCCCACTAGCTACGTGGAAGGCAGACCCGGCCCGGGAGAATGACTGCATCTTCTGCAGAGCCTGCGAGATTCAATGTCCCGTGCAAGCCATCAAGATCACAGAGCCCTAGTCTCCTCTCTCCTTATCCCCTATCTTTCGCGGATTCTACAAACCAAAAATATGGAAGCCTGAGCTAGTCAGCTCCATCTTTGCCCATTACGCTTGATGATATCGAACTCTCCGTAATCGCCGCGTTTATCGGCCTAGCAGTAACCCTCCCCATCACGTATCTGATAGTCGACCGGATAATTGACAACAACGAAAAGAAGAAACTGGGACCTATAGAGAAGCTAGCGAAAGAACGGCTACGATCTAAGCTCGGCGTCGGATTCCTCACAACCTTCCTGATCACGCTCGTTATTGACATTACGAGTGCGTCCCGAGAAAAGAGCCCGATTCCGAAAGACGTGCTACTGTTGCATATCGAGAAGCTCAAGACCGCACAGTCAGATCTTGAAACACTCCTTGGAGTCTACAGTAACGTGCTCGATGTCGAAACCGCGCGTATGACAAACGATGTAATACTTCAGATCGAACACTTACAGGAAGATTTCGAGTATCTGGCCGAGACTCAACCAAGGCCGCCGACCGAGTCGCATGCCTCGCACATGGAACAGGTTCTCCTCAAGACAGTCCACTTGACAAAGGCGGAGCTCATCGCTCTGGGAACAGATAACGCCCAGATACGTGCACTAGAGGACTGGCTTACCCAGTATACTCGGGAGAGGAGGCCATTGCCGAAGAAAGAAGAGCCGATCGCGGTGCGTGGAGGACATACGATCTGATGAGTCAAGAACGAGCCACGGGTCCCGCCCAAGAAATCAAGGTCGCAGAACCTAATGAGATCGCGGACGGAGGCTCGAAAATCATACACGTCCAAGGCAAAAACATTGCACTCTTCCGTGTCAAAGACCAATATTTCGCCATCTCAAACAACTGTCTACATCGAGGCGGACCCCTCGGGGAA
>VBAW01000157.1 GCA_005888635.1 Candidatus Bathyarchaeota archaeon | reverse complement strand
CCCCAACCAGTTAGGAAAGACCCGTCTCTTGCCAGTTTGTCTATTGCGTAGTTCTTGGCATCGGCGACGTATACGTTGCCTGAGGAGTCCACTGCGATCCCGTTGGGAGTCATAGGGCCGCCGTAAGAGCCCCATTGCGATGCGTAACTGAAAGAGGGGCCTCCAGTGATAGAAGCGGAACCGCTTGCTCTTGCAGTCGGCTTCGTAGAAGTAGGGTTGACATCGAGAGAAGCTAGGGAAAAAATTAGGAATAGAAGGATCGCGCCCAAAACGTACTGTATCTTCTTTTCTGCGAGACTCTCTTTCGAGAGATGCAGGTGACTCTCTCGTTTACAAGAACGATACCTTCGTGAGTGACGATTACTAGAATGGTGTTGAACCTGGTTACTTGGCATTCTCTCTCGTGTGCAGGTTAGCGGAAAAAGAAGCGGCAACCGGGCTCTTGTGTCGAGACACTTCATCTCGTAGAAAACGCTTTCTCATATCCATATTCGTCGGGAAGACGGAAAATATCTCCGGAAAGCCGGTTCCTGCTCCGTGTTTCTCAAAGCGGGACTTGTAGCTTAATCCTTAATCCTGCGCATTCGCCAGAATCAAAGAGGCAGGATGACGGTCAGAAGTCACTGCATGAAACCTTAAGCTCACTGAGCTCAGCTTGTCTGAGCGAATCACATGGCCACGGTCCACCGTGTCGTGTTCGGCGACTGTCGAACGATGAAGGAGATTCCGGACCGGTCCATCCAGCTGACGATCACAAGCCCACCCTACTACAATGCACCCTTCGACTATCCGGACTTGTTCAGCGACTACAACGAATTTCTCACCTTGATTCAGGATGTCTGTCATGATCTCTATCGCGTCTCAGCAGCTGGCAGAATAGTCTGCTTCATCACCGACGATATGCTCGTGAAGGGCCAGAAGTATCCTGTCGTGGCCGACATCACCAGGCTCATGCTGCAAGCAGGGTTCCGATATCGAGATCGCATAGTATGGGTCAAACCCAAAGGCTACGTGAGAATAAGCCGTAGAAGCGGCGTCGTTATTCAACACCCCTATCCGATGTACTACTATCCTGACAATATTCAGGAAAGCATTCTGATCTTCCAGAAGGGCAGGTTTGACTACTCATACGTCCGAGATCTGTCATTGAGGCTTCTGGAAAAATCTAGGATTCCTCTAAAGGACTACAACGGTGATGAATGGCATCTGACAGTATGGAACATCACCAATGTTCTCCCCCTCGGACTCAGACTCGAGAAGGGCATTGCGGCATTCCCGGAAGAGATTCCGAAACGTCTGATCAAACTCTTCAGCTTTCATGGCGAGACTGTTCTTGACCCGTTCTTGGGATCGGGTACGACCATGAAAGTTGCCCGAGAACTGGGCCGCAATAGTTGGGGTTACGAGATTGACCGAAGACTGAAAAAAATCATTAGACAAAAACTGAGTTGCCATCAGCCCGACTCAAAGGTCGAGTTCCGGTTGAGACAGGAATCGAAGAAGCCTCGCCCATCTGTCTCCCGAAGACAAGTCATCGCTCATTCATAGTGGCATAGATACAATCAGTTATTCCAGTAGGGTCGGGTCGTTATGAATTGCAGCTTGGCTTCCAAGAGATCCTTGTAGAACTCATCGTCGTCTTCATGCATTTTCTCGTCAAGAGACTGCCTGTCCCGCTTCTTCCGGAGAACACTCGCCACATAACCGGTAGACCAGAACACAGGAGCCAAGAGCTTGGACCCACAATTCTGACAAGAAGGATGGTCAGAAAGACCTCCTACAGATACTCCAGTCGCGAGACTGGCGCAGTCAAAGCATAGAAGGTCGATTGCTCGGCCTTCGATCGAAATCCGCAGTCGGGCCATGTTGTCAGCTGCAACGTTCTCTGGAGCGATGAGTTCCGGAATGTCCACATGCCGGTAGAGGATGTGGTAAGCTAGAGGTGTAGGTTTGTCCTTTGATCGGAAGAATCTAACGTCCATATTCCGTTCTTTGACCTGTTTGAAGATCTTCTTGACCCCTTCAAAGTCGGCGAGTTCGACCTGGGCTTGCCGAATCGTCTCGTCGTAGATCGGAGTTAGCCGGAACCTCACCTGTAATTCTTTCATAGCTCCGCCGTACATGAGCCGGCCGCGGCTCAACGCTCCAAACCTCTCGGCGATCTGTTTCATCTGCAGCTCCCAGGGAAAGTGCCTGTGCAGAACCCCGTGACAGGCGCCTCCTAAGACGGGCTCGTCGACCCCGAAGACCTGTTTGAGGAAAATATCTTCGAGGTCCAGGTCTGAAGTGTCCGCTGTCATCTCGTAGAGTATTCGGTAGGAGTCCCACCACCACATTCGCACTAGGCCCTGGCGCCGCAAGAGCTCCTCGATCACCTCGCCCAAGGTGAAGTTGAGACGGTCCCCGAAGTGGGTGTGGATTATGATGTAGCGATCAAACCCCTCGATGAGTACTCGATCGTTGGTCGGGACGGGTGCGCCGGTTGCCTTGTGAGTCTCTATCTCTTCGACAGTCTTGCGTACTCCGTACGGGTCTGCGGGCCATATTCGCGAGAACTTCTCGACAACCGGGGCGCGAGTCTTATGCTCGTCCAACAACCTATCGATCTGTTTGCGATATTCCCCCACTCGGATTGCGAGTTCACCTGGAACTGGGAGTATCTGTCCGTCCCATCCCGGAATGGCCGCTGTAGGATCATTGATTGGGAGGACGTACACCTTCCCGTCATCGGTGATCTGTT
>VBAW01000156.1 GCA_005888635.1 Candidatus Bathyarchaeota archaeon | reverse complement strand
TGGAACACTGATCGTGGATGGAATCGGGCTCGGCCTGGCTTTCGAAGGTCTGCTCAACCCATTATTTGCCGCTGGCATCCACGTAGTCTCAGAACTCGTATTCATCCTCAACTCGGCAAGACTGATTCGATAACTCGATTGTCTTTGACCGGAGGCGACCACGAAAAAGTTAGGAAGCCGCTAGACCCGAGTTGGAGAATGAAGGGACAAGAGGATGTTATCATCAGCGGCGGGAGTTTCACAGGTCTTGCAGCAGCCCTCAATCCACCGTTGACTGAGCCTCAAGAGTTGTCTTGGTGGACAGTGCTTCTTGCCGCTTTGCTGATCGTAGGAATCATTGCCGTTGTTCTATGGTTGTGGACGCGAGGCTACCCGCCGATTTAGCATTGTATGTAATAGCAAGAGTGCAACTGACGGCCTCTTTGTTTCTCAGTCCAGTGTTACTGCTTCAGGCTTGAACGCTTGTACAAGTCTGACAGCCCATTCATACACCATCTTGGCGGTTATCCTAATCTCCAGGGCTTGTCCATCCGCTGACGTTATCTTCAACCATCCCCCTCCGAGAAGACCCGGCCTCTTCAATTCTATCTGTGAAATTTGGTCTCTGCTAAATTCGAACATTCTGTTCTCTATCAACGTCCCAATTAGGGCGTTATTCTGATCCATGGTCAAAGTTGAAGGAACGAAATCTGACTTATTGCAACCAGGGGCAATCTTGTTCAGAGTGGAAGGAAAACTGGCCTTGCCAGGTCCGACTATGAATAGCCTCCCGTTGGTAGCATAGACTCCCGCTCCCAGAACCGGTGGGCCCAGACCAGGCCAAATCCTACTTCTGAGGACTTGGAGATGTCTGGGCACGCTTTCGTTGGCGAATAACATAGAGATATACAACACCAGCGTTGAATCCCCCGAGCGTCACTATCGCAGTGCTCCCGTTCCAAGACGACCCAACTGTACCTAGCGGGAGCGAAGCCAGAGACAACCCGGTTATGACGTTCGCTAAGTCCACGTAGAGAGAGAAGGCAACGAAAGCAAAGACCAATGCCCCAACTCGGTCTGGCTTGTACGTACCAGTCACACCGATTTTGTGGGATTTGTTTGCTGTTTCTGCCGTCTCTTACCGATGAAGGCGGCTGAGAGTACGGTGAAAATTACCATTAGCAGGACGACTTCAGTCCCAACCGAACCGAGGGGCAGAGGCAACCCGAGGAAGGTCACCAAGCTTGCAAAGGCCAAGTAGAGCGTGAAGAAAGCGAAGGCAATGATGAGTGCACCGATTCGTTCTGGCCTATGCATGACTAACTCTCCGGCTCTCCCTCTTTGCAAGACTTACCAGTCCGACTCCGATTAGGGCGAGTAAGAGATACTCAACTATGCCCACATCAGTAGTAATGTTCGGTCTCCATTAGGAGAGTCCGAGAAATTGAGCGACCGAGGCATATGCAACGATAACGAGGAAAGCGGTAAGGGCGACTGTGAATGGTCGAAGCTTCATTATCAAGCACCATTAGGATTGGAAATCAGAGAAAAAAGGATTTCTGGCGTTCCTAGGTCAATTCCTAATTCTGAGGACTTGGAATAGTCCGTGTACGCTCCCACTTGCGAATAGCGTAGAGTTGAACTAACCAGATGGGGCGAATGGTGTGGCTGGTTGCTGAAGGCAAAACGATAAGTTTGTTCATTCCACGATGCAACGCGTGAAACTTACTGGATCTCCCCTCAGGATGGAGTTCCTGAGGAAGAAGCTGAAGTTTGTCAGGGACACCATGGAGGCGCAAGGGGTTGACATGTGGATTACGTTCACGCGAGAAGGCAACGAGGACCCGTTAGTACAGGATCTCCGATTCAGCGACCTGACCTGGCGTTCAGCCGCCATCATCGAACGGACCGGGACAAAGACTGCTATTGTTGGAAGTCTCGAAGAAGAGACTGTTAGGCAGCAGAAATTCTATGATGAAATAATTGGGTATGGCAGCGAAGGTGCTGCGCCCAAGCTGAACGAATTTGTCAGGAAGAGGAAGCCGAAGAAGATCGCTGTAAACACAAGCTATGATGAGGGTGCGGCTGATGGACTTACGTCGGGTATGGAACGATATCTCAAAACCGCGTTGAAGGATTACTCGAAACGGTTGGTCTCCGGAGAGGACCTCGCGATTGCTCTACGGGCGAGGCTCATACCAGCCGAGGTCGAGCTAGTGAAGAAGTCGATTGCCGAGTGCGAAAAAATCTACGATTCTGTTGAGGACGCGATCAAGCCGGGCAAGAAGGACAAGGATGTCCACGATTTCGCGCACAAGCTTCTGAGGGAGAGAAAATTGGATTCTGCCTGGGCATATGACCGATGCCCCTCGGTGGTCGTCGGCAACGCGCCAATGGCTCACATAGGATACTACGGTACGAGAATCAAAGACGGGGACTTTGTGAAGCTGGACTTTGGTGTCAAATATGATGGCTATTGCAGCGACATTCAGAGGAACT
>VBAW01000155.1 GCA_005888635.1 Candidatus Bathyarchaeota archaeon | reverse complement strand
ATTCAGGTCGGTTGTCACGTTCTTAGAATCGTTCCCGTGCTTGGAATAAAATTGGTAGAAGGAATCAGGGCCGCCAAAACTTGCGGAATATGCGGTCGCCGAGAAGACAGGCTTCACTATCGCCACACTGATCCCCTCGCCCGCGTACGGCGGGCCTTCTCCCGTCCAACCGAAGTAGGCATACTTAGTCCCTAGAGGGACGGCGAAGTACGGGATGATCACAAGACACACTGAAAGGACCGTAACAGAAATTCTACGGATCCAACGTGTCCTCCAAAGCCAAAAGCGCAACGACAAAGTCTAAGCTACTGAACCTCATCAAGACTCAGCCAAAACTGTTTTTGACCTCCTTCTGTCCCAATGTTTGGGCAGATTGCCAAACGCCGAGGCCGAGATAACCGCGGAGGACTAACGCAAAGTGCTGGAGTTCATCCTCAAACCTTAAGCCTAGAAAAATTGAACATTGGGAAAAAGTCCCTACTTCCGAAGACTTGAACTCGTCAGCGCATGCTTTCTCTGTGGAAGATTGTAGAGGTTCAGATGAGCTAGGGCATGCTAATATCCTGATTCCACGGTTCGACACCGCCCATGGAGGCCTGGGCTAGAAAGAACAAGAAGCTTCTAGCGATCCTCATCGTCGCGGTCGCGCTAGCTATCACTGTCCCAAGCATCGTCTACTACGAGCTGAGCTACAACTCAGTGAATGGGACGCACCCTGAGCTCGTAACAGGGTACAGATCAGTGAACGCCTTTACAGCCACTTTCTACGTTACGGTGCACGTATGGTCTTGGGCAGGGTCTCTGGACACACAAGTGATCAGTCCATCGTTTACCTTCACCGCGAACAATCTACCATTCGGGACTCAAGCCGCTACCAGTGAGACCTTCTCCCCCAACAACTACGTAACATACACCCTCACCTTCACGACGACCGACAGCGGGATCGCCCGCCAAGTTCAAGCCTCGAACACTACCTACGTCGCGATTCAAATGTCGGCAGATGTAAACGCGGGCTGGTATCAGGAACTGATCACGCGATCTGACTCTGCAACTTGGAGATTTGGATAGAATGGGGACAACCGGCAAGAAGAAGACCAAAGGTCAACCAGAATCGACTCGACCAGAATCACGATGAGGAAATATTGGTAGCGGAATTTCGACGGTCGGGATGCGAGCGTATTAGATGGCGTACTCGAAGAATCATTTGCTTCAGTGACATTTGTTTCAGTAACCGGTTCGGGGTCTGGATGCACAATTCTAATCTCTTCTCGATGAACGCCGCCGAAGAAACTTGATGTCCCTATCACTCCCTGCATACTCTCCTCAGCAATCTTCCAGCTCCTGAAGATTGCCCATGTAGCCAGCACCATCAGACTCACAGATAGTCCTAGAAGAAGGGTCAAACCGCTCAGAATCACGGAAACAGCAGAGATTGCCGAAGCCACGAGGATTTACAGTGGTCATCAGAGGCGGAACAGTTTTCTCCACGTTCTCGGGAATTCCTTTCAAGACCTGTCCAAGGTAGATTGCAGTCAGTACGCCTGAAGCTGCCGCCAGAAATGCCGCCAATTGAATCATGCTCTGCGCAGCAGTCGTGAGGGTCTGTCTATCATCTCCTTTAGAGAAATAGAACACGACAGACCCGGCGAGAATGGCGATTAGATAAATTGCTCCAGTTCTTGCCCACTTGGACAGTCGAGGATGTTTTCCTGCGAACTTCCTTACTTGTTTTACAACTTTTGATTTCCAGTGACCTGGCATGAGATAGAATCGCCAGCCTTACATTGCAGAACTTGAGTATTAGCGTGGCGCTACAGACTACCTTTCCAGACCGCCCTGGTTTCTAGAGGAATGGTCAGAATTGACCCAAGTTGAGAATACGTGGAAGTCAACTTGTCTTAGACCTCGTGAGATTGAGTTTCACGATCTTGCAGCACTGTTGGTCCCGCAATTTTCTGCGGACGCTGAGTTCGACGTATTGCTGATGGCTAACGCACCAGTAGACATACTTGAACTGGGCCATTGTTCGGCGCCTACTCCTTTGTCCGGTCCCGTGTAGTAGAGAGGCCTGGAGACCCTTTTGCCAGCTTGGACTTTGCGACACTAGGTTCGGCCCATGTTGTGTCTGGGCTCAACTGTTGAGGTCGTGTAACGTTAGATGTCATTGGTTCTGGTTGGACCCACCTTACGTTCCTGCGGACTGTCAGGGTTGGAAGTCCGGGTCTCGCGTCGTTGACTCCTTTATCGGGGAGGTAGTGGGCCTTCTCGGGTCTTGTTCTTTGTCATTCTCTCACCTCGGTCCGATTTCTCCGGATGAGGATCTTGCGTGTTGTAGTATCTTCTTTGGATCTAGCACCCTCACGCCATTGTTGGAGCCAGTAGCGAGCCAGGCGCTGCCGAGACGCTCAAACGACCAACGTTAGGCACCAGCAAATTTGGGATTATTGCGGAGTCTGTTACAACACTTTTACGGACGGAGATCTCAAGTCGAGTTGCTATGGTGTAGTGGGGTCTTTCGTTCCTCGAACAGGCGGTCAAGAAGCATTGGCAATGGTTCTTGGTAGTCTTCCTCATAGTCATCGCCGTCGAGGCCCTAGTGATAGTTGCTCTGGTCGTCGCCTTCTTCACTTCGGGTCAGAGCCTGCCAGGGATCAACTTCCAGTCCTACGTCAGGCCTCGGTGTATGAATCTCAGCGTACTACAATTGGGTCCCAACTCTACAGGGATTAGCGGGAATCGTACTGTCGAGTTCGGCTGTCTAATATGGGACAGCCGTTACAATGTCTTCCAGAGGAGCACTGCCCTGAGTAGGGTTAGTGGATTAGCGGATTGGAGCATCGGCGGAGGTCCTCATCCAATGAGTGCTGTTCCCACCTTCAAAGTTCCAACTGGCTACCTTGAGCTGTACCTAGGCGGCTATGGCTGTGGTCAACATGACGTAGGGATCGTGAGCGGGGCCCCAGCGGTCTTCACCGATTATCACTGGGAATACTACTACTGTGCCGTTATCAGTAACGCGGTGGGAAGCACCCAACCCTTCACGGTTCACTGGTCCCAGTTCAAAGATTTGTCCTTCGTTCCTCCGTCGATCAATGGAGAGCAGGCTCGAGCGTCGGCGATGATGCCTGGCTTGGAGGGGTTCTCGGCGACTATCTCGACAATTCCAAGTACAAACGTGGGAGAGGGAGGGGAATCGTCGCAGAAACTATTCCCGGCTGGACCCCAGAAAAGCCGTTCCTTGGTAGGACCCATTAGAAGGATCGAGGGCCGACGTTTTTCCAATCCTGTCTTCGTTTTCCGTTCTCGAAAGTGGCGGTTGAGAGCTTTGAATTAGTTCTTTGCCGACAGGCGTCTCAAGGTAAGCAGGGATGCCAAAGTGACCGCCAAA
>VBAW01000001.1 GCA_005888635.1 Candidatus Bathyarchaeota archaeon | reverse complement strand
CTGGTCTTCCGGCTGCTCATCATTCGTCCCTGGACGGGATAAGTTTGCTGCGTAGTCTGGGCTGAGGTGAGTTGGTCCTTTTCCGGAGTAACAGTGGAAGTGCCTGCCATCTCTGCCAATCTATATGGCATAGGGCCCAAATGAAGCTTGTTACTGTTTGGAGAAAACGGTCAGTTTTGGTCCCCAAATACGTACCCGGCAGGTGCAATATCGGCAGGCGCGGAAGGGCCATACGACTCACCACAGGGTTAGTCTTTATCGCAATATCGATAGTCATCGGCATAACCGTCCTAAAACCGGTCAATCATCTATTGAGTCTAGCTCTGGTCATCCCTTTTTACGTCGGAATCTTGGCTTGTCTAGAGGGTTCAATGTCCTTCTGTGTCCTACATGCAGCCAGAGGAACCTACGACCTGAACGAGCCCCATGGATTCGCTTCGAGGAAATCAGGTACCCTGGAGAAGGTCAGGTCCGAGGACTGGAAGGGACTTGACCGGAGGAAGGCTTCGGTGATGCACTTCGAAGCTTTGAGCGGCGCCGTTTTGTTGGCTTTGCTACTTGCCTTTTCCTAGGTGAGCTCCAACCGTCGTGGGTCTCCTTCGAGAGGGATCGGCGGAGAAATTTTCGATGGGAAAATTTGGCTCCTTGTCGAGGACTAACTCTGATAGCAGTCTTCCGATTAGAGGGGCAAACTTGAATCCGTGTCCTGAGAAACCATACCCGTGTACGACCTCTGGATGATCCGGGTCTCTGTCGAGAACGAAGTCGGAGTTTTCAGTCATGTCATACAGGCACACCTTGGTGTGGACCAGTTCTCCATCGGCGAGGTCCGGCACGAACCTTCGACACACATCTCTGCATGCTACGATCTGTTCGTTGTCAACGGACCGGTTCGCATTCTCTGGGTCAACTGGATCGTTCAACTCCTTCGGTGAAACTTTGACTCCGTCGATTCCGGCTGTAGGTAGACCATAGTGTTTGTCCGTGAAGAATACGGGACAGGTTCTCGGGCGAAACAGGTCTAGATTCTTCTGGGGTTTGAAGTAGACGAGCTGTTGTCGGGTCGACACCATCGATGTTAGTCTTGGACTTAGGAGAGTGTTGGACCAAGGTCCAATCGTTAAGACGAGTTTGTCAAATCGCACAATCTCGCCGGCAGCGGTTTCTATTGAGGGGTGCTCCCCGAAGATCAGCCTTGTGGCTTGTCCTTTGCGAACCGTAACTCCATGTTTTTGTGTTAAGGAGCTCAGAGCGTAGAGAGCCTTGGAAGCTAGAAGGACCCCTCCGTGCGGGTCGAAGAATCCTTTATCCGCTCTGAACTGCGGGAACCGCTTCTCGAGCTCCTCTGCCTCAAGTTGTTCTGCCTCAAGTTTCAAACGCGATAGCGTTCTGTAGCTGGCTTCGTTGAAGCCGTTCGCGTCCTGGTCCTCTCCTTGAAGCATGAGAAGGCCGGTTGGAAGCAGAAGTTTTTGTCCTGACTCTTCTTCTAGGTTCTTCCAGAGCTTGAGGCTCTCGACTGCCATTCTTGTGTAATGCTCGTCGTTGCCGTACGAGTACCGGAAGACTCTGTTGACGTCGTTGGAGCTGCAATAGTCGTTTCCTATGCCATAACGATCTAGGAGGAGAATCTTGGAATCGCTTGCCTTGCTTATGGAGTAGGCGGTTGCGAGTCCCATGATGCCACCGCCTAGGATGCAAATGTCAGTATTGATGACCAAAGGTAGCCCTCGGCAGATGGCCTCTAACTCAGACTATCTAACCTTGGACCGGCACCTTGCCTTTGGGCTCTAGCGTTACTGGGACTGGCTGAGAACTGCGTCTTCTATAGACAAAGCCAAGCAGTGCAAATGACAGTGCGATTAGTATTGGCAATCCGACGAAGAACAGCATGATTATCGAGATCGCCAGAGAGATCCAAGGGAACAGTTTCTTTGCACTCTTGACTTTGAGGAGTTTGATCCCGGAACTCGACCCAATAATGTACACGAGTATTGCGGCGCCGCTAGGGATTAACAGCTCAGTTTCCAAGTCGACGTTGAAAACGTAGAATAGTAGTAGTGTAATCCAAGATAGTCCAAGCAGCAGCATCAGCGATCTGTCTGGGACCTGGGTCTTGGTGTTGATGCGGTCAAGTAGCCTCGGTAGTCCTCGGTCCTTGGCAGTGGCGTAGATGACGCGGGAGATGCCGGTGGTATACGCGTTCATTGTTCCGAATATGATTATGACAGCGAGGATCGCCGTTCCCACTGCGCCGTAGATCCCGAGAGCGTTGGAGAGCATCACTGCAAAGGGTGCGACGCTCCTCCCAGCCGCGTAGGCTCTGGTTCCTATGGTCGCGACGGCAACCGAGATGTAGAGTAGACCGATGACTATGACGCTGAAGAGGATGCTACGATGGAAATCCTTTTCGGGGTTCTTGAACTCCTCCGCCACATTAGACACGTTCTCATAGCCCAAGTATGACCAGAAGATCAGAGCGGCGCTTACTCCGATCGGGATGTAGCCGTTAGGAAGGAAGGGAGTGAAATTGGCAGGGGTTACAGAGGGTGCGGATGCGATGACCGCAGTGATCAGGAGTCCTACGATGGCAACTATGACCGCTAGCTGAACTCTGCTGCTGACGACGATTCCTCGATAGTTGACGAGGAATGCTCCGAGTGTTAGAAGCCCTGCTATCAGGAAGATTTCGGTCCGAGTCAAGGGAAACGCGTACGCTAGGTACGAAGCTGCGATTACCGTTACTACAGGCGCTCCTGTGACGTACCATAGGATGAACAGCCAGCCCACAGCGCTCGCTGCTCCTGGACCGAGACTCTCCCGGGCAAAGGAGTAGACTCCTCCAGATTCTGGTCTTCGCGCTGAAAGGCTTGCAAATGTGTAGGCAAGTGGATAACTGATGATCGATAGAGCGACCCACGCGACGAGCGAGGCAGGCCCAGCTATCTGGGCCGCAAGTCCAGGAAGGACCAGGATCCCCGAGCCGAGAACCGAACTCATGTAGAGAGCAACCGCGTAGCGCATCGTCATAGCCTTGCGGAGACTAGGGTTTGGTGCCGACATTTCCAGAGAGCTAAGCCGGCGCGGACTAGCGCATGATAAGCCCTACTCATTAGATTCTGAGAAATTGCGCGACTCTGAGAATCACACAGTCAGTTCTTGCGAGTGGCAAGTGCGACTCCTGTGAACATTAGGATTGCGCCTAAGACTGTGAGGATGGTCACACCCTCCCCGAGTAGTACTATTCCTCCGACTAGACTTACTAATGGAACCATGTAGAGCTGGATTGAGAGTCTCGACACTGATCGGTTCCCAATGAGCAGGTATAGGATTACGTTGGCGAGCACCGTGCTTAGCAGTGCCAAGTAGATAACTGACAACCAGGTTATCGTCGAGAGTGTTTGGATCTGAGTGATGAAGTTCATGCTGATCAAAGGAAGTGTGAATACTGTGCCGATCAACGCGACCCATATCGCTGTGGGTAGCGCTCCATACTCCTTCACTAGTGGCTTTGAGCCGACCGCGAAGACCGAATACATGAAAGCAGAGAAAACAACCCCAAGCGGCCCGGTTATTTCCTGAAAGCTCAACCCAGCGTTCAAAGACAACACTATTGCCCCGGTCATAGCTGCTGCCAGTGCAAGAGCGAGTCTTGTCCCTATCTTCTCCTTAAGGAACAGTCCCGAAAGGACCACGACGAAGATTGGTCCCAATGAGATGAGCAGACCTGCTAAACCAGCCGATACGATGGTCTCAGCGTAGTTCAGCGACAAGTGATATCCGATGACACTCGCTAAGGACACGACTAAGATTCTAGGGATGTGATGTCTCTTGACTGGTTGCTTCGGTCTTCCGAAGAAAGGCGCGAGAGCTAGAAACCCAGCGGAAGCGATGAGCCAGCGCAGTAATGTCAGATTGATCGGGCTTAGTTGGAAATCAGCCGTCCTAATCGCGACGAAAGCCAATCCCCAGGTCACGCCTAAAATGACTACTAGACTGTTGGTGAAGATTCGATTATCTCTGAGCGATTTGTGTTGCATCTTCGTCTCGAGTCGTGTCTCCAGAGTCATCGGCGAGCGTCCCTCCCCTACCTACTCGCTGGTCATGTTGCGTTGAACCTTATTCTCTAGCGATAACAAGGTCTTCTTTCTCTTCACTCCCCACGCATAGCCGCGTAGACTGCCGTCTTTCCCGATCACCCTGTGGCACGGGATCACGATCGCAACAGGGTTGGTAGCGCAGGCCCTAGCTACTGCTCTCGTAGCCTGAGGTGTCCCTAAAGATGCGGCGATGTCGCTGTAGGTTTCGGTCTGACCGTAAGGAATTGACTGGATCTCCTTCCACACTCTCCACTGAAAGGCAGTAGCCTGCACGTCTAATGGTAGGTCTCGCGGAAATTCATGGCCATCGAAATAAGATAGGAGCGCTTCAGTCCATTTTTTCATGCCTTCATCGTCTCGATGGAGATCAGCAGCATAGTAGTCCTCTTTGAGCGCTGCCTCGACCGCTTCGTCTGAGGCTCCCATGCAGACCGCGCACGCGCCCCGTTGGGTCGCTGCGAGAAGAACACGTCCTATGCGTGAATCAACTATTGTGTAGTGGATGCGTAGTCCCTCTCCTCCTCGTCGAAATATTCCTGGGCTGACTCCGAAATGAGGAGGAGTCTTCTCATAGAGTCTGCTCTTGGAAGTGAAGCCTGCGTTGTAGAGTGATTTGGTCACCGTCTCTCCGTTCGTCAGAGAACGTTTCACTTTCTCGAGACGGCGTGCTTCTACGTACTGACGGGGAGAAATGCCGAGGATTCTCTTGAAGGTCCGCTGGAAATGAAAGGGGCTTAGACCTGCTTGATGGCTAAGGATTCCGAGAGTGAGTCTTTCATCGAGGTTGGCCTCGATATACCTGCAGGTCTTCTGGATCAGTTGGGCTCCGGCGGAAGGCCTCGCCTCTTGTGGCTGGCAGCGTTTGCACGCTCGGAAGCCAGACCTTTCTGCCTCATCTGGCTGGGAGAAGAAAATGACTTGTTCCAAATTCGGGTGTCGAGCAGGACATGACGGTTTGCAGTAGATTCCAGTGGAGCGGACAGCGAAGACGAAGAGTCCGTCCTTAGTCTCATCTCTTTCAACCACTGCTTTCCATTTTTCCGTGTCCGTGGCAATGCCTTTCTGGTCTTTCTGCAACTGCTGGAAGTCAGCGTTGTTCCTTTCAGCCGTCAGCATAGGAGGATGTCTGGCTGGATTGAATAAGTAGTTTGACTCCAAATCTTGCTCTCAAACTACGAAATCACGAACGAACTAAAAATATCCAGAGAGGAAACTGTAGTACTGTAATCATGCGAATTTAAGGGAATTGGAATTTTTTGCGAGCAGAACAGTAGGCGGCTCTTTTCTATCACGAACTCCGATAACCTTCTCTCAAGAGAATGTCTCGAAATTCTGTCAATTCATCTCGAAACCTATTGGTTTGGGGTATGCTTCTCTTCATAATGGTCGGATTCGCGGGCATTTCAGCGACGGTGGTCAGAGTTTCTCTCGCAGCTGTGATTTTGGTTCTTGTTGCTATTGCTGAAGCTGGAATAATAATTCTCGGGCTTATCAGAGTCCAGCGCGTGCAAGAAACGCCTGTCGGGAAAGCGGAGAACGCCTAGCATCCGTACGGGCAAGAACCGGATGTGAGGGGTAAGACTTAACCCTCCGTTCCGACTTATCCTAGGTTCAGCGTATGAAGTATACCTGTCCCTATTGCGATTCTGCCTTTCTCAAGTTCATTGAGTCGGAGGAACAGCTCAGAGATCATATGTTGAAGGCGCACGGTCGAGAGTTGAGTTTCGCAGGCAAGTCGTTGGGAGAAATGCCTGTTCGGAGCAAAGAGGACCGGGAAAGATAGCCAACCCGAATTCCATCCTTCGTTTCTAGAATATTCTTTTCAAATGGTGGTCCCGACCGAGTCGGGTATGGACTTTGCCAGAGTCGTTCGGAAGAGGCGGATGATCCGTGCCTTCAAGCCCGTTCCCGTTCCAGAAGACAAGATTCGTAGAATTCTCGAGTTCGCTCAACACTACCCTAGCGCGGGCTTCAGCCAGGGCGTAGCCTTCATCGTCATAACTGAACCTGAGAGGGTCCGTAGGCTCCGAGAGTTGAGCCGTCTCAGAGGAGACGCGCCCGTACTGGTCGTTCCCTGCGTGAGTGAGAAGCTCTATCATGACAGATACCGGGAACCTGACAAGGTTAGACAGGACGGGACTGAGATTGACTGGCCAATACCCTACTGGTATTTTGATGCAGGATGTGCTTCTCTACTCGTCCTGCTTGCTGCCGTTGACGGAGGCCTGTCGGCATACATAGCTGGAGCATTTTGGCCTGACCTTCTGAGACGAGAGCTGGGAATTCCAGATCATTTCGTCCCTGTCGGCGTAATCTCGATCGGATATGCTGATTATGAGAGACACGTTCCGTCTCCGTCACTCAATCGTGGAAGGCGCCCCACTGGCGAAGTTGTTCATTCTCAACACTGGTGACCACAAACACCGAGAAGCCTTAATTCGACCAAGGAAATAGTAACATCTCGGTCGTTTTCTAATTGCAAGAAGCCCTAGTGAAGGCACGAGACCAGATCATTCTCAACCCCGATGATCTCCCCGGTTCATGGTACAATGTCCTTGCTGATCTGCCGGGCGAGTTTCCGAAACCAAAGGATCCAGAGGATGGTCCTTCTAGACTAGAATTTCTCTCAAAAGTTCTCTTGAAACATTGTCTCCAGCAGGAGATTTCTACAGAGAGATGGATTCCAATCCCAAATCCGATACAGGATCTATATCGTCAAGCGGGCCGGCCGCGACCACTCTATCGAGCGCGTCGCCTCGAACGTTTCCTGGGTACGCCTGCGAAGCTCTACTACAAACGTGAGGACCTTTCACCCACCGGGTCGCACAAGGTCAACACGGCGCTCGCGCAGGCCTACTATGCGGCAGAGGAGGGATGCGCAGGCGTCTCGACGGAAACAGGCGCAGGTCAGTGGGGAACTGCTCTTGCCTACGCGGCAAGCCTTCAAGGTTTGAAGTGTATCATATTCTGGGTACGCTCAGTCTACGATTGGAAGCCTGATCGCCGGTCGCTAATGCAACTATACGGGGGCAAGGTCTTCGCATCTCCGAGTCGTGAAACATCTGTCGGGCGGGAGATACTTGAGAAGAATCCTGACCACGTTGGAAGTCTAGGAATCGCAGTTTCCGAGGGACTGGAATACGCTGAGAAGAACCCTGGCTATGCTTATTGTCTCGGGAGCGTTCTGAATCATGTTCTGATTCATCAGTCAATTATCGGGTTAGAGACTATGAAACAGTTCGACCTTATCGACGAGAAGCCTGACGTGATGATTGGCTGTCTAGGAGGAGGAAGCAACTTTGGAGGCTTCATCCTACCATTCGCGGGAGAAGTTGTCAGGGGCAAGAGAGAGTGCAGATTCCTCGCAGCACAATCCGCATCCGCGCCCAACCTATCCAAGGGCGAGTACAGGTACGACTTTGGAGATCATGCAGAGAAGAC
>VBAW01000037.1 GCA_005888635.1 Candidatus Bathyarchaeota archaeon | reverse complement strand
ATTTGGGCGTTATTTTAGGGCTCTCTTATGAGTTCTAACGCGATGTCGGCCGGTCCGGGACCGATTATACCAATTTGCGAATTTTAGGAAAGCCCTAGCTCTATGAGAGGTCTTGTTCTTGAAGCCCGCCTTGGTCTGGCCAAATGTCTCTCTGAAACCTTCCGGAATGAATATCGGATCATACCCAAAGCCGGCAGTCCCTCTGATCTCTCTCGACACGGACCCTCTAACTGTCCCAGTGAAGACCCTGGGAGAAACGTTGGTGGAAGCAACGGCTATCGAGGTTTGAAAGTGGGCGTTTCTTTTCCGCTGATCATGCATTAGACTGAGGATGCCTTTCAAACCTATCGTCTTGTAGACGTATGACGAAAAGGGGCCAGGGAATCCTCCCAAAACATCGATGAATAATCCTGAATCTTCTACCAGCAATAATCCTGTATGATCAACGGAGGCTGTCTTGACTGCGAACCTTGCGATCTTCTCTAGACTCGAATCCTGCACTTCGACCTTTGGTCGTTTGAGCTGTCGAATCTGGATTCCTTGGGCTTCTAGGATTGATTTTGCTTCTCGAAACTTGTCTGGGTTCTCTGTCATGAACCAGACGGTGTTCCTATCGGATCGCAAAATATCGCCCTCTCCTAGCTATCTCACGGGCTTTTCGCCAAGTAGAACTGGCAACCTTCTTACCTGTGGTCTTTTCGTATCCACGAATCATCGAATTCATCATGGATGAAGGATTCTGGCGATGGCTTGCAATTATCGACCGCCGGAGAAGATGGAGGTCGACCCCACGATCTTCAGGCTCGACTGATCGACGCGACATTCCAAAATCGACGATGAAGGGCGCGCCGAATGGGGACACAATTACGTTTGAAGTTGTGAGATCCCCGTGAACAATTCCTGCCTTGTGCAGGAGTCCTATTTGTTCCCCTATTGATCGGAGAAGTTTCTGAGCCTCACTCTTGCCCATGTCATCGAAACATTCCCGAGCGACTGTACCATCCAGGTGAGTCATTACGATGGCATTGTTCTCAATATCTACGCCGACAATGCTGGGAACTCTGGCTCCTGCTGCTTTTGCTTCGTGGATTACGGATGCCTCCGAGATTGTCCTGTCGTGTCTAATCCGCTCGTCAAGAATTGGATTCCTGTATTCTTTCCTCACACGGCGCTTGACGATAACTTTCCAGGGTCCAATTGTTGCAAGAGATAGATCAGCCTCCGCTCCTCTGTGGAGGGGTGTAGAGGTTAGGCTCTCGGTATCCATGGAACATCAACCTCATCCATACGCCATCTCGGAGTGACAAAGCTGTCTGATATTCTGACTGTGATGCCGGATTCGTAGGCGAGTCGCCCGGAGCATGCTATCTGAGCTCCACAATCGCCAGAGTACTCAATAGGTACGGGGTGGAAGGACGCGCCGTGATCTTCAGCGACCAAGCCAATCATCTGTCTCAGCCTCTGACTAGCTGCAACCCCTCCGGCAAGCAAGACTTCGCTTCGTCGAGTCTGGACTAGGCTTCGCTCGACTGCTTCGCTAAGCATTGAGAACGCTGTCTCTTGGAGTGAGAAACAGAGATCGGCAAGATTTCCCTGCCTGCGCAACGAAGTCGCCGCGGCCGTCAGCAGCCCCGAATATGCTACATCGTTTCCCTTCACAGTGTACGGTAGTTTGATCAGGTTTTCTCCCTTCGTTGCTTCCCTTGAAACTGAGAGTCCACCCGGAGATGGAAGTTTGGCTTCGCGGGCGAACATGTCTAGAAGGTTTCCGAGAGTAATATCTTGAGTTTCACCATACACCCTCCACCTTTTCCCCACGTGAACAAGAATCGAGGTGTGACCACCAGAGACTAGGACTGCGAGTGGGTCGCGGGCTTTCGTGATCGACATAGCGATGTCGAGGTGAGCTACACCATGATGAACAGGGACAAGTGGTTTTTTGAGATATGTCGATAGAGCTCGTCCAACGGTTGCACCTATCCGGAGACAGGGTCCCAGTCCGGGACCTGCAGCATAGGCGATTACATCTGGATCAATTGAACTACCCTCCTTTGTCGACAGAGCAGTCTTGACTATGTCATCTGCTACGGTGGCAAGATGCTCCGCGGCCTTTCTCGGATGAATACCGACTCCCGGTGGAGGTCTGTATGTGGAGTTGACGTTGGTGACAATTCTGTCATCACTGTCAACGAGACTAGCGCCAAAAGTATGAGCGGTAGACTCGATGCCGAGACACATCATCGATAATCACGTTTAGGCTGATCGGCATCTCTCGAAAGGTTAAACTTTCCCCGATGGACTCATTCTGAGTCTACCAGTTGGAAGTGTCAACAGATCCAGCCTGAGATTAACATTGGTACATTGGGACACGTGGACAATGGCAAGAGCACCATCGTTCAATCCCTGACCGGAGTATGGACTTCTAGACACTCTGAAGAACTGCGTAGAGGAATCACAATCCGAATAGGATACGCCGACGCGTCATTTTACGAATGCCCCACCTGCGAGCCGCCAGCCAGCTATTCAACGAGTAAGACATGTCCAAACGGTCACGGTCCGACCAAGTTTCTGCGAACTGTAAGCTTCGTTGACTGCCCGGGCCATCACAGTCTCATGGTCACGATGCTCTCAGGCGCAGCAATAATGGATGGCTCTATGTTCGTCGTCTCAGCCAACGTGAAGACCCCGCAGGCGCAAGACCGGGAGCACATGCTCGCCGCCCAGATGATCGGTCTTCGCAATATGATCGTAGTTCAGAACAAGATAGACGTTGTTGATAGGCAGAGAGCGAAAGCCAACTACGAGGAGATCAAGAATTTCACCAAAGGAACCGTCGCAGAGGATTCTCCGGTAATACCAGTCTCCGCCCAACACAAACTCAACATGGACGCCCTCATCTGGGCGATCCAAGAGAAGATTCCAACCCCCAAGAGAGACCACTCCGTCGATTCGAGAATGTCCATCCTCCGCTCATTCGACGTGAACAAACCTGGAACAGAAGCTGAACAACTAGTCGGAGGAGTCGTAGGAGGCTCGATAGTTCAGGGAGTATTCAAGAGAGGCGACGAGATCGAAATCAGACCCGGCATAAAGACGGAGTCGACAAACAAGACTGTCTACGAACCACTAATCGCAAAAGTCGGAGCACTACAAGCCGGAGGAGGGGAAGTAAAAACCGCCACCCCAGGAGGATTGGTCGCGGTAGGAACAGACCTAGACCCGTCAGTTACGAAATCAGACGGCCTGGTAGGGAATGTTCTTGGTCGAGCCGGAACGCTTCCTCCAATTCTGGAAAAAGTCAGCTTGAGCGTAGACCTCTTCGAGAAAGCCGTTGGGACAGAACAGCTAATGCCAGTTCAAAAAATCAAGACCAACGAACCGCTCGTTCTCAACGCCGGGACAGCAGTAACATCTGGCATCGTGGTTTCCGCACGCGAAGATCTGGCTGACGTTTCGTTGAAGAAGCCAATCTGCGCGGAAGCTGGTTCGAAGGTGGCTCTGAGTCGTCGGATCGGGGATAGCTGGAGGCTCATCGGGTTCGGAACGATTAGGTAGGAATAAAGCGGAAACCTCTGTCGGTTAGTGGTTATACCATCTTGGCAATCTTGGGTTGATTCGCATTCCACAATAGAATCCATTCGAGACTCGGCTCAGAACCTGAACGATACAACACTGGTTCAACAGTGGCTTTGCCACACTTTGACTCACTAGCTCCTGACTTCAGATGTTTAGCTCGGCTCCCCTTCCCCGAAGATTCACAATTAGCCTCCAACGCTTCCTAGTTCACACGAAGAACAAGAATCAAGAAGGTAGAAGCCTCTGCATCTGCGAGACCTGTAAGCATGGCCTACAAGGCCAATGCCTTGACAAACGCTGCAAATGTTGCACCCTTATGGCTCACTCCGCGCGCTAGCCGATCCTAAATACAATTCTAACGGTTTATCCGGAAGTCACCGATTGGTTCCCCAGAAGGGGAGAGAACAGATTGGTTTCGGGACCTTCCGGTAAGACCAGACACTCCGTTCAGATCCTACTCGACACCAGCTTTCTACTAACCATGCTCAAACAGCATCGAGATCCCGAGGAGGAGATCAGGACTGCTGTGCCGGGGAATGTGAAAATTCTGGTCCTCGACATAGTCGTCTTTGAACTAGAACGTCTTGCCAGAAAGGCCTCCGCATCAACTCATGCCTTTGCGAGTGCCAGCCTCGATTTTCTCGCACAGAGAAGGATTCCAGTCATAGAGCATAAGGTGGGTCCTACCAACGTAGACGCAGCCCTAATTGCATGCGCGTTGACCGAGAAAACGCAGACGGGGATGGCAACAGTCGACAGAGGACTCCGCTCGGCGCTTGCTTCCCAAGATGTTCCAGTGATCTACCCGAGAACGCGACGAGGCCTCGTTGCCGAAAGGTTTCACTTCTAGCTCGACTTAAATAAAGCGGGACATCGTCCCACCTTCAGAAACGGCGGAAAGGGACAAGTCAAACATCATGGCTCGCATGTACTCTGGAAAGAGAGGAAGCTCAGGCTCAACCCGACCGGTCAGTAGACGTCCGCCCGCTTGGTTCAAGTATCAACCCGAAGAGGTTGAGGATTTGGTTCTCAAGCTCTCCAAAGAAGGAAATCCTCCCAGTATCATAGGTCAAATCCTGCGCGACAGATACGGCATTCCACTAGTCTCCCAGGTTGTTGGGAAACGCCTTGAGCATTTAATCCCCCAAGAGAACAAGCCGAAGATCCCTGAAGACTTGGAGCTCTTGGTAAGGAGAGCAACTAATGTGACAAGGCACCTAGAGAGGAACCGGAAGGACTATCCCAACAAACGGGACCTTGCTCTCTTAGAGTCGAAAATTCATAGGCTATCCAGCTATTACCGAAGCGTAGGGAGAATCCCCAAGGAATGGGAGCACAAGCCGGTTGCAGCCTCGCTCAAGTAGCGATGGAGACAAGCTCGCCCGCCTCCACAAACAAGCATCTGAAAAGGCCTCCCTGATAAGAGAAAAAGCCTCAGACCACACCATCCTACTCGCCAGCCACTTCGACGCTGACGGGATCAGCGCGGGCAGCATCATGCTGAGCGCAGTCAACCGACTAGGGTCCGTCCCGCACTTGAGGATCATCGACAGTGTCAACGAGAGAATACTAGACCAGATCGAAGCGATAGAATCTGATCTAGTAATTTTCACGGACATTGGTAGTGGCTATCTGGAGATTATCTCAAAGATTCTCAGAAACCGAGACATTGTCGTCGCTGACCATCATCAGCCCCTCGGAGAACCCGGATCTAACTTACACCACTTCAACACGCACATTCTGGGATTCGACGGATCCGAGGAGATTAGCGGTGCCGGCACGGCTTACCTGCTGGCGAAAGCGCTGGATTCCCGAAACACCGATCTCTCAGCGATGGCCATCGTGGGTGCTCTGGGAGATCAGCAGGACAAAGGGCCGGAGCGACGATTCAAGGGTCTGAACGCGGACATCCTGAAAGATGCGATAGAGTCAAAGGTGATCGAGGTAACAAAAGACCTCATCTTCTTCGGACGACAAACTCGACCCATCCATCGCGCGATTGCCTCGACAACAGACCCATTTCTCCCCGGCCTCAGCGGCGAAGAAGATCGATGTCTCGCCCTTCTAGATGCGGCTGGCATTCCGACAAAGGTAGACGACAGATGGCGGACTATCTCCGATCTGTCTCTAGAAGAAAAGAGTAGGATCGTCGACAAGATCATAGAACATACCATTTCCTCCAAATTCCCAGGAGAGATTGTCCTGAATCTCATCGGATCAGTCTACACGTTGACCAGGGAAGAACCTGGCACATCTCTCCGGGACGCGAGAGAATTCGCAACGCTGCTGAACTCGTGCGGAAGGATGAACCGGGCAGGGCTAGGAATCGCAATTGGAATAGGAGACCGTGGAGAATCATACCAGCAGGCCCAGCAACTCTACTCTGAGTACAAGACCCAACTCTCGAAATACATGAATTGGGTCGCAACAGCACCCAATGCAACTAGAACAGGGAAGAATGTCGTGATCGTCAACGGAAAAGGCATAATCGACGAAAGCATGACCGGGGCAGTATCTTCTCTAATCTCCTCATCAAAACTCTTCGGCGAATCAAAAGTGACCGTCGTAACGACTCTGACCCGGTCCGGGGAAGCAAAAGTCTCGACGAGGGCAACAGAGCAGCTCGTCCAGAAAGGAGTAAACCTCGGAAAGATTCTCCAAAATCTATCACCAAAATATGGTGGAGTCGGGGGAGGACACGCAATCGCCGCGGGAGCGACAATCCAGAGTAGCGAGCTGGACGGACTCCTTGGCGATCTCGAAAAGTCGTTGGACGAGGTGCTCGCATGATCAGGGCGAGAATTCGAATACGTGTCGCTAGTCGAGCAATGGCAGAATCAATCGTTCAATCCATAGAACCGGACAACATTGGGATGGAAGGCCTGAAAATCGAGCCCCGAGTTTCCGCGAAAAATGCGTATTTCACAATCACGCACTCAGGAAAGATTGAAACCTTCATATCCACCTTGGATGACGTTTTGCGCTGTATTCAAGCCGCGAGATCAACATTACATGGAATCGTGAAGGATAAGACGAACTAACACTCATGTCAAAAGCCACAAAGAAGGTAAGAGACAAGTGGAGAGCAAAGGAATGGTATTCCGTATTCACCCCGTCTTATTTCGGAGAGATGAGCGTCGCCAGTATTCCCGTTGAGGACCCTAAGAAACTCATAGGAAGAGTGGTTGAAACAACACTCTACGAAATTACGAACGATTTTGCTCACCAATCAACCAAACTCTACTTCCTAGTCGTCGCAAATACGGGCGACCGATGCGACACGATCCTCAAGAGCCATGAATACTCAACTGACTATCTCAGAAGCCTCGTTAGAAGGGGCAGCACAAGAATGGACGGCATTTTCACCGCCAGCACGATCGACAAGTACCTGACGAGAGTATACATCGTCGCATTCAGCCACGGACGCATCAAAGGCTCCCAAGAACACGCTGTAAGACAGGTGATGGGGAAGATTGTCGCGCAGAAAGCATCGCAGCTCACCTACTCCCAGATCTGCCATGAAATGGTCCTCGGAAAAATGGGGTCCGATGTGTACAACGAGGCCAAGAAGGTCTGCCCGCTCCGACACGTAGGCGTGAGGAAATCAAAACTACTCTCAATGCCTCTAGAAGCAATGCAAAAGGCACCTGAAGTAAAGCCTGTCGAAGAAGAAATTGTAGCACCAATTGCCGAGACGCCCGCAGAATAGTCGAATCGATTGACGCTTCAATTCGGAAGCTCTGGAATCCGGGGCAAATATGGGGAAACCATCGACCCGGACACAGCTTTCGAACTCGCCAAGATAATAACGCGCGACCTCGGTCTCAAACTAGCACTCGCAAGAGACCCAAGACTCTCAAGCTCAGTACTAAGATCCGCGTTCCTTTCCGCAGCCCTCGAGCAAGGCGCGCGGATCACGGACTACGACATGATTCCAACACCCGCCTTAGCCTACCAGTCTGGCCATACCCACGAATCCGGAGGGGTCATGATAACGGCGAGCCACAACCCTCCAGAATACAACGGTTTCAAGATATTCAATTCGAAAGGCGAGACGTTTGACGACGAGACCATTCGATCTCGGACCAACCCAAAGAGTAACGCGAAAAATCCAAAGGTCAAACTGCACGAAATTGAGACGGCGAAACCAACTGAGTACAAAGAACGTCTCAGTCACATACAGTTCGAAAAAGAATGGCGCATCGTCCTGGACCCCGGGAATGGCGCGACATGCCAGCTAGCCCCGGAAATATACCGTCAATCATCCACAAAAGCCACGGCGATGAACTCTTTCCCAGACGGGAATTTTCCGAGTCGTGGTTCTGAACCGACGAGAGATAGCGAAGCCTCCTTGTGCAATGTAGTAGCAGCAGCCAAGGCTAACGCGGGCGTTGCATTTGATGGTGACGGGGACAGAGTCTACATAATCGACGAGAAAGGTAATTGTCCGCTTCAAGATAGAGTACTCGGCTCCTATATCACCTGCCTTGCAAGGAAGTTGAAAGGACCATTTCTCGTCCCGGTTGATGCCTCTATGGCGATCGAAGAGGCCGCGGTCAAATACGGAGCAAAACTCATGCGAGGTCCAGTAGGAGACGCAAAGCTCCTAGTCGAAATGAAAAAGGTAGGAGCCTCGTTCGCGGGTGAACCTTCAGGCGCCTGGATTCACGGAGAATACAATCTCTGTCCGGACGGAATCCTCTCGGGGCTCCTTTACCTCAAGCAACTTGAAACGCTTGATCTCTCAGTCTCCGAAGCGGTCAATGAGATTCCGGAATACTTCATGGTCCGGAAGAGCGTCATTGTCACAAAGAAAATGTCCGCGAGCTCAGTAACGAGTCTCTCACGAGAACTTGAGAAAGTTATCGGAAAGGACTCCACCATTGAGACAAAGTTTGGAGTCCGGGTAAGCTCTGACGATTCTTGGGTCTTGGTCCGAGAGAGCGGCACAGAACCAGTCATACGGATTACAACTGAGTCAAAGCAGCGAACAAGGGCGAATCATATAATGAAAGAAACGCTCTCTTTAGTCAAACGGGTCCTGACGGGGAAGGCCTAGTTGAAGGCGGTCGTCTTGGCTGCGGGCCGAGGCGAGAGACTCTGGCCGCTCACCGAAGACACTCCAAAGCCACTCCTCCCGATCGCCAACAAACCGATTCTAGAGCGAACTTTGGAGGCGCTGGCACGTGCTGGCATTCGCCAAATAATCCTAGTCGTGGGATTCCGCAACGAGAAGATCCGCGATAGACTTGGAAAGGGAGAAGCCATTGGTTCAGAAATAAGATACGTTAATCAAAAAACTCCGAAAGGAACAGCAGACGCTCTCGGAACATGTAGCCGAGAGCTACGGGGCGAGGACACGTTTCTAGTCGTCTACGGAGACGACTACTATGATACCAGCGTCCCCAGAAACTTCTTGGCAAAAGCCAGACGGAACAAAGGCATCTCAATTGGAACGGCCAATGTTCAAGATTCTTCCCCTTTCGGCAAGCTGCAATCCAGACGAGGCCTGGTCACAGAGATACGAGAGAAGGCGTCCAAGGCTGAACCCGGGCCGGTGAACGCCGGTATCTACTTGATGGACCAGTCGATATTCAGCGCGATAAGAAAGACGAAACGGTCGATACGGGGAGAATTGGAATTGACTGACGCGCTGAAAATTCTCATGAGCGATGGACTGCCCGTGCATGCGCAGGACCTAGGCCCACGGAGATGGCTGGGCATTAGCTATCCTTGGGATCTGCTCGAAGCCAACGAGTGGGCTGTAGAATCTGAGAGACCCGTTTCAAAAGGGACGGTAGAGAAAGGGGTTCACATTCGAGGCTTAGCAGTTCTAGAGGAAGGGTCGGTTGTGAAGTCAGGCTCTTATTTGGAGGGGCCGGTTCACGTGGGAAAGAAGTGCCAGATAGGTCCGAACGCTTACTTGCGACCCTGTTCGTCGCTCGGAGACGACGTGAAGGTTGGGGCGGGATGCGAGATAAAGAACAGCATAGTAATGAAGAACACAAAAATCCCGCATCTCTCCTACGTTGGAGACAGCATCCTGGGTGCGGGATGCTCCCTCGGAGCGGGCACCATAACCGCCAATCTGCGATTTGACGAAGCTCAGATCAAGTCAAAGGTCCGTGGTTCTTGGGTAGATAGTGGGAGAAAGAAGCTTGGAGCCGTTTTTGGAGACGGGGCGAAGACCGGGATCAACGCGTCGATTTTTCCGGGGGTCAAGGTAGGTCGAGGGGCCTGGGTCGGACCTGGCGCAATCGTTGACCGGGATGTTCCTTCTAACGCAAGGTACAAAACATCCTGACAGTTCTATCCCTCGTTTCACATGGCACACCCGGCGGCGAACCGACCAGAGAGTAGAAACTTTGACTTCAACGACCGAGTACTAGAATCGCCAAATCACTGCGAAACCCTGACTTCTTAGGTGGCTGGGGCAGACCGTTGGGCAAACAATCTAAGATGAAACACCATCACGTACCAGCCATTGAACGTGCCCTGCCGATCGAGCGAATAGTCGAAGTGTTCGAAGAGCGCTTTGGTGATCCATATCTCAATCCTATTGCTGAGCTAACTTTCGAACAGCTCACCGTAGCGTTTCCGGACATACCTGTAGCTGAACTGGAGGAGGGCTTGTCGCACTGGACCAACCATTCTGGAGAGAAGACGCTCTCGACAAAAACCGTTGAAGCTGATGGGCGTGAAAGTCGTGTCTGGTATGTTCATGGACTGGTCAGGCATCGTATCGATTCCTTTTCGTCCAGTTCTGGGCACGTCGCTTTGGGTTAGTAGGGCTGAAACGGTCTCACACGTGATTCTTGTCTTGCTCGGTCAGCTCACCGCTTAAGCTCTGCTGGAACCTGTAAGAAAAAAAATTCTCATTCACCACGAAAATCTCTTCGACCCCTCCGGGGCCTACTCAAATCTCGAGAACTCTACAGAACCATCAGATTCTCTTACCGGACAAATCGCCCGGAACAAGCCCTAATCTGAAAACGGGGCGGGCGATTTGAGATCGCAGGATCTTCACGCTGACCTCTACGCTTAATCTGCGATCAGAGAAACGGTCGACTGTTCTATTCTGCGCCCTGAAACGTGAGGCTCGCCCGGATCAGCTTCAACTGGCGGGACCCCTCGTCAGAAAATGTCAAAAGTAGTTGCTCCTCGCGACACAAAATAGCTCTTTGGGAGATCAGAAATGCCTTGTCTGGTTACTTACGCCCGGACGCGCTGACGATGTTTACAATATCCCCATGGTTCAGGACGTATGATTCTCCGAGGCGCATTCCGCTCCTAGCGTTGACTCCGTATAGAATGTGCTCGCCTAGGTCCGAATGAATCCGGAGCGCGAGATCCTTCAAGGTCGATCCCTTCTGGACAAGGATCGCATCAGGCAGAACATTCCCAGAATGGTCGGTCCATCGTTCCGGATCCTCGACCGGATAGACAACTATCATGTTCAGCAGCTTGAAGAAGGCAGAGTTGATGCACTCTTGGACCCCGGACGCACCGTTCGGCGAAAGCACCTGTTTCCTTATCATTTCTAGCGCAGCCTCTTGCTGCGACGTCAGCTTCACGGAGGCTCCGGGAGAGAAATCTGAATCTCCAGGCTTGTAGGAGATCAACCCCTTCTCGGCTGCCCGTCTCAACGCGAGTTCCGCCTCGGCCGAAGAAGCGACCGTAAGATTCCCAGACGCCACCAACCGTGGCACATTGCTCTTGGAGGAGGGGAGGTCGATCTTGTTCGCCGCCAGCATCATTGGCTTGGACTCTCTCCTTAACAATCCAACAAGACGCATGGTGTCTTCACGAGACCACTGCGAGGGCTTCTCGTTAAGACCGGCTTGCTTGAGTCCTCCTTCGACCTGAAACTTCCTCAGACCGAGTCCACTGAGTCTTTCCGCGACTGATTGGGCCAGCTCCTCAGCAGTCAAACTGCCCTTCCGCGTGATTTTGTCCCAGTCCTTCGAGAGTATCTGGTACATCCACGCCTCAAGCTCACTCTCAAGGAAGCTGACGTCTTCGAGTGGATCGTGACTCCCCGCCGTGACAGGTTTTCCCTCAGAATCCGTCGAACCCGACGCATCGACAACATGGATCAAAGCGTCTGCTTTCCGAAGGTCGTCTAGGAACTGATTTCCGAGGCCCTTTCCCGTGGAGGCTCCGGGTACCAGACCCGGACAGTCGACCAGTTCAACAGGGATGAACCTTTCACCATCAATACATCGAGAATTACGAGGCTGATCTTCAACCCCAAGATCCTTGCAGACGCACTTCGTTCGAAGATACGAGATCCCCCGATTGGGTCTGATTGTTGTGAAAGGATAGTTCGCGATCGGTACAACCGTCAGTGTGGCGGCGCTGAAGAACGTGCTTTTTCCCGCGTTCGGCTTTCCTACAATTCCAACCTGCACTTTACTACCACGAGGAAATCAAGTGCTTGAATGAAGGCCGGTAATTCTCAACCCGGCCGTCTTGACATTATATCGGATGTTCAGTGAGACAAGAAGCGCGGTTAGCTGCTCAACAGTCCGCGAATTACTCAAGGGTCCCGCGTCCACACCGTGAACCCCCGGAATCGCCCGGGCGAGTTCTAGCACGACCTTCTTCGCATCCTCGTCATCACCGCAGACTAAGACGTCGCAGTCTACTTGCTTGGAAACATCGTTCAATAGTTCGGCGCTTACGTTGTTGAATGCTGAGACCAGCTTTGTTCCTTTCGGCAGATATCTAGCAGTGAACTCTCCCGCTGACCCATCCCAGACCCCGACTGTCCGCGTCGCTGAGCCCCCGACGGCGGTTTCGAGCGGAACCGTCACGTTGACTACTATCTGCCCGGGCTTGATGGAAGATTTTAGCGACTTGATGGTGTCAGGGAGCGCCGCGAAGGGAACAGTTATGACTAGAATGTCTGCTTTCGATGCTACTTCCGGGTTGACGAGGCCGTAGACCCTAGAACTGCTGCCTATAATTGTCTGAATCTTTGTTGCAGCCGCTTTGGCTTTGTCCGCATCTCTCGATCCAATAATAACTTCATAGCCGTGTTTCGCCCATCTCAGGGCTAGGCCGTAGCCTTCGTCCCCGGTGCCGCCGATTACTCCGATCTTGAGAGTGATCGCCTATCTCCTTCTCCGGCGAGAAGTCTGCGGTAGGCTCTTGATAAGACCTCGACGCATGAGCAGTTCAGTAGACTTGCGCGCGTGAGTGATCATGCCGACTGCCTTCTCATAGAGCTCCTTCTTAGTTAGCCGCGTTCTCGCTAGGCGTTGTTTCACGGCTTGAGCCCCAACAGCGGCCGCCTCTCTGGGGAAGAGTTCCCAGTCGCTCATGCTCGGAATTATTCTATCCTCGGAGAGACCATTTTCTTCTGCGACCTTCGCGATCTCTCCCGCAGCTGCAATACACATTTCATCGCTAATCATCTTCGCTCTCACGTCAAGCGTGCCCCGGAATATCGCGGGAAACCCAATAGAATTGTTCACCTGATTAGGAAAATCCGAACGACCAGTCGCAACGATCCTTGCACCCGCCTCCTTCGCCTCCCAAGGCCAGATCTCCGGAATCGGGTTCGCGCACGCAAAAACAATCGCCTCATCGTTCATGGTCTCGATGAGTTTGCCGGAAACCACCCCCGGACCAGAGGATGACATGGCCAATAATGCATCAGCTCCCTTAATCGCCTCGCTCAACCCTCCGGTTCGTCCTTCTCGATTCGTCTTGAGAGCCATGTCCCATTTGGCCTTGAAGTCCTCACTCAGGTCGGTTCTATCCTTGCTCAAGATCCCTTTACTATCAACCATAGTTATGTTTCCCGGATTGACACCTGCCTCAACTATTATTCTTGCAACCGCGATGCTCGCAGCCCCCGCTCCTAACATGCAAATCATGGAATCCTTCATCTTCTTTCCAACAATCTTCAACGCATTCATCAGGCCAGCGCATACGACCGTCCCGGTTCCTTGTTGATCATCGTGCCAGACCGGTATACCCAAGTCACTCCTCAGCGCATCGAGAATTTCGAAGCACTTTGGCTGCGAGATGTCTTCCAAATTGACTCCTCCGAAGGAAGGCTGCAGCCACCGGACTGCATTCTCTATTTCTTCAGGAACCTTTGTTCCAAGACAAATTGGATAGGCATCTACGCCTCCCAGATACTTGAACAGAAGACTCTTGCCTTCCATCACCGGCAGACCAGCCTCAGGACCAATATCACCCAATCCTAGAACTCTAGTACCATCCGTTACGATAGCCACACTGTTCGACTTGTTAGTATAATCGTACACCTTCTCCGGATTATGCTGAATCTCTCGGCACGGGTCCGCAACGCCTGGCGTATACCATATCGCAAAGTCGTCATAGGAGTTGACAGGAACCTTTGAGCTGATCTCAATCTTCCCATGATAGTAAGGATGATACTTCATTGCTAGTCGGGCAGGCGCATAAGCACGCTTCAACAGTTTGACGTCTTGAGCCATCGGAAGCCCTCTACTCTAGAGGATTCTCGGTCCCCTAAGAAGGTGAGATTTAACAGTGTTCAATTCCGCGCCGTCGAGTAAGCCTTATCAGATGTGTTTCTATCCCGAGCGCCGAGACTGGATCCTATGGCCTATTCGCACATGGAAGGCTGGTGGCGCGACGACACCCCCGATTTCCGTGACTGGCTCAGGCGGTCCGCGATCGGCTGGAGAAAGGAGCCCGTCGTGAAGAGAATTCCGCGGCCTACTAAACTCGTGACCGCCCGACGCCTAGGATACAAGGCAAAACCCGGAATTGTCATGGTTAGAGTCCGTGTTAGACGTGGAGGTGCGAGGAAACCGAGGCCGACTTCCGGAAGAAGACAGAAAGCGATGGGATCTTCCAAGTTCACCAGATCCATTTCCCTCCAGGCCGTCGCCGAGAGACGGGTAGTAAGAAGATACCCGAACTTGACTGTCCGGGATTCCTACCATCTCTATTCTGATGGTATGAGTCACTGGTACGAAGTTATCCTTATGGATCATCATCACCCAGGGCTCCAAGAATAATTTGGTCCCAAGACATAGCAAAGAATTGAACGGTGCAGCAGGCTGGGAATCCTCATGGCGAGCAGATGTATCAGGGCCTGCAGAATCCTCGGATTTGACTGAAGAGTCGAAATGAGCCCCTCAGGCCTCGCGCGATTCATTCGCCTAGGTCAACAGGCTGACCCGGTTATTCTCGATGCCTTAAGCCGCGGTGCTCCTTCCGAGTTTAGACCTGCACTCAGCTATCACTTTGAAGTTGCAGGAAAGCGGATGAGGGCAGCAATGGTAGTCCTAAGCTGCGCCGCAGCCGGCGGAAGAGTCGAGCGAGCTATCAAGCCCGCAGCAGTCGTTGAGATGATCCATAACTATTCACTCGTCATGGACGATCTAATTGATCGAGGAGAAGTCAGACGAGGAAGGCCAACGGTACGCGTTGTGATGGGGGACTCGATCGCGCTGTTAGTTGCCATGTTCTACCGTGAAGTTCTAGACGACTTGATCGAAGATCTACCAGCCAATAGGAACGTCAGAAAGGTTGCGGTGAAGACTATGAAAGAAATAATCGATGGAGAGAGACTGGATCTGTTACTTGAACAAGCAGGCAGAACCGACCCTTACCTTATAAAAAACAGAATCTCCAAACCGACTTTCAAGACATATTTGGACATGGTCGGAAAAAAGACCGCCTCTCTATTCAAAGCGGCGGGCCAAGTAGGTGCTTACGCCGCTAACGCAGAAACCCGCATCGTAAATGCTCTCGGCACTTACGGGTGGAAGGCAGGACTCGCATTCCAAGTAATGGACGACGTCTTGGATATTTGTGGAGAGAAGACAGGGAAACAACAAGCCAAGGACATCATTGAACACAAACTCGGAAACGCCGCAATCTTGATCGCGTTGAGATTCCTCTCTCGGAAAGACCGCGAGGAGTTGAAGAAGATAGTCGGATCTGAAAGAGTTTCGACACAGATGCTCAAGAAGGCCAGAAGTATGGTGAACAAGACTCCTGCAGAAAGGGAGTGTAGGGAGATAGCGATGAAATATCTTGAAGACGCCAAGGCGAGCTTATCCGTCTTGAAGCCTTCCCCCTTCAAAGATGCCTTATCTGATCTCGCAGATCAAGTAGTAGCGAGATCTTATTGACGCGCTTTTCTCCAAGGGACGAATCTTGTCCCAATGGATGAAGATCCCCTGAGCAGGCTTCCCAAGTTTCCCGATTCCGTGAGATTGAAGATATAGCTCTCGCAGCCGTGCTTAGCCAGCCTAAGCGCCTGCAGCACCTTCCCGCGCATGCCACCTGTTACATCATCACTAGTTGGTTTCAATCCTTTCAACACTCGGATGTAGTTACTTCGATTGACTTCGACGATTAGTTCAGCTTTCGCGGAGGTCTTGGGATTTCCGTCATAGAGGCCGTCTACATCAGAACCGAATAGGACCCTCGAAGTTCCCATCTTCTCACCGAGGAGGGAGGCAATTCGGTCAGCCGACACAATACCGCAACCTCGTATTTCATCGAATGCGACGTCACCATGAATTAGAGGAATCAAGCCAAGGCGCAACGCAGCCGTAATGGGATCGAGAAACGATCTGCCTACCTGCCCCTGTCTGAGCGTCATGAAGCTCATCGGTGCCAACGGAACGAACGGCCTATGCCGAAGCAGGAGACCTATCCCAATTATTCTCGTCAGCTGGTCGAGATTTAGTTCGATTTCGGATACTGAAGATAGCTGAGATTTCTGTCTAAACCCATTTCTGAGCGCAGCCCTTGAGACGAAGGGATGGGCGAAAGAGCCTCCCCCATGGAGGAGAACCATTGGCCCCGAGTAGGAGACGACTTCCTTGATCGCATTGTGAATTACTTCGAGCCTTGCAGTGGAAGCCTTTGACTTGACAGTAATTGCAGATCCTCCAAGCTTGACTACGACTGGAGCTTTCATCAATCCCTAGTCTAGAGCAGATTAGCATTTAGCGGCTTCGGGATGACTGTTAGCTTGCTGTGCCGGTAACACGCGCTTTATGATAATCAGGGCTGACGCTCTCAGTTGACAGTCAGAGTTGACAACCAGATTAGAAGTTGAAGATGGTCACCTAGATATTATCGAAGATAAGATCGTTCACACCCTTGGTGAGAGACCCAGCAGTTCAATCGGCGAGATAGCCAGAGACCTCAGGGTCAACCGGTCCACCGCATCGAAGTATCTGCATGTCCTTAGAGCTAAGCGAATGGTCAACTTCCGACAAGTCGGACCAGTCAAACTCTGGTCCTTGGAGGATGAGAAGTAATGGAGACCCGCAGACCCATCGCCCCAACCCTACAGCAGAACGATGAAAGGGCCCAAACAGGCATCCCGAGCCTGGACAAGATAATCGAAGGCGGATTAGCTAGGGGAGACACAATAATCGTTGCTGGTCAGCCCGGAACGGGAAAAACCACCCTCGGTCTGCAGTTCCTCTACCACGGAGCAGTCAGGTGCAACGAGAATGGAGTCTACGCCTCCGTCATAGAGAGCGGTGAAAAACTGAAGCGCAACGCTCGACGTTTCGGCTGGGACCTTGATCGGCTAGAGAAGGAAGGAAAACTCCAACTAGTCTCACTACAATCCACCATGAAGGCAGGCGTAAGCACCGCACTAGAGACCGTGCTCGAAGCCTTGCATAGCATCAATGCTAGAAGGCTAGTATTCGACTCCCTGTCGGCCCTAATGACAGCGTTCGAAAGCACAGCCGAGGCTAGGAGCTTCCTCCACATCATGCTAAAATTCTTGGAAGCGGCCAACTGCACAACACTGATGATAAGCGAAGTCCCGTGGGGAAAGCAACAGTTGGGCACGAACTTCGAGGAATTCTTGGGAGACGGCCTCATCGTTCTTGACGCCAGCTTTGACAATTCGAGAGTGCGACGGCGCATCTACATTCCCAAGATGCGAGGGACAGAACACCGCCTTGAAGGCTATGATTACTATATCACCCGAGAGGGATTCGCCCTAGCACCGACCCCGATCCCACCCGACAAGATCCGGTAATACGATACTGGATCTGAGGGTGCCCCCTCTGGAGAACAAAAGTAGCGGTCGGCTCGATAAGGGGTCCCCAAAAGCAGATCTGATAGAGAAACTGATCGGTTCAGAGACAAAGGCCGAACTCCTAATGTTTTTCCACGAAAACCCTGAATCTACTGACACTGTTGAAGGAATCGCCAATAAGATCCATCGGAACCCGAAGGAGATAGACCGAGACGTGTCGGATCTTGTCGAGCTCGGACTTCTCAAGGAAGTTAGGACGGTCTCCTTCAACAAGGCGAGAGATCAAGAGTTGCAACGAGAGATATCAAAGAGACTGATATCGCCTCCATCCGGAGACGAGACGGAGAGATCTTCATCAAGAGAAATGACTGGGATAGGAATAGTTGACGAACTCCTCCCCGAGGGCTATCCTTCGACCTCCGTTGTCTTGGTCATGGGAGATCCCGCTACTGGAAAGACAACACTGCTTACCCAGCTTGTTGTCGAGGCACTCAAGAAAGATAGGAACGTTGTCTACGCAAGCCTCGACGACTTTCCAGATAGCGTGCGAGAATCCATGCGTATGATGGGGATAGATCCACAAAAATACGAAATTGAAGGACGCCGCAGACTCGTTTTCATCGACTGCTACTCTTTTCTTGTAGGGGTAAAGAGCAAAGAGCAGTATAGCGAGGACCCTCAGCGCCTCTCTGACCTGAGTATCGTCGTCTCCAAAGCACTTTCTGAATCCCGTGACCCGAGCAACACCCTGCTGGCAATGGATTCTTTGACCACCTTGTTGCAGAGGAGTGGAGTCAGGCCCTCATTCGACTTTCTCCACACTCTAGTTGCAAAGATCCGAAGTTGTAAAGCAAGTTGCGTAACATCTCTTTCCAGGAAGGCCTTTCATCCTGCAATCATCGCGGGTATTCAGGACAAGGTAGACGGCGTGATAGAAATGAAAGCAGAGGATACAAAGGACGGGCTCGCTAGATACATTCGAGTCCCAAAGATGAAGGGTGCACGTCATGTGACTACGTGGACACCGTACAACAGAGATCCGGGTTTGGGATTGATCATGCCGACTAGCAGCGGCTTGCAGAGCTAGAGAACGCTTTCTCTTGGGAATACTTCGATTCCCGTGTCGGTAATCCTGTATGGTCGCGGCTGATTGTCAACAGGGGTCTTGCGCATCTTCTCGATCTGGATAACTCTCAGGAGCGATTTTCCCACCTGCAACTGCTGCAACAGAATCACGCCATGCGCTAGATATTCCTCGTAATCTATGCTTCTTTCAAATCCGGGTCGTCTTAGTTCTGTCGTGATCAGGCATGTTGCGCCAGTGTCGGCGAGCGCTTCCATCAACTCTACCAGCGCATTGCGTTGAGCAACAACTCCGTCATATTGGAAGACTAGGGTTGTTACCGGATCAACAACGATCCGTTTTGCGCCGATTTCCTTTACGCTAGTCTTTATCATTTCGATCAGCGTTGCCATCGAAAATTCCTTCCGACCGACAGTCAATTTTCCAACTTTGATTTCGGCTGGAAGATATCTAATTGGGGAAGCCTCTAGAAAGATGAGCTTCTTGTTACTCTCTAAGTCTTCAAAGTCCCATCCGAAGTCCAACATCTCTTCAAAAACGTGAACTTTGTTCTCGTCGAGACTGACATAGACTCCCGGATCTTCGTAGTCTAGTATTCCGTTGACCAGAAATTGTGATGACATAATCGTCTTTCCAGTTCCTGGACCGCCGCATAGAAGAATGGTTCTATTCTTGGGCAGGCCGCCAGTCAGCAGCTTATCGAGTCCCGGGATTCCGGTTGGCGTCCTAGAATTGGCCGATCGATCGGCCGCAGTGTCGGCCATGAATCTTCCAAAGCTCCCACCGAGGTCTCGAAAGCATATTCATTCTGATACGCTAACCTTCACGAAAAGGGTACATTGAACGCATATCGCTGGAGACCCGGTTCGGTTTGGCAGAAGAGTCTGCGATAACATAACTAGGCGTCGCCAGGCGTGACATCGAAGGATAGGCTAGCCCTGTATCAGGATCCATCGGTACAGCTACTTCTAAGTAAGTTCGTTAGAGGAGAAATAGTTGAGCTGGTCCCGAGCTTCGATCTGAATCAGACCGTCAGATACCCAGAGGTGGAGGAGATTGTCGAGGGAGATTCGGGCGCCGCGAAACAGTTGGTTGAAAAGCTCTGGGACGTGGGCATTTTCAAGCGCAAGTTTCACGAGAAAATTCTTGTCTGTCCTTCGTGCTTATCTGTCAACGTAAGTAACGATTATGTCTGCCCTAACTGCAATTCCATAGATATCGAACGTAAGACTCTTCTGGAACATACCGCATGTGGAAACATAGACAGCGTCGACAACTTTCTCGTGGAGGGAGGCCTGCTCTGCCCGAAATGCAACAAGGAGCTACTCGAGGCAGGAGTTGATTATCAGAAACTTGGCGCTTGGTTTCAGTGTAGTCAATGCGGAAAACGCTCCGACATGCCGAGTCCAATACACCGATGCAGAAACTGTGGCCGCATTTTCACCATAAGGGACACTGGATTCGTCAACATCTATGCTTACAGGCTCGGTTCTGAGGCGGAGGAGGAATTCAAGCGTAGCTATCTGATCATGAAACCCATAGGAGTTGTCCTCGAAGATTTCCAGTTTAAAGTGGAGATGCCCGGCCAGATCGCCGGCCGATCCGGCACGCTGCACAGGTTTGACGCAGTCGCAACGAAAGGCTCTTCCGAAGTGCTAGTGCTTGATCTCATAGCCAGCGAGAAGCAGATCGACGAAGTGCCCGTCGCTTCAATGTACGCGAAGATTTTCGACGTCACTCCAACTCAGTCGATTCTCGTCGCTATCCCAGGGCTAACCGAGAAAGCGAAGAGGCTGGCTGGTCTCTACAGAATCTCTACGATAGAAGCAGAAAACTCGCAGCAGGCGGCAGACCAAATCAAGGACAAGTTTGGATGGGCAGGACTCTCCGGCAACGAAGAATCGTTGGGAGATTTGCAGCTGTAACCGCACATCATGCTCACTGGTTCCAGCATTCCCATCCCTCCGTTCAACTTTGCGCCTACAAAGTTGACTCTGCGTGACACTGAAGGTCCGTCCCGTCAAGCTGAGAGATAGCCTCTACCTCCTGATTCCAGTTGACATTGCGCGCTTACTCGGGGTTGCTTCATCATCTGACTTTCAGCTAAGCCTCAACGAGAATCAGGATTCGGTCAAACTAGTCTACGAACTCAAGAAAGACGAAAACCAAATCGTTGATGAGAAAAGAGAATGAAATAGCCTGAGGTCAACATTCTGATTAACGTCCTAGACTTTCTGGCGCTTACCGCTTCATGCTCAGCGTTATACTTCATTCTTCGCGCAAAGAAAACGTACTTTCTGGATTCAGGATTCTTCATAGCTCTCGCAAATGTAGGGTTTATTCTATTTCTCGCCGAGAGTACGTACGCTCACGCCTTTGAGGTCCCAGTATCCCCACTCATTGACGTCGCATTAACAGCGATCATGGCAACTTCTATCGGAGTCGCGTCATATCTCCTACGAAACTGTGACGAGACCGATCCTCGACGAATCTGGAGACTGAGAAGATTTGTTTCAAAACCGCCATTGCCTTTCCTGATCTTCCTGACGGCCGTCCTAGTCTGGACTGCATCTGGTTTTATCTTCAATCCCTGGTCGCTAAATCAAACCTCCTTTGGGGGAGTGACCTACTATTATTTCTCATATCAGATCTGGTACGTTGCAACGAGCGCTCTTCTGCTAGTCTGTTTCGTCTCCCTGCCCGTTCTCTCATTTTTCCACCAGTCGAAAACCGTTCAAGACAGGAAAGCCTCTCTATCCATGAAAATCATCAGCCTCTGTTGGGCTTGCTTCGGTGTGCTAACGCTTTTCCAAGTTGCGGCAGGTGGGCTCTTCCTTCCGACATCCCAGAGCATCGGATCTGTCGCCGATAGTCTTCTCTTTGTGCTGATTGCCTTTGCCTTACGTGAACCCACAATCCTCGGAAGGATCGTAACGTCAGGAGAGACTGTAAGCCGGGCTGTGTACTCTAACCCCCGCATTGACACGATAGTGCTCTATAATACCGAATCCGATCGGAGAAACCTAGTCGAGACGTTTGTGAAGGATGGATTAGCAACAGGGCAGGACGTAGTTTGTCAGGTTACAAAGGCTGAAGTGCCATTCTACCGTGCCATACTGAAAGGCTCGGGCCTACTAAGCTCCACCCCTGGGGAGCATTCGGTTACTATCCAACCGATAGAATCGATATCATCAGGGGAGCTAGACGGTCCTTTACCTTCGTTTGTTTCGGGTGAAAGGAGAGAACTAGTGGATCTTGATGAACTTGACCTAGATCGCTGTGAGGACCTAATTGGCACGATAACGATCCCAGACTCTACTCCCAGATCCAGACACGTTGGACGAATCTGGGCTTTGAACGTAGATGGAGCCCACGCGGGAATACTTGATTTGCTCCAGAGAGTCAACCCGACCGCGCGGGTGATTGACTTGGCGATGCAACAAGACACTTTTTCGAGCATGTTCAATATGAAGCATCAAGATATTCTAGGAAACCGACTGCTGCTAGAATATGAGCCCACCAGCGACTACGAAGAAATCGTCCAAAAATTCGTGAGAGAGTTCCAAGCAAACGTTGAATCGATCGCAATCTTCACCAGTGCGGGTAGCCCCATTTACCGTGAGTTCAGAGATCAGAGAAACATCAGTCTCTTCAGCTTCAGCACAAAGACCTCGAGTCCTGCAAGACTTTCCGATGAACAAGTCTTACTGCCCGAGCGAGATACCTCGCTTCTTCTAGATGCAGTGGACAAGCTCCTGCAAGCCCTTTCAAAGAAGAGAATCGGAATAGTGTTCGATGTTTTCACAGATATCATTCTCTCACAAGGATTTGAGAAAGCCTATGGTGTCCTCTCATCTGTAGTAGAAATGACGGAAAACGAGACAGCTTCAATTCTAGTGCTGATAAACTATGGCGCACTTGAACCAAGAGCTCTAGGAGCGGTACAAGGTCTGTTCCGATCACAGCTGCGCTTCAATTTCGAAGGTCTCAAGGTCATCAAGCTACAGGGAGCCCGACAAGAAAGAAGCTATGACGAGGAGCCATTGTTAGGTGCTAGGGAGTCCTCTGGGGAAATCAGGGCTTGACTACGCGCGCCCAGCCTTTCGAGCAGCTTCTCCTAGAGTGTATTGACGAAGGGCTCTCTGTCCTTGGTAATGAGCCACGCCAAGCAATGTATCAGTATCTCCTGACGATATGTTCCCTCCCGCGTGAAGAGATTCCAGGTCGCGTGACGGACTTTGTGGCCGGACTGAGAAAGTCACTTGGCGGGGCCTCGAAAGTCATTGAACGCATAATACTTAGAAAGCTGTTCCAAAAAACCGGGTCCAGTTTCAAAGAAACAATCGACACGGAGTTCACAGAGTATGTTGCTGATGCAAAGAGGCGATACGAGATACTCTCGCACAGGCACGGAGTCCCGGAAGATTCCGCTGACTCCGTGAGGTCAAAGAAGGGCCAGATCACCAGTTAGATTGTCTACTAGGTTCGAAGGGGCAGGGCCTATTCCGACGCAGGTAACCGTGTCTGGAGGCACTTGAGTGAGACCCCTGTCCCGGACGAGACAGACGGGAAGCCGATTCCTCCTTGCATTGTTCTCAAGATTCAACAATGCGTCGAGGTCGGGCACCTTAAGAGCTATCTTTCGCTGACCATCTCCTAGCCATCCCTTCCACCATTGGGGAAAGCGTGTGCGCGCGTCTTCAGCGGCGCCTACTGCAGCATGAGAACACTGGACAGCAATCTTTCCCCGACCAATCTTCAGGTCTAATCGGATTATCAGCGCTTGCTTGTATGCGAACTCTTGCGACATTTCCCAGATATCCCAATTATCACAGTATTTTAACGAAGCTTGTACAAGGGAGCCGAGGGTGTTCCGGAGTTGGAAGTTATTTCCGCGAAGATATCGTCAATCGTCCACGCAACAGAAGATGTAGATCGGGTTCTTCAATCATTGAGCCGGGTTTTTCCTGAGGGGGCTCTTCCTTCTAAGGCGGAGACACGAAGGTTCCATGGACATTATGGTAACGAGATTCGAACGGTTGAACTGTCCATTCGGGGTGCACCCGCTCGGTCATTCTTGGACCATCTGTGGAAGAGTCTGCCGAGTTTTGATCGTGCATCAATTCTCGGCGCATTGGGCAGTCACCTCGACGCTAGTGGCGGGCTACATTTGCGTCTGGACAAGGAACAAGTCTTCCGGGGAATAATTAGAATGAAGGATCAGGACCCAATTAAGATCCAATTGTCGTTTCGGAGGAGAATCAAGTCCAATCTGGAACCCGAGGAGGAAATCAAACAACTATTGGAGTCTCTCGAAAACGGTTTGGGAGACCCGACCGACCAATGAGGGCCTGTTAGGCTAGACGATATTACATAGTCCTTGACAGTTATCTTGGGGAATGAGGACGCCAGTCCCAGCATGACCTCTCCACGGGATGATATTCTCTGCGACGGGCCGACCCCGCGTTTTGATAATCGGAGAAACGGATCGTGGGAAAGGTTTTAGTACGCACCCAAGAGTTCGCTTCTCCGAAATCTATCCAGGTGTAAAATTTGTCGATGTTTGCTGTGCCCGGTGCATACGATCGGGCCATTACCGTGTTCTCCCCTGACGGGAGACTCTTCCAGGTAGAATACGCAAGCGAGACCGTTAAGCGAGGCGCGACCGTTCTTGGAATCGCCTCACCAGAGGGAGTCGTGCTCGCGGCGGAAGAGAGAGCCGGATCTAAACTTCAAGATTTATCGTTCATGTGGAAGATATTCCAAATTGACGAGCACGTCGGAACCGCCGTCGCTGGTCTGAGCTGCGACGCTCACATTCTAGTCGATCAAGCCAGAATCTATGCTCAGAGCAACAAGCTGATGTATGACGAGCCCATCGACATTGAAATCCTGACAAGGCGAATCGGCGAGATCAAACAGCTCTACACTCAGCATGCGGGAGTAAGACCCTTCGGCATCTCAATGCTCTTTGGAGGAGTTGACAAGAAAGGCAGCAGACTATTCTGGACAGATCCCAGTGGAGCGTTCTTCGCCTATCGGGCTTGGGCTATAGGGGCTGGCGGCGACGCTGCAAACGAGATCCTTGAAGCGGAATATCGGGACAACCTCACAATGGATGAAGCTCTCTTGCTAGGAATGAAGTGTATGACAAAGGTGCTAGAAGGCAAGGCGGAGCCACAGAAGATTCGAGTCGCGATTATCCCGCGGGAGACTGGAAAATTCCAGAAACTCCCCGTTGAGGAGGTTGACAAGTATCTTCGAAGGATGGATGCTAGCAAAAAGGCTCCGGCTGGCAAATGAGTGACAAGTACACAACCGCTCGCCTAACAAAAGGACAAGACCACTTCGAAATACTGGTAAAACCCGAGCCAGCATTAGACTACAAGCTTGGAAAACAAGTGCCCATCTCACAAGTGCTTCTAATCGAGGAAATATACTCAGACTCAAGTAAGGGCACTAGGGCCTCTGAAGAGAAGCTTCAGAAACACTTCGGTTCGACCGACCCACAAAAAATCGCCGAGGAGGTAATGAAGAGCGGCGAATTACAGCTCACCACTGAACAGCGCCGGCAGCTCATTGAGGAAAAGAGACGACAGATCGTGACCATAATCACCCGCAACGCCATCGATCCTCGAACCGGGACTCCCCATCCGCCGTTGAGAATCGAGCAAGCAATGGGACAGGTTCGTCTCTCAATCGATCCTTACAAGAGTGCTGAAGAACAGGCGAAGTTGGTTATTGAAGAGTTGAGACCCATTCTTCCTTTGAAGATGGAGCAGATGCGTATCGCTGTCAAGGTTTTTCCTGAGCATGCAGCGAGAGCATATAACGCGTTCAAGAGCTTCGGGACTGTCAGTCGGGAGGAGTGGCAGTCAGACGGCTCTCTAATGGCCGTTATTGAAATGCCTGCGGGGATGTATGGCTCATTCATTGACAAAGTTGGGAGACTGACCCAGGGAACTATTCAGTCGAAGGTCTTAACATAGAGGTAGCGGAGATTGGTCCTTGTAGCAGAACCAAAACAAGTGGTGGCTCCAGGAGAACTTCTCGCAGAGGGCGATCATCTCCTTGGGGACAATGCGTACAAGATTGGAACCCAGATATTCTCGGCTTGCATCGGGATCTTGGAAGTGGACGGTAACAGAGTCTTCGTTGTTCCCTTAAAGGGCGGATACTTCCCACGTGCAGGTGACTTAGTCGGCGGTCGAATAGTCGACATTGGATTATCGGGATGGTCTGTGGACATTCGGGCACCTTACGAGGCAATGCTCCCTGCCTCTGAGACGCCTGGTCCAAGAGGGCCGAGGCGACGGGATCTTTCGTCCAGCTTCGATGTTGGAGACATGGTGTTAGCAGAAGTACTCGACTTTGACAGAACCAGAGATCCTCTCCTAACCGCAAAAGGTCCGGGACTCGGGAAAATATCAACAGGCCGGGTCGTCGAGATAAGTGCCGCTAAGATTCCGCGCCTTATTGGAAGAAAGGGCTCGATGATTAGTATGCTGAAGAACGAGACGAGATGCCAGATTACTGTAGGTCAGAACGGAGTCGTGCTCGTCTGGGGCAAGTCTCCAGAGGACGAGAGAGTCGCGGTAGAAGCCATATACATGGTTGAACGTGAAGCACATACGAGAGGACTTACCGACCGGATAAGGGAAATGATATCGAAATCTAGGATGGTTGAACAAGTTGCCGGAACCCAAACAGCCTGAAAAACTGATCGATGAGAAAGGTTTGCGGATCGATGGCCGTCGCTTAGACCAATTACGGCCCTTGAAACTAGAAGTCGGACTCCTAGACAAGGCCGATGGCTCCGCCTACATAGAACAGGGAAAGAACAAGATCCTTGTCGCGGTGTATGGTCCGAGAGAAGCTCATCCCAAACACATCGCAATGCCGGAAAGAGCGGTCATAAGATGCAGGTACCACATGGCGCCATTCTCAGTTGACGAGAGAAAATCGCCCGCGCCTTCTAGACGCGAAATGGAGCTCTCCAAAGTCATCCGAGAATCTCTCGAACCAGTCGTCCTAACGGACCTGTACCCTCGAACTACGATAGATGTTTTCATAGAAGTACTCCAGTCTGACGGTGGATCGCGCTGCGCCGGGATCACAGCAGCTTCACTCGCGCTTGCTGATGCCGGAATCCCGATGAAGGAATTGGTTGCGGCTTGTGCAGTGGGAAAGATTCAAGGAAAGATGGCGCTTGACTTGTCTGACGCGGAAGACAAGTACGGGGACGCAGATCTACCAGTTGCCCTCGTACCCAACATGGGGCTTGTGACACTTCTACAAATGGACGGTAATCTCACTACTGCCGAGTTTGAGCAGGGACTATCTATGGCCATGGAAGCTTGCAAGACAATACACAGTATGCAGAGAGAGACTCTCAAGAAGAAGTACGCGACCATCAAAGACGCGGTTGAGGAAAGAGAGGAACCGGAGATAGTCGCCTAGTGTCAGCAACTCCCCAACTTCCACCAGTGGCCAAATTGGAACAGAAGACTGTGGTGGATCTGGTTACAAAGGGCAAACGGATTGACGAGAGAGGGCTAGAAAGCTACAGACCAATCCAGATCCAAGTAGGGCTTATTGAAAAGGCAAACGGTTCAGCCCAAGTCTACCTAGGCAAATCAAAAGTTCTTGCGGGGATAAAGATCGAGACTGGCGAGCCCTTCCCAGACACCCCAGAAGAAGGAGTCCTTACCGTGAACGCGGAACTAGTCCCGCTCGCGTCGCCATCCTTCGAGATGGGGCCCCCCAGCGAAGCGGCGATCGAACTCTCCAGGGTCGTTGACAGAGGGATAAGAGAGTCCAAGGCTATCGATCTGAAATCCCTGGTAATCCAGAAAGGAAAGAAGGTCCAAGTTGTTTACGTTGACGTCTACGTGCTCGATCACGACGGCAATCTGATTGATGCAGCATCCATGGCCGCCCTAGCAGCACTCGCCAATTCAAAGGTCGCCAAGATGGAAATGAAGGGCGATGAAGTGATCGAAAAGGGCGGACATCATCAACTACCCCTCAACAATCACCCAGTCGCGGTTACTTTCGCCAAGATCGACAAGACAATCGTCGTAGATCCATCACTGGAAGAGGAGCAGGTGATGAGCGCGAGGCTAACAGTGACGATAGACAAGAACGGCCACCTATGTGCGATGCAGAAGGGAGGACTCTATGGCTTTATCCCGGATGAATTGAAAAGGGCCGTCAACTTGGCAGTTGCAAAGGCAGCAGAGAACCGGGCCAAGGTAATGGCCGCGGCGAAAGGCTGATGACTCGCAAAACCGGCTTAGCAGGCGGTTTCGGCGCACGATATGGTACGGTTACTCGACGCCGGTACATTGCAATAGTTACTGGTCTCCGTTCCAAACACGAATGTCCTAGGTGTATGTTTAGGAGTGTAAAGAGATGGAGTGTAGGAGTCTGGCACTGCAGAAAATGCGGATACAAGTTCGCGGGAGGTGCCTACGCTCCGACGACAAAGCTTGGAGAAATAGCTGCTCGAGCTACGCGAGGACTCATGAGTCCTTCCACGTTGTCCACGGAGCTTGACAGTCTTAGAGGCGGTGCCCGAGTTGCCCCGTCGATGGTCGTCGCGATAAAGAAGCCAAGAGCGAGGAGAAGGAGGGCTCCAGCTGAGCCTGTTGAGAAAGTTGAGGCGAAGAGCGAACAGCAAGCCCAGGGAGAAGCGGAGACTCCCGCGGAAGAGTAGATCCGAGAACGCTTCTGCAGAGATCACGATAGAAATCGGCCTGCCATCATCGAAAGTCGCCGAAACCGTCTACAGATCTCTCCTGCCTGAGACAAAGCAACCATCAGGATTCAGATCCCATGTCTCCGTGAAACGGAGGGGCAGAACTCTGGAATTGCAAATCTTCGCAGATGATATCGTCGCGTTGCGAGCAGCGTCCAACACTTTTCTCCGGTTCGTCACCGTAGCAGTAAAGACCGTGAATGTTGTTGCACCCTTTTATAGGGAGAGAAACGGTGAATGATTTCGAGATCATCAGGTAGTACTTTTGACCGAAGAGGTTGAGCTTCCACCACAGTTACAAGAACAACTCGGCAGACTACAGCAACTACAGCAGACATTGCAGGCGGTAATGACCCAGAAACAACAGCTTGAGATCGAAGCCTCAGAAACAGACAAGGCCGTCTCGGAACTCGACAAGGTTACTGACCAGACTCCCGTATACAAGAGCGTGGGAAGCCTCCTGGTCAAGTCGGACCGGCAGACACTCTTGACAGAGCTCAAAGAGAGAAAAGAGCTGCTGGGAACCAGGATTACAGTGCTTGGTCGCCAGGAAGAGAGAACCAAGGAAAGAATCAAGGAGCTTCAAGGGAAACTGCAGGAGAAGCTCAGACCAACCAGCTCGTCTAATTGAGAGATAATCCTCTGAAGTCCACCGAGATCGAAAGGACCAGCTGGGCTTCGAATCTCCGATCGCTCATCTCCAACATCAAATCATCAAACGTCATTGCCATACTCTGTCACCAGAATGCGGATCCTGACGCTACATGTTCCGCATTCGCGCTTCAAACGTTGCTGAAGACGCTCTCAGCTGCGATCTCGACAAAGATTGTCTGCCCAGAAGGAGTAAGCTCCTCAACGAAACAACTGCTTGAAAACTTGGGAATAGCCACGCCCGACGGAATCCTCCCCCCAGGCATGGACGCGGCCATCTTAATCGATACAAACACACCAGACCAGCTAGGAAAGATCGGAGAAAAGATCCTGCATGGCGAGATACCAATAATTGTAATTGATCACCATCATCCACACCCCGACACCACGAAGATCGCCTCGTTGATGATCGTAGACGAGTCTGCTGCTGCAGCCGCCGAAGTAGTGTACCAACTCTTTCGCGCCTCCAAGACGGAGCCTGGCATGGCAGAAGCGCGGGCGCTGCTTGCCGCGATATTCGTCGAGACGAAGCACTTCTTGCTGGCAAGAGAATCGACCTTCAACGTCGCCGCTGGGCTGGTTAAGGCTGGGGCGGACCCGAGACGGCTATCAGAAATCCTGTCAACTCCGATGAGCAGATCCGAACGTGTCGCTCGTCTCAAAGCCGCAGGACGATCCCAAATAATCTTGATGGGCAACTGGATTGTCGCCACGTCCGACCTAGGTTCTTATCAATCATCAGCCGCGCGTGCGTTATTGTCCCTTGGAGCTCACGTCGCTTTTGTAGCGGGAGAATCTAAAGACAGAGTTCGCGTAAACATGAGAGCTACAGAGGATTTCCACAACAAGACAGGGGTCCACTTGGCGAGAGACCTTTCGATCCCCATCGGGAAGAAGCTAGGAGGGGTTGGAGGCGGTCATCCTACAGCAGCCGGGTTATCGGTTCCTGGGCAGGTACAGGATATCTTGAAAATCTGTGTTGATGTTCTCAGAGAGTCTGCTGGGCCATTCCAGACCTAATATAGCACGCTAGTCGGAATCTTCCAAGATAGAGTAGCAACCCGAAAGTGAGTAGGTCGTGGCCAATGCCCCCAGAGAGATCATTATCGCGAAAAATCTCGGGTTCCAGTACGTCGGCGCGCGAAGGGCGGCCATTCAAGGCATAGATCTATCCATCAGAGAAGACGAGTTCATACTTCTAACCGGCCCTAGCGGCTGTGGAAAGACAAGCCTCTGTCGGTGTCTAAACGGGCTGATTCCCAATTTCTATCAGGGAGAATGGACGGGTGAATTGCTTGTCGACGGTCTAAGTGTGACGACTCAGCTCACAAGTGAACTCTCCCGTAGAGTGGGGTACGTGTTTCAGAATCCTGAGAATCAATTGTTCGCCCTGACAGTAGAGAAGGATATCGCCTTCGGGCCCGAGAATCTGGGTTTGAGCAGGGAAGAGATTAGACAGAGAGTAGATGAGGCGATGAATGTAACCGGCACCCTGCCGCTGAGAGATCTGGCGCCCTACGAGCTGTCCGGGGGCCAGCAGCAGAGAGTGGCTCTCGCAGGGGTTTTAGCGATGAAGCCCTCAGTGATCGTCCTAGACGAACCTACATCGTTCCTTGATCCTCGGACTGCAGAAGAAGTGATGAGGGCTACAGATGACCTGCGGAGAGAGCTGGGACTCACCATTGTTGTTGTGGAGCATCGTCTGGATCTCGTCGCGAGATACGCTGAGCGGATCGTTGTCATGGACGCTGGGAAGATCGTCGCCGACGGGGATCTCGAAGAAACTCTCGACGAAAAGTTCGATCTGCTGGCCGGATTGGGTGTTGGAATTCCCCGAGTGAGTCTTCTGTGGGCTGCGCTTCGACGTGACGGATTGGTGTCGGGGAAAGTTCCGACCCGGGTAGAAGACGCTGCGTCATCCTTAGGAGGAATGATGAGTCAGTGATTACCCTTGAGAAGGTCTCGTTCACCTACCGCTCTGGTCAGAGAGCCTTACAAGATATCGACTTGAACCTCGAGGGTGGTGACTTCATCGCGATAATGGGCGAGAACGGCGCTGGAAAGACTACTCTCGCCAAGCATCTGAACGGGCTGTTGAAACCATCGCAAGGGAGGGTCTTGGTGGACGGGGATGATACGCGGAAGGTTAGCGTGGCCAGACTGTCGAGGAAGGTAGGGCTCGTCTTTCAAAACCCGGACCATCTACTATTTTCGGAGACGGTCAAGGACGAAGTTGCTTTCGGACTGAAAAACTTCGGATTCGCGCCGGAGGTAGTTCACAACCAAGTGATACGGACCCTGGAGGCTCTGGGCTTGTCAGAATATGCTGAGACATCGCCGTTCCTCCTCAGTGGAGGCGAGAGGAAGAGAGTCGCACTTGCCGCCATCCTCGCGACCGAGCCGGATTATCTGATTCTGGACGAGCCTACGATCGGTCAGGATTACCAGCAGAAGGAGCGGCTGCGCAACTTCATCCTCCAGTTGTACTCGCAGGGGAAGGCTGTGGTTATGATTACCCACGATGTCGAGTTCGTTGCAGAATCCAATCCGAAGGTCATACTCTTGTCGCAAGGAAGGATCGTCGCCCAGGGTCCGGCTGATTCTGTCCTGTCAAAGGATGAACTGGTAAAGAAGGCGTCTCTGGTCAGGCCACAGATGAGCCGGCTTTTCGGCGAACTAACGAAATATGGGCTTCCAAGCGATGTTGTTGACGTTCACAGAGCCAGGATATTGTTAGAGGAGAAACTTTCGGAGGCGAAGGTCCGTGTCGCTCAGAACTCTTGAAGGATTCAAGTTCTCAACGCTGAAGACTCCAGTTCACCTGCTGGATCCGCGGACAAAATTCCTGATAGTGATCGCTGTCTTAGTTCCCGCGTTGCTCTTTGCCAACATTTACGTGATGATTGCACTGCTCCTCTCCCAGCTTCCACTGCTGCTTGTGGGAAAGGTGGCTAGAAGATGGGCCCTGTCGCTTAGAGCGGGAGTTTTTCTTTCAGGGCTCATCTTTGTCGTGAACCTGTTCACGGGATCATATCTGTCTGCGATAGCTCTAACTCTCAGGTTTCTAGTCCTGCTCACATCATTCAGCCTCTTCTTCATGACAACGTCTCCGGATGATCTTGGACTCGCGTTGGATCGGATTGGAGCGGTTAGATGGTTGTCTCGGCGATGGCTCGGATACCCCAACGCGCTGTCCTTCACATTCACGACAGCGGTAAGGCTTGTCCCGACCTTGGCGGTTGACGCCCAGACAGTCGTTGATGCTCAACGGTCAAGAGGACTGGAACTGGACAAAGGGAATCTGCTGAAGAGAGTTCGGAATTATATCCCGATCCTTATTCCACTGTTGTTGATCGCGATTCGGAGAAGTCTTGAGCTTGCCGAGGCATTGGAGTCTAGGGGATTCCCGGGTAAAGAGGGCAGAACTTCCCTCTTCCAGCTTAAACTTCGACCAGCTGACTACGCGATCATCGCACTGTCTCTAGCCATGATCGCTGTCTCCTTCTGGGTCTACTTCCATTACAAGATACCCGTGCTCTAACTCCGCAAGGGGTCTCAAGATTTTTGCTAGCCACCCCCCGGGAGGGGGGGTAGACTGACAACTCTTCAAGGATGGGCTTATTTTTCGAATCTACCATTGATTCTGGCTTTAATCGTGAGTTTGTCAATACGAGATACGAGCAGGAGCCGCAAGGATAACGAGCATTTGGCAACAAAAACTATCCGGACTCTTCTTGTCAACATCTATGAGTAGATCTCTTCAGGTCCAAGATCACTCGTCAAAATGCCTAGAGATAACACGGACTAGAGGCAAAACGCAGGATCTCGTCCCAGATACCATCGCGCGTGCGCGGTTAGCAACGTAAGCCTGTAACGACCGCGAGTAGAATGGGAGTTACAATGCGGATTTCAGACCAGTCTACGCCCTGCTGGAATTGATACGCCGTGTATTTCGGTTCAGGGAGGTGAACCTGACGCCAACCAAGAAAGCATCCTTCGGAGGTTATGGGATCGAGCTGGACTCTGCCCTAGCTACCGTACTAGGTGGCCGCGAGGGCCAGAAGATTTCCCCCTCTGAGATGACCAAGAGAATCTGGGCTTACGTAAAGCACCACAACCTGGGCAAGAAGAGTAACTAGCAACGCCCGGGCT
>VBAW01000107.1 GCA_005888635.1 Candidatus Bathyarchaeota archaeon | reverse complement strand
CATCAAAGTTACCAAGTTCAAGCAGAAAATGATCCAGGAGAACAAGAGAGTCCGATGGACCCCAGAATGGGCAGGGTCCAAACGATTCCACACATGGCTTGTTGGTGCTCGCGACTGGGTCATCAGTCGCCAGCGCTACTGGGGAACCCCGCTCCCCGTCTGGACATGCCAGGAATGCGGAGAACACACAGTGGTAGGGTCCAGAGCTGAACTAGAAAAAATTGCCATTCAACATCCACGAAAATTCGAGCTCCACAGAAACGGCGTTGACAAAATAGAAACAAGATGCAAATGCGGCGGCAGAGCAAGAAGAGAGCCAGATGTCCTCGACGGATGGCTCGACTCAGGCGTAGCCTCGTGGGCAGGACTAGACTATCCACCTAACGCGAAGGAACTGAGGGCCTGGTGGCCAGCTGACACGATTGTTGAAGCTCACGACCAGACCAGAGGCTGGTTCTACAACCAGCTCGGCTCCAGCACTCTAGTCTTCAACAAGACACCGTACAAAGCGGTCCTAATGCATGGACATACCTTAGACCCTGAAGGAGAGAAGATGAGCAAGTCAAAGGGAAATTTCGTCAGCCCAGAAGATGTGATCGAAAAGCATGGCAGAGATGCTCTTCGATTCTATACTCTTCAAACCACGGTCTGGGACGACTTCCGATTCTCCTGGAACGCCGTAGAGACAGCTGCCAGAGACCTCCAGATCGTCTGGAACGTCTTCTCCTTCGCAACTCTCTACATGAACCTCGACAAGTTCAATCCAACCAAATGGGCGAGAGGAAAACTCGTGAAATCGTTCCATCCAGAAGACAAATGGCTACTATCAAGGACTGAGACGCTGGTGAATGACGTTTCAGAACACATGGAACGGCTCGAAATCCACTTTGCAGTTCGAGCGCTCAGAGAGTTCGTAATTGGGGATCTCAGCCACTGGTATATTCGACTCGTCCGTCGACGATTCTGGCTAGAAAAAACAAGCCGAGACAAACTCGCAGCCTACGCGGTCCTCCTCCATGCTCTCAGAAGCTGGCTGGGACTCGCAGCACCAGCAATGCCATTTCTCACAGAGACAATCTACAGAGAAGCATTCAGAGGCACTGAACGTCTGAGTCCCGAAAGCATCCACATGACCAACTGGCCCAGCGCAGACAAGAAATGGATCAACAAGACACTAGAAGAGCAAATGCGGATCATCCAACACATCGCCGACGCCACAGCCTCAGCACGCCAATCAAAGAAGATCAAACTCCGTCAACCCGTCTCCACTATCCTGATCGTCGCCAACAAGCCGATAGTGAAACGCACCGTCAAGACCCTCCGCGAACTTCTCCTCCAACAGGCCAACGCCAAGGAAGTTCGACTCGTGAGCCTAGCAGAAGAAGTACGATTGAAGAAGATCATTGTTGAACCGAATTTCAAGGCTCTGGGTCCAGCCTTTCGCGGAGAAGCGAACAGGATCGCGGAGAGACTCCGCTCACTAGACGGTCGCCAGCTCATGCGCGCATTCAAGGAAGAAGGACACTTCCCAGTCAATATGGATGAGAAGGATGACAAGATTACAAGCGAGATGGTCTCTTTCAAGGAAGAGATACCTGAGAATCATGCTATTGGGAAGTTCGAAGAAGGACGAGTCTATGTGGACCTGACGATTCCAAGCGAGCTAGTTAGAGAGGGCTTTGTGCGAGAAGTGATCCGACGGTTGCAAGAAATGAGAAAACGCCTAGACCTTCCCGTCAATGCATTCGTGGACGCATACGTATCAGCCTCCAACCCGGAAAAGCTCGGCTGGTTGGAGGACGAGAGGGACTACATGATGGAAGAGGTGCGAGCCAAGACGTTCCTTCTGCTGCGAACAGACCAACCAAGGCCCTCGGCGGGACTAGAAGAAGACTGGAAGATAGAGAGAGAAAATTTCCACATGGGCATATCACACCAATAGTGGAGTCTCAGGGATTCTTTCCGGGGCTGGTGAAGGCTTGACGTGTTGAGAAAAAAGAGAGGAAGAGTTCGAGGTTCGCTTTCGAATCATCGGACTCTGGTTCGTCTGTTGTAGAGTAGTGTTGCTGTTCCCGCGCCTGCGCCGACAACAGTTGCAGCAATGATAGCGTAGGGTACCAGTAGGCCAATACTGTTCACGGGTGCAAGGGAGCCGCCAACAGATCCGCATGCGGGCCGGACTGTAAGATAGACTGTTGCAGAGTGCACAGTAACATCTGTCCCTCCGATTATCGTAATGGTGTAGCTCTGTTTCGGAGTAGCCTGTACTGTGGACGCGGTTAGGCTGAACGTAACATTCTGACCGCTGGTCAGACTCACGCTCGATGGTATTGGAGAAAGTGTGGGGGCGTTAGTCGCGTTTGGATCAATGCTGTCAACGAGGTCTACGTTGCCTTGAAAGCCGCCTGTGCTTGAGACGGTGACGAGGTAGGATGCTGCTTCGCCTGGACTGACGCAAATATCGAGAGGGGCTGCTGCGATGTTGAAGTCAGGAGTCTGAGCGCGGAGAGGGGTTATGGAGGCGAGGGATGTCATAAGCGCGAGCAAAGCTGCCGTAGTAACGAGAATGTGCGTTTTGTTCATCTGCTCTCGGTAATGCCCAATTCGGAGTGAATTCATTTAACGATGTTGTCGCACGTGGACAAACATAGGTAATTGCGACCCAAATATGCTGAATGTGGCAGATATTAGGCGACAGGTGGAGAGGGCCATAGAAACCGACTCTGTCATAAAGAAGGGACTTCAACAGAGAATTATCAACTCTAGGGCACTCGATAGATACATCCTAGAGGCTAACGGCGTGGACTCGACTCTAGATGCCATCCTAGGGATTGTTCGCCGCTACCCTCTCTGCAGTGAAAATGAATAATCGACACCGACAAGCGAGAGGCGAAAGGTGTCCGATAGTCATTTCTTGGATAATCTTATTAACCTCCTACCGTTATCGGTGCTTTGCATGTTGAACCGTAGGTTCTCTATAGTCCTATTCTCAGCCCTCTTGCTCGCAGCAGTCATCATCGGACTACCGAACCTATTCCCATTACCCAGAGTCGTAGCCATCAACCATACAATCAACCTCGTCGGTTACGTCAACGCGTGGAATTTTACAACCACGCCCAACCCTACGATCACGGTCACCCAAGGAGACGGTGTCAGTCTCCAGCTCTCTAGTGGTGATGCCGTTCTTCACAGATGGTTCGTGGACGTTGACAAGAATGGTCCCACGCCTGACTGCCCAGGGGCAGACATATGCTCCGACCCGTTCACGACCTCCAGCCTCCTCACCTTCACGGTGAACTTCGCGCCGGGCACCTATACCTACTACTGCTCAGTCCATCCCACAACCATGTTAGGACAGTTCGTGGTCAACCCATCATCCTCAGTCGGAGGCACAGCGCTACGCACAGATAGACTCGCGTGGATCGCGCCCTGTCTCGGACTAGCCTCGGCCCTAGTCATTCTCGTAGCAGTCACAGCATACATCACACATGCAAGACGTAAAGATCAGAAAAATTAGTATGCAGCGGATCCCTTCAACACTGGCTACTAGCCCTCTGGTTTTCGCAGGAAGGACATGTTGAACCGCGTGAATAGGGGGAGGAAGATGCCGAGATTATTTCTCTGAAGACAGTCTCACGCCCAGTATGAGAGCTATGATTAGGACTCCGCCAAAGATAGGAAAGACCCATTCTCGCACGGAGATGAGTCCATAGAAGAACCCTAGGACGATACCGAAGGCTCCGAAGAGTCCGAGAAACCTTCTGTTGCCCACTCCCCAGTTTGCAAAATTCCTCGCATAGCCTGCCTTCCTTATGATTAGCCACATGAGGCCTACTGAGCCGGCGAAGGCACTCCAGAAAACGAGACCGCCGAAGATAATTCCTAGACTAACAAGTGCGACAGGATATGAGAAAGCGAGAGCATAGAGCGTGTATTTTCCGAGAGATCTTGCTCGGCCAATAATGTGACGCTCAAGGAATCTAGCTCTGGGCCCCGGCTGGAAGACGGATGGGTCGAACTGCCAGAGACGGGTCTTTCTCTGCTTCTTGGTCAACGAAGAATAGAACATTGAAGCCTGACAGCGTTAGTTTAGGCTATCGGTACTCTGACTTCCAAGGAATGTATTGAGGAGGTAGAGATTAGGTAGAGTGGTTCTCAGGACGATTGTTGTAGCCGTAGACTCGTCAGGTCAGCCTAAGCTTGCACGGCCCGTGTCCAGAGTTTGTTCCGTTTGTTATCTCGATCCTGTTGTCAACGTTCCCGGTGTTCCTCAAAATGCTTCTCGGACCATTCGTGTCCACAATGTGTACACTTGTACGCGTACTGGAATCGTTCAACGTCAATGATTATTGGTCTGCCTTCATAAACATCGATTCCTATTCGCGCGCCATACCCTGGCCCGCCGGGCAAGAGTTGACCTTCACTCGTTCGTCTTGACGTCCTTTCTAGGTCAACAAGTTTCTTGCTCTCCAGTTTAATGTGGAACCTGCGTCCACATCCTGGACAATGTCTGAAGAACTCCATGGCTGTGACAGGTCGACGCCGTCTAGTTCATTAGCATATCCGTCCGACAACCGCCGCCAACTCCAACATTTTTCTTTGTCAGTCTGATGCGAAGGTCAGGAAATCGCCGCCTGAATCTAGACGGTTGTGGCTCACACATTTATTGAATCGTCAGAAATGATAATTGTCGACCTTGGGCGAGCTGAAACCGGACTGTTGGATCTGCAAGACCCTACGGGAACCCGCGCATCTGATCTTCTTTGAATCCCGCACTTCTGTGGGAAAGCTGAACCCGGACCAGTACTTCAGAGGCTACTCCTTCGTCACTCTCAAATGGCATGATGAAGAGCTCTACCAGCTAACAGACAAGAATCGGAGAAGCTTCCTCGAGGACATGTCCCGAGTAGCAAGAGCTCTTGCAAAGACTTTCAATCCTGACAAGATGAACTACGAACTACTCGGTAATGGAATGCCTCACCTTCACTGGCATCTGGTTCCTCGCTACAAGACAGACCCGATGTGGGGACGACCGATATGGACTGGGTCCAGACGGAGGAGGAGGCTGACGAGAGAAGAGTACGAAACCCTAGTGAAGCAAGTTCAATCTCAGCTGGCCGGCTGAGCAAGAAAATCATCTGGTTCGTTGAACAGTACCGTTCAACAAGCGCTGATAGTTACGCCAGATTGAAACCGATAGCACGGGTCCCTAACATCTAAGTCTCGCCGAATGGAGTGTAGTGCCAGACGTACACGGAAGTCTACCTTGACGCTACGGCACTAATACTTCCGTCGATCGGAGTCTGGCACCTACTCCATCATAAAGCGTCCATAACCGGAGTTAGAGCCGGAAACCTAGTTCGACTCAACATCTACTTTCTATCTGCCATTGTCTTCGACATGTTTCGCAACCTAGGCTACAGCTGGGCAGCATATGGAGAGAATGTAAGCGCAGGCTTGGTTTTCGCTGTTGTCGGGCTAACTGCCGCAAGCCTGTATTTCTGTCCGGATTCCAATACGGTTCGAGAAGCTTGGTCGAGACTCAAATCGCGCTCATCATTTCTATTCTATGAAGGAGTTGTCTTCGCTGGGATAGGGCTCAACCTGTTCCTTCCCAATTCGTTCCTCCCCTTTACCATAGTCTTACTCTTGGCCGGAACGGTCTACCCAACCACCCTATTCTTATCTGCTCGAAGCCGAGCGAAGCCACCGCATATCAGGAAGGCGATGGCCACCCTTGCAACAACTTGGGCCCTGTTCGTCACAGTCGGCACAATACTGTTCATACTCGGAACGCAGCCTCCCTTGCTTCCAATATTTCTTCCATACGGATGGGAGATGGCGCTTATCACGGGTTCAGTATTGTTCTTTTTGATGTCACTTACTCGACTCTATCCCTTGGGTTTCGGGGGATTCTCATCTGGACAACTTGTTCCAGATACCATAGTCAAGGCGGGGCATCGATATCTGATTCTTCATGATTCAGGAAAGAGAGCAGTCTCGTTTCTCTCGTCGACGCTTAAGGGACTAATCGATTCTGGTGCGAGAGTAATCATAAGCGCGTCGAGTAATGGGTGGCTTGTCGGGAACTTGTCCCGGCATGAATCTCATTTCAGCGAATGGAAGCAGAATGGAAGAGTCATCGTCTCCGAGGGCTGGGGAGGACACAACATTCCCCGTGAAGGATTGACCGACAGGCTAAGCTTCGGCCCCACGTCAACCGTCTTCGTCAACGAGTTGAGCCAAGAAAACCTTGAAGGCATAGTCTCACCTCCCGACAGCGGGCCAGGCGGGACGCGTCAGGAGCCGGCCGAGCTCTTTCTGCTGGAAAGCAGTAAAGCGCCTAGACCACAACTCACCGAGTTCCTCCGCCGCAACACAAGTATTGAACTTCTGAATCTGTCTGAATCTACAGACCCATTCTCATCCATGGTCGAGCTCGATCACCAGAAAATTAGAGGATCAATCATCCTTCTAGAATATGAAACAAGCTCCGACTATGAGGGAATAGTCGACAGATTCCTCGCCGAAGGAGTCAGTAACGCCGAACTCTGCGTACTGTTCACAACCAAATCCAGCAAGCTCTACAGAGCGATCAAGGGCAAAAGAATGATCAAGATCATAGCAGCGTCCTCACTGATCTCCGTTCCAGACGAACTACCCGATGGTGAAATGCAGATCCCGGACAAGGAACTAGGGCTCGTCGCAGCAGTACTATCGGACTTCTTAGACAACAGCAAGAACTCCGGAGCTAGCTTCGTCTTCGACAGCATCACCGAGCTGATCCGGGGGGAGCGTTGGGAACAAGTCTATTCCGGAATCAAACAACTAATTGATTTGCTAACCGTCCCAAACGCTACGGCACTCTTCCTAGCAAACATCAACACAATGGAGCCAAGATTCTTGGGCGCGCTGCATGGAGCGTTCGCCCTTCAGCTTAGACTGGACAATGAAGGCCTCAAGGCTGTCAAAGTCCCCGCTAATTAGCCGCCGACTATCCCCCATGTTAAATGTCTGAATGAGTCGAACAATCGCCTTCTAATTAGATCATTTAAAGTACGGTCCAACTCGTTAACCCAAGACGATCCAGCAGGGATTTGCGGGCTTGGAGCATCACAATCACGATATCGTCATCGTAGGCGGAGGAGCCGCAGGCCTACGCGCGGCTATAGCGGCTGTTGAACTTGAGCCCAAGCTAGATGTCGCGGTTGTCTCGAAAGTCTACCCGATGCGAAGCCACACCGTCTCCGCTGAGGGAGGAATGGCGGCAGTCACGCGCGAATACGATAGTTTTGACTCTCATGCCTATGATACGATAAAAGGGAGCGATTTTCTCGCCGACCAAGACTCGGTCGAGTTTTTCGTGAAGGAGGCTCCACGCACACCCTATTCCAGACTTCGCTGAAGTATGAGAACATCCGGCGCTACGATGAATGGTTCGTAACCTCCCTGTTGGTCGACGACGGCCGGGTCGAGGGCGTAACCGCCATAGAAGTGCGGACGGGCGAACTAGTAACAATCCTCGGGAAGGCCGTAATCATCGCGACTGGAGGTTGTGGGCGTATCTTCCAGTTCACGACTAACGGATGGATAAAGACTGGTGATGGTATGGCACTAGCCTACCGGGCGGGGGTCCCACTGAAGGACATGGAAATGGTCCAGTACCACCCTACCCTGCTCCCGAATACAGGCATTCTCATCACCGAAGCCGCCCGCGGAGAAGGAGGTCATCTGTTGAACAAGGATGGAGAACGCTTCCTCAAACGCTACGTCCCGAACAAGATGGAACTCGGTCCCCGTGATATTCTATCAAGGGCCGAGATGAGCGAGATTAACGCGGGCAGGGGATTCGAGGGACCCTACGGCAGCTACGTAAACCTCGACCTCACGCACCTGGGCAAGATAACCATCGAGGACAAACTGCCCTTCGTAAAGGAGCTCGCCGAGAAATATCTCGGAATAGATCCTGAGCATGAGCCAATTCCCGTACGACCAGGACAGCACTACATGATGGGCGGCGTGCACACGGACATGCACGGGTTCACCGGAATGCCGGGACTATATGCAGCCGGCGAAGTAGCATGTGTCAGCATGAACGGTGCTAATAGGCTGGGAAGCAACTCCCTTACTGAATGCCTAGTCTTCGGCGCAGCCGCAGGCAGAGCCGCAGCCCGGTACGCGGTAAAAATGGAGAGTCCCAGTTTCGGAAACCCCGTACAAGGAGAGGTGATGATGGAGGAGAAGAGGATCTTCGACCAGATACTCAAACATGAACAAGGCGAGAGAATATCCAGCGTTAGGACAGAGATGCAAAACGGGATGGAGAAGCATGTAGGAATTTATCGAGACGAGAACAGCCTCAAAGAGGGCTGCAGAATAATCGGCGACCTCAAGACGCGACTCAGTAACGCTATAGTCGAGGACAAGGATCACGTCTACAACACGGAACTCGTCGCCGCACTTGAACTCGACTTTATGCTAGACGTTGCAGAGACGATACCCTACTCCGCAATACAGAGACGCGAATCGAGGGGGGCCCACTACAGGACCGACTATACCAAACGGGACGATGCCAACTTTCTCACGCACTCTATGGCACACAAGACCCCGGGGCCTCCAAGGATCGATTACAGTCCCGTCACGATAACCAGATGGAAACCAGAAGAGCGTGTCTATTGACAAATTGAGCCAAGACATAGCGACAATAAGAGTAACACGGTATCGCCCGGAGAAAGACGCGAAGCCCTTCTTCCAAGAATACAAGGTCCCATACCGGCACGACATGGTTGTGCTCGACGCCCTCAATTACATCAAGGCCGAGATCGACGGCAGCCTCACCTACCGATGGTCGTGCAGAATGGGAGTATGCGGCAGCTGCGGCGCCAACATAGACGGCGAGCCAAAGTTGACATGCGCCAGCTTTCTGCACGAGTTCAAAGGCAGGACCATAACCGTCGAGCCAATGACCCACTTTCCGGTGATCAAGGACCTCGTTGTTGACATGCAGGATTTCATGGAGAAACTTGTCAAGATCAAGCCGTGGATAATTCGCGAGAAAGAGACGCCTCCTGAACAGGGCGAATACAAACAGTCAGCAAAAGAACTAGAACGCTACAGCCAGTTCTCATCCTGCATCAACTGCATGCTCTGCTATGCAGCCTGCCCCATCTACGGGCTCAACGAGAAATTCCTAGGACCAGCCGCAACAGCACTCGCATACCGCTACATCGAAGACTCCAGAGACCAAGGAAAAGAAGTACGATTTCCAATCGTCCACGAGATGGAGGGCGCATGGGAGTGCACGCTTGTCGGTGAGTGCAGCGTCGTATGCCCTAAAGGTGTTGACCCAATGCTTGCAATCCAGAAGACTAAGATTCTCGGAGCAACGAACGCGATAAAGTCGCTCCTTATGCCCCGAGGCGGACGCTAAGGATGGAAGACAACAAGCGATATCCAGAACTGAGGAGACGACTATCTCCCGGATGGTGGACAGCCAATCGACATTATACGATGTACATGGTCCGCGAGTGGACCAGCCTATTTGTCGCTCTGTACAGCCTCATCTTCATCTACGGACTCTCACTCTGGGCGATGGGTTCTCGCGCCGACTTCCTTAACTTTCTGAAGAATCCAGCAATCGTCGGATTCAGCCTAATCGCACTCGTCTTTACAATGTACCACGCGGCAACTTGGTTCTACCTCCTCGGCGCGGTCGCACCGGTCAAGATCGGAAGAAGCAGAACCAAACCCTGGCAGGCACTCGTCCTCAACCTCATACTCCTCGTGATAATCTCGTATCTAGCAATCTGGTTGCTGGTCCTGAGATGAAAGCAGAGACCCACAAGGTCGCAAGGCTCCACGCTATGCTCTGGGGCATATTCTCGCTTGGAGGAATGATCGCAGCCTTCCTCCTCCCAGTCCTGATCTACATGACAGCAATCGCCTACCCATACAGTCTCTGGCCATTCAACGGAGCACGAGACCCAAGCTTCCTAGTTACCGGACACCTCCTCGGCGCCCTCTTCATCTTCGTAACAATAGCCGGCTCACTCTACCATGGAATATTCCGGTTCCAATCAGCACTGACCGAAGTGGGGCTCCTCAAGTACCGGAGAGCACTGGAGGCTGTCGGATACTTCATCATATTCGTCGGAATCATCGTTCTCGCATACTACTTGGTTACGTGGTACCTCAACGGAACCATAACGTAGCGGACAGCTCCCGGTTAATCGGGGACCAGCGGAACTTTAGACCCTCCTGCTAACCAACCCATCTGATATTCTAATACCGGCGTTTCGTCGCCAAATGTTCTAGTGAAGAGTCTTGGGCCACGAGCATTCTCTCGAAGAGTTTAGACGCTACCGTGAGAAAATGAATGAGAAGATTCTAGCCAGAGGGAATCTTGGGATAAAGCGGTTCTTCAATCTTGATACTCAAGCATACAATGATGGTGCGCTGCCGAGAAAAACTAAAGAATTGTTAGGCTTGGTAGCGTCGCTCGTCTTACGCTGCGACGATTGTGTAACATACCATATCATCCAGTGCGTTGAAACTAGAGTAACCGATGAAGAGTTCTTCGAAGCCTTCAACGTCGGCCTAATTGTAGGCGGGTCTATCACGATCCCACACCTGCGATACGCTGTTGACACGCTGGAAGAATGCAGACGAAAGATCGGCAAGTGAATCTCTAGACTCAATTTCTGACTATTCTCCATGGCCTGGGCCAATGACCGTGCATGTGTGGCAGAGCCCAGGTTCCGATTGCAATGGCCATGATGAGTCCTTGAGTGACGAGTAGGCTAACGTAGGCTGTGTCAGCCAAGAGGTAGTTCCTGAAGACTGCAGCCGGAAGACCGACTGGTTCTCCTCGGATAATGTCCCCGAGCATAGCCACGAATTGGAATGCTGCCGTCAACAGTGGTCCAATCATGGCCAGTCGCGTTACTCTCCAGACTCCGAGTATCAGCGCAAGATCTAGAGCTACGAAAGCCATTAGTCCGTAGGCGTGTGTTGGTGCGGCAGACCATAGCCAGTAGTCCGTGGCCAAAATCTGAATTCCGACCAGTGCAGATGTCCCAAGAGCAGCGGAGAGAACCAGACGAACGATTCTCATTCATCTCGCCTTCACCCATCATTTGTCGTTCGCTGGACTTACCTAAGACAACAATATTGTACCTAGCAGTATTGACAATCCATGCAAGACAGTCGTCTGCGGGAGACATAGAACTTGACCGAACTTGACTAGATTCTCATTCGCAGCTCTCAAACAAATGATAGATGTATTAGGCAGAAGCAATATCTAGAGTGTCGTACGCATGTGTCGCAATACGCGATGCGCAGACTGCACCTGCAGTCCCAGCGAGTGTCAGATCTCGGAGACACCTGCCGATTGTCCTATCTGCCAGCTCGAAATCTGCTGCTGTTGGTCCGCGGTCCATATGACGGGCAGCTGACTGTGTGCTGTCGCCTATATTCTGAATGATCAAGTGCAAGCTGATAATCCTCGTCTATGTCAGGATAATATCGGACCCGCAAAAAGGGGGGGAAGGTCGACGGAGCTATATTGGATTTTTACGCTTTGAAGAATGGTGCGTAAGCGAGAAGTGTCTCGCTCTTGAAGATGCCTGGGAGAGTTGTAACTCTCTCAACAGTATTCTTCACGATTTCTTCAGAGGTCTTTGCTTGCCAGAGTGCTACGATGTCGAACTGTCCGGGTACTGTGGTTGCTTCGATGAAGCCTGGGATGTT
>VBAW01000019.1 GCA_005888635.1 Candidatus Bathyarchaeota archaeon | reverse complement strand
CGAGGATCATGTTGAAGGGCTCGTCAATGCTCCAGACGCCTCTCGCCTCGTCTGGCTCCCAACCGACGGCTCGCAACTGCTTGGCCATGTCGGCCTTGTCTATGTACTCGCTGATCTTGCCAGTCTTGATCAGCTCCATAACCTGTTCTCCTAGGGGCTCGACTTCGATGTAGATCTTGTTGTGTCTGTTAGGCGACTTACCTTCGATCGGACCAGCTTCGCCCCGAATTGCTTCTCTGTAGATCACGATCGGCTTGGAGGTAACAATCTCCAGACCGGTCTTCGTAATCAGGGTATTTGCAATCTCAAGATGGAGGGTTCCCATTCCCGAGATCAGATATTCACCCGTCTCCTCGTTGATGCTGGTGACCAAATTCGGATCCTCTAACGACAGCTTGCGAAGGAGCTCGACAAGTCTAGGCAAGTCCCGGTTGAACTTTGGCTCTACAGCAATCGTCACGACTGGCTCGGTGACGTAGTGGACAGCCTCGAACGGGATGACTTGCTTGACCGAAGAGATCGTCTCTCCCGCCTTCACGTTTTCGAGACCGAGCAGTGCTGGAATGTTTCCCGCGCTAAGCTTTCCCACGATTTCTCGCTGTGGTCCCATGTAGATGGCCACCTGTTGGACGCGTCCCTGGGCGCGAGAGTTGATCATGTAGACCGGCTCACCGTCAGTCACCGTGCCAGAAAACAAGCGTCCTGTAGCAACGACGCCGGCCTGGGGGTCCACTACGATATTGACAACCGACATTAGTACGGGGCCCTTGTCGTCGCACTTGATCATTGCTTGGCCGTACTCGCTGTTGGGATCTCCGTGCCATATCTTGGGAATCCGGTAAACTTGGGCAATGTGGGGCGGAGGCATGACCTCAATCGCCATACCCAGAATGGCTTCGTGTATTGGAGCGTTCGTCTTCAGATCCTCAACTTTGTTGTTGTGATACGCGTCGACAACATCTGTGAACTTGATCCCCTTTTTCCGGGCAACTTCGAAGTTGAAGCCCCAGCGGTCTTTCGCGGAGCCCATTGCTACAGTGTTTGTTGCGAAGTTGACCTTCCACTTCTCTTTGAACTCGGGCTCAGCGTACAAGTCCAATAATCCGTTGAAGTCTTTGATTATCCGCGCAATGCGCTCCTGTATCTGATCCGAGGTCAGCTTCAACTCCTTGATCAAACGGTCGATCTTGTTTATGTAGAGAACCGGGCGGACCCGCTCTTCCAAAGCTTGACGGGTGACTGTCTCGGTCTGGACCATGACTTCCTCGACCGAGTCGACGACTACGACTGCACCGTCGATGGCTCGAAGAGATCTTGTGACTTTTCCGGAAAAGTCAACGTGCCCTGGTGTATCGATGAGATTGATGACGTAGGGCGTTCCTCCATGTTCGTAGTAGAGGCTGACGTTGGCGGCTTTGATAGTCATTTGGCGTTTCTGTTCCTCTTCCATGAAGTCCATGGCAAGCGCCGTCCCGGCGAGGGATGGTGAGAGTAGTCCGGCACCGGCCAGCAAGCTGTCTGTCATCGTGGTGTTGTGCACGACCATTCCGTTTGCGATGAAAGTGTGATTTCCCGGCACGGTTAGGTCGTACACATCGAAGGATCCTTCTCGTGTTTCGATTTCTTTGACTTCGACGGGACGAATCTCCGCCTGGAGGAGTTTGTTCCAAGCGAAGAGCTCCGTGAAAGCGGATGAGTCCGCCTGGGTCTCGGCGCAGAACCCTCTGAAGGTGCTCAGAATGTCTCGAAGGACAGACCGGGTAATTTTTTGTCTGCCTGATTCATAGCTTCGGTAGAACGGTATCCTGGATTCCACGTATCTTGAAGTGATCCCGAGTTCGCTTCGCACCCTTCTGAGGTTTCGCCAGTCGATAGGGACGATTCCCGTCTTTCGATTAATGACGGCTTTTCGTGCAAGAATGCGAAGAGCCCTGCGTTTCCTAGGTATCGTGAATCCAATATTCTCCTCGAATTTCCGAGTGTCTTCTCCAGAGATTGAGAGTGTGAAGTACCTCCTCCTCTCACGGATAGTTGGAATGATGGAGAATCTCAGCAGTGCGATCGCCACTTGCCGCGCGAATTTCTTACTGGCTGTCGTTAGTGAGACTATGGCACTGGTTCTCTCGACTCCACCGTCGGTATCGAATTCCCCCCTGAGGAAGGAGGCAACGGATTTGTTCCCCAATTTCAGGACTAGTCTCGGGAAAATGAGTTCGTGCGCTTTGTGTTTTGAAGGATACTGAAACGTATCTTCAAGGAATTTTATGAGGCTGAGGCCGCCATGGTGGTCCAGTCTGAAGGTATTGTTTCTCTTGTCCTTGACGAGGACACTGTCGACGCCGAAGATTGTGTAGAAGAGGCGGGAAACGGACTTGAGAAGTGGTCCGTATCCATTATTGAAGGAGGCCCTGGTCGAGCCGTCTCCCCAGAGAAGACCCAAGAGGTAAGAGAGATCTTCGAATTGCCTCTTCGTCCGGGGAAGCTTGACAAGACATGAGAGTCTGCCTGGTTTTACTTTGCTGGCGCGATACCCAATACTCGCAATCTGATCGTAGACATGGCTCTCGTTTAGGCCGAGTAATCTGGCTAGGCCAACAAGGTCGTCTATTCGGACGCGACCGTTTTCAAGGGCTCCTTTGAAGGCACTGAACGAAGAGCTTGTTCGTAGTCTTGAATGAATGTCCTTGACTCCCTTCTTGCGTACAGTTTCTCTGAGTAGCTTGGAGAATCTCTTGTCGAGGTAGGCGATATAGTAACTGCGGGAAGCAAGCTCCTCCAAAATCTCGGATCTGATCTTTTTCAGTCCCGTCCGTTGCGACTTCAGAATGTTTGGAACAAGAACAAAGTCGCCCTTACCGATCCTATCTGCCCTTTTCTGTGTAACTTTTCCATTTCGTCCGAGTGAGTAGAAGGGATGTTCCGGGGTTGTCTCTACCGAGTAGCCGTTCCGAAGGGTTACTTTGACTAGCTTGTCGCTGTGAAGTTTCCAGACTCTAGAGACATTCCTGTCCTCGATCATCAGGGTGTTGGGATTCAGTGAGTCGACTTGGAGTGGGGCCGGCCCTATTCTCTTTAGTTCTGAGTAGACCTTGGCGATCTCCTCGATCTGACCGTCGGATAGGGTTACCAGACTGTCTCCGCCTATACACTTGCCGTGGTCGACATGGGCGATGATGCCGATGTTGCGGACTTGGTCCTTGTTGGAGACGATTTTGAGAATGTCCGCTGAACTCTTGAATCGGGGCAACGGTGTTACCTATCTTCTCGAAGAGATAGCTCGAACTCCCGGATTCTCTATTATACGTTTCCCGGAATCAGTCCAATAACTAATACTAACCCGGCAAAGGGTGATCCTTGTAGAGAGTCGCGAGAACTGGAAATTCGAGGGGTGAAAACTTATTGGAGATAGATCACTGCGTCTTCCCGGATGACCTCCTTTACGACTTGGAGAACAACACTTGGTTGCGTATTGAAGAAAATGGTGAGGTTACGGTAGGAGTCACCAGCGTGCTGCCAGCAATAGCTGGCAGGCTTACCCACGCGCGGCTCAAATCACCGGAAGTCGCAATTCAGCGGGGCCAAAGCCTAGGAACTCTTGAGAGTCTAAAGTTTGTCGGTCCAGTTCCTTCGCCCGTTTCAGGCATTCTTCTAAAAACAAATGGTTTGATTGTCGATCGGCCGAGGATCATCAACGACTCGCCCTACCAAGAGGGCTGGGTTGCGAGTCTCAAGCCATCTCATCTCGCATTGGAGCGGATTCTACTGTCGAAGAGTACCGAGTCAAAGACTCTATTGGCCAAGAAGATCGCGGAGTTTCACGTGCGCTGTTTCAAGGCGTTTCCGGATCATGAAATGTCTGAGATCGGCACAGAGTGCTCTGCAGTCCTGATCCGGCTGAACGACCTGTTAGCAACCATACCAGCGGGCGAAGTGGTCCACTTGGTTTCAGATGATCAAACGGCCTACGTCGAGATGGTTGCTTGGTCTGAAAGGACCGGCCAGAACCTCCTGGATTGGAGGAAGGAAGGAAACCTGTTCCATTTCATCGTTAAGAAAGTGCGTTAGAAAGAAGGCCCGCCGGGAAAAGAAAGGCGGGATTAGAGGGTTCTTGGTCTATGCAGACACTGTTTGTGCGATGGCGGTTGCTGGTTTCTCTATCGGGTTTCGAACTAGGTTTCCCCATTCTGTCCAAGAACCGTCGTAGTTCCGGACCTTCGGGTATCCCAGCAGATATTTGAGAACAAACCAGCTGAAGCTGGATCGTTCTCCGATGCGGCAGTAGGCTACGATGTCCTTGTCACCGGTTACGCCTTGGGCTTCGTAGAGTTTCTTGATATCCTCATAGGGCTTGAATGTGCCGTCTTCCCTGACGGCTTGGCTCCATGGTATGTTGACTGCGCCCGGTATGTGGCCGCCGCGCTGTGCGTGTTCCGTAGGGTATTCGGGAGGTGCTAGAACTTCGCCGCTGAACTCTTTCGGGCTTCTGACGTCGACGAATTTGACGTTCGTCTTGTTGTGGAGGTCGAGCGCCTGTCGGAGATAGACTCTGATGGTCTCGTCTGGGTTGGATGCTTGGAATTTTGTTGGGGCATGTTGAGGGATGTCCTTGGTTAGAGGTTTGTCCTCGTCGATCCATTTCTTGCGTCCACCGTTGATGAGTACCGCGTTCTTGACGCCATAGTATTGGAGATCCCAGTAGGCGTAGGCTGCGAACCAGTTGTTGAAATCGCCGTAGAGCGCTATCTTGGTGTCGTTGCCTATCCCGGACTTTCTGAAGAGCTGTTCCAGCTGTTCTTTCGAGAGGATGTCTCGTTGTAGTGGATGGTTGAGGTCTTTGCGCCAGTCGAAGAGGACCGCGCCTGGAATGTGTCCGAGTTGGTAGTTTGCTATGGGGTCGTAGTCTACTTCGACGATGCGTACTTTGGGGTCATTGAGGTGTTCTTGCACCCAGTCTGTGCTGACTAGTACTTCGGGATGTGTATATGACATACGTTATATCCGGTCGTGGGACATACCATACGTCATATTTATGCTTCTCTTTTATTCCATTGGGAATAGTTGCTCTAGTTGATATCGGCCAAGAATATCCAAACATGAACGTTAAATCGTTCAGCCAGCCTGCACCAAGCTAGAAGCGATTTGATTCCAGTTCCAGCATGGGTCCGTGAAACCTTCGATAGCTATCTTGTCTGCGAATTCACAACCGTCAAATCCGGAAAACCCGTGACTCTACCTTTGTTGCCTTTCTATCTCCCAGATTCAGGAAAATTCGTGGTGACCTCCAGTATTCTATTCTCGAAAAAGGCCGAGAATGTGAGACAAAACCCGAAGGTCTCACTTCTATTCTCAAACCCCGAAGGGTCCAAGGCCGGAAAACACGCCGTACTTGTTCAAGGCATGGCTCACGCTGACGACTCTGACCTTGACCACGGGTGGGAAAAGTATCTCGGCTACTGGCGGAAGAAAGAGCCATACATTGATGCTTACTTGGCCGAGAGAGAAAAATTCGGCTGGTTCTGGAAGCGGATAGTTGTCCAAGTCGAGCCTAAGAAGATACTCGCTTGGAAGAATGGCGATACATCAAGATCGCCAGAAGTGTTCGGAGCCTAGAAGGATGAGGAAATTGGATTATCATCGGCTCGGGAATTTCAGATACGCAGTCATAACCTTGGTTGGGGAAGATGGATATCCGTTCAGCGTGTCGACCGATTTCAAAATATTACCGGACAAGAAGATAGTGCTTCAGAAACCTGCCCAGCCATCGAAGCTTGATGGCAAGAGAGTAAATGTCCTATTCAATCACATAACAGGGCTGCCCGGTGGTGGGTACGGCGATCGTAGATACATGCTGGTCTGGGGGACGACTCATGAGGATAATGGGTCGCTGAGCTTCGAGCCAGACACGATGTCAGAATGGGACGAGAAGATTCTGCCCTTTGACCAGTATTGTGCCAAGTCTGCGCCGCAAGGAGCCAAGTATCTAGGTCGGCTTCAAGCGTCCGTCGAAGCCTGATCCTGCTCAAGACCCTCAGCTTCCACTTCTCGCGCGGCGTCTTCTTCCTCAGAGGCTTCCGCAGTTTCTGCGGAATCTGGGTCAATAACTCCTTTGGGCTTTGATTCGGCGATTAACATCATCAGACTCTCGAGGTCGAGTTCGGCTCTCGTGCGCCAACCAAGCTTAACGAGACCCTCCTCGTCTTCTTCGAGGTAGCCGGAGCGCAGGAAAGCGTCCGTAAGGGTGATCGCTCTCCAACGTCCCACTTTCTGTCCAATTATCTCTTCGAGCTCTTTTCGTTCACTCTTTCCCTGTTTTGAGACAATAACTGACAAGCAAGCTGCCAGGGCAGCTAAGTTGTCGATTCTCCACCCTGTCATCCTCGCCTCTCGAGGAGTCAGGGTTCCTTTCAGTCTGACGAAGTATCTGGATTCTTCTTCTGCATCGGGTCCTGGCTTGTAGTCGCTGAGAACCCGTGACTCGACTTTCTTGACCTCTAGGTCTAGATCCTTCAAGCTCTCGTCAAGTTGCGTCAAGACTTTCAGATACTCTTTGCCAAGACCTGTCTTCAGCTCCCACGATCTGGCGCCCGGTACCCTTCCTCTCTTGAAGAAAAGAAGGTGCGCGGCTCGTTTGACACGCTCTGGGTAGTACGATTGCTCCGGTTTTACTTCGCCCGTGACAGAACAACCTCCTTAGTGATTGGTATGGGATAGCTGAGCGGTGATCCCTGCCGGGACGCGAATGGTGGGTCGCGGGGTATCAAGAACATTTTCTCTCTCTTCCTATCCAACGCGGCCATTCCGTAGCTGATGAGGAAGCTGACCATTTGAGCGCGAAGAACTGTCTGAGGGAAATTACTCGTTCTGACAAAGCTCCAATACTCTATTCGCTTATCCTCTCCTGCTTTCTCCTTCATCTCTATCCGTAACTCTTCCAAGCGCTTAGTGAACGCCTTCTCTTCAAGAACTCTCATCCTCGCCAGCTCCGGTGAATCCATCGATCCCGGAGTTTCGAAGGGTCCAGCTGCAAGTCTCTTGCGCCTTTCAAAGAAGGACAGCATCTGCTGCCAATAATCCAGAGCTTCCTTAGTGGACGCATCCGTCAACTGCTCGAGTTCTACCACGGGATGCCATGATAGTAGAAGGAGTTCGGCCAGTTGTTCTCTCGACATTGATCCAATCTTCTGCTTGACCATGCTAGGATCGACGAACAGTGAGCTGGATTGGAATCTGAGATTAGCGCTCTGGAGCCCTACTACTCTCGCGAGGCTGGTAATGGCTCGCATGTCTAGAAGGTTGTCCTGTAGCGTCTGCCAGCTCGCCGCGTGTCGCCTAATGATTCTGAGTGCTTCGGACACGTCGAGGAGGAAGGGATTGAATTGACGGTTCTCAATAGAATTACATGTTTGGATCAGCTCTTCGAGCTCTTTCCTCCCGGACGCTTTGCTGGTTCTTTGCGTCAACTCTACTTCAGCTCCTTTACCATCGAGCTGCCTTCAACATTCTGGACCACAACCACGTGGACTTGGTCTTCACTGGGCAGCGACAATTGTCCAGGCGTTATAGCGATGTACTGGCTACTATCCGTCGTCTTTGAGGCTGCGTAGATGAGTCGAGATACCGTCTCTCTATTTTTCGGATCCATGTGAACATCAAATTCATCGATTGCTCGGAAGGGTGATGAGATGAATTGTTGCAGGGATAGGAGGAACGCGATCAAGGCGACAGTTCGTTCTCCACCGCTGGGTGCGAGACTGTCTAACGATACCGGTTCGTTTCCCTTGAAGCCCGCGTAGAGTTCGAGGCCCGCTTTCTCGATGTTCTTTGAGGACTTGAGGTCGATTCTTCCTTTGCCTCCGACCTCATCGAGCAAATTGCCATATCGCGACGAAAGGTCTTCGAGGAGTTTCCCCATGACCGTTTTCCAGCGGTCAAACCGTCCCTGAAGTTCTCCTAGGACCTCAGACCTGTTCTGTTCTACAACCTCCGCTTTCTTCCTCAGATCCTCGTACATGTCGCCGTATGTCTTGAACATCTTCTCCACATCGGCTGACAAGTGCGCGAGGGGACGGATCCTTTCCTGAACGGCCGCCGTCTCAAGCGTTACATCATGTAGATCCCTTGGGTTTTCGAATGCTGGTCCCAGTTGGAGGGCCTGGGTTCGCAGGGGTGCAAGTTCCTCTTCGCCAAGTCTTAGTTGGACTTCGAGTTCTTGGATTTCTTGAGCCATCATTGAAAGCTTGAAGCTGTTGACTTCGGACCTGACCTTCGATTCAACAAGAAGATCCGTGCTCTTCGTAAGATGTCCTGACAGTTCGGCGATCTTTGAGCGGACCCTGACGTATTCTGTTTCGTCCAGTTGTGCTGTATTGGCTATTTTCTCATGTTCCTGATTGAGCTCCGCTAGTGTCTGTCTTAGTTGATCATTCTGTTCAGCTCCGGGTGTAACTAGATCCCTGAATCTCGCTATCCATTCAAGCGAGCCTGAGCGGAATCCGCGACTATGCTCCAGTTTCAGGTGTTCTTCTCTGAACGTTTCAAGCTCTTGGTTTACTCGGTCAAGTTCGCTAGAGAGTTTGAGGTGTTCATGTTGGGCCGAGTCTAGTTCGTCTTTCGCGTCTTCTGATTTTGTCTGGAGGGAGGATATTCTGTCTTGGAGTCGTTTCTGGGACGTTTCTTTTCTGAGGATTCTGCGCCAAGTGAGTTCTCTCTGTAGATCTTTGAGCTGTTGCTCCAGTTTCTTCTTAGTCTCGTACTTCTCGTATTCTCTCTGCCAGTGGAGGTAGGTCTCTCTCGTCCCTTCTATGACGGAGGACATTGTTTCTCGTTCAGTCGTTAGCTTCTGTAGTCGGTCGCTGGCTTCTACGACTTCCTTTCGGTACGACCCGAATCCGACCGCGTCTTCTAGAAGTAGTAGTTTCTCTATTGGGCTAACTGTTCCGAAGCGTCCAACCATTAGCTGGTGCATTATCACCAGCATATTGTCAGGATTGAGCCCGATCTTCGATAATCCCTCAATAAGACTGGTCTTGGAGACGGGCTTGTTGTTGAGGAGGTAATGGTAGTCGCCGGAGCGTTTCAGGATGCGAGTGAGTAGGATCTTGTCGCTTCGGGCTTGCGGGAAGGGTCTCGAACCCTTCTCCGATTCGTTGTCTAGTAGGACTGAGATTCGGGCTTGGTCTTCGCCCCATCGGATTAGTTCGCTGAGCTTTCTCGATCTCTCCGTGTAGGCTTGTCCCAGTACTACGGATATTCCGAGGAGGATGGAGGATTTTCCCGCGCCGTTTGGTCCGACAATAAGATTTAGGCCAGGCTCTAGTGGGATGCTTGCGTTTTTGTAGCTCATGAAGTTGGTGAGCTGTACTTCCCGGATCAATCTCTCACTAGACCTGATGCTTGGAACTATTAGATCGCCGGGGTCTAATCAACATTTGAGCTATCGTTTAGAAAATTACAAGTTCTTGTCAAATCCGGATTGTTTAAATAGCCGATCGGGAGTTTATCGCGTTCCGGAGTGTGCCAGGTGCGGGATTGAGGCGGCTTGGCAAAGTACTGCACCTGTCAAAGAGTGGCAATCTTCTCCTTCGACTCGAGCAGTATCCAGTACCAATAATCGGCGCACAAGTCTGCGATTACAAAATCCGCAGCGTTGGTGTGGTCAATAACATTCTGGGTCCAGTGAAGACCCCATACATCTCGATAAAGCCCGTCTCGAATGTTGATAGCGCACTTGTCGGCCGGGTCCTATACCAGGTCGAGAAGGATTAGGAGCATCAAAAAGAAAACTTGACTGAGACACTCGAACAGGTACCGAGAATCCCGACGGGTCCTAGACCTGCTCGACTGTGTCCTGAGTGTAAAGGTTCGAAGCTCATCCGCGACTATGATACAGCCGAGGTTGTCTGCATGACCTGCGGTTTCGTGGTCACTGACAAGATTGCTGATTCGAGGCCCGAGTGGCGCGCTTTCGATGATGAGCAACGGGCTAAGCGAGCCCGGACAGGGGCTCCTATGACGTTCACCATTCATGATAAGGGTCTGTCCACCATCATTGACTGGAGGGATCGCCCTTCTGGGACGAAGAGCGTTAGCGCTGACCAGCGGATCGAGTTGTACAAGCTGCGGAAATGGCAGCGCCGGGTCCGAGTCTCCGACGCGACCGAGAGGAATCTTGCAGTTGCACTCTCGGAACTGAGTAAACTGTCGGCAGCTCTGACATTGCCGAAGAATATTCTGGAGACCGCCTCCGTCATCTACCGGCGAGCGATCAAGAAGAGACTGATTCGGGGCCGGTCAATTCACAACGTGACCGCGGCGGCCATCTACATGTCCTGTCGCCAGTGCGGTGTCCCGAGGACGCTGGACGAGATTGCGTCTGTGTCAACGTTGAACAAGAAGGATATCGGCCGGAGCTACAGATTCATGCTTCGCGAGCTCGGAATGTTCGTGCCTCCCTCGGCTAACCGGAGCTATGCGGCCCGTTTCTCCAATCGCCTGGTGATTTCTGGAAAAGCGGAAGGGATCGCTATCCGCATTCTAGAGATTGCTCGACAGATGAAACTGACTAGTGGTCGGGGTCCGGCGGGTATTGCGGCCGCGTCTACGTATATTGCAACGGTCTTGACGAATGAGCGCAAGACTCAGCGAGAGATTGCAGAGATCGCTAATGTGACCGAGGTCACTATACGCAACCGCTACAAGGAATTGTTGGAGAAACTGATGATCGAGGTCCCGCTCTAAGCGGGCTTAGGCTGTCCTACTCGTTAACCGGCTGCTATACGTTCGGAACCTGCAAATGGCTCTCGGTCTTGACAGACGTAGGCCTGGAGCCGAATTCTCAGTTTCCATCCAGTCCGGGATAATTACCGCTCTGATGAGCTCTTGGGTTGTAATTCCCCTTTCGCGGGCTAGCTTTCTCAGTCGAGCAAAAGCATCTGCTTCGAGCGACTGCATGAACTTACTGGATCTTGATCTCAATCGGATCTCTCTCGCCGCTGCCATGTCGACTCATACTATTGGCTGTGGAAAAATAAGGTGGACGTGTAGGATACCGCACAGTAGACGTGTTTTGCATCACGTGTAAACCCGGTTCAGATAGTCCAAGGATGCCCATTGCACGGGGGGCTGTATCGGTGGAGGTGTAGAGTTTCTGAGGGGTTGCTACTGTGTTTTACTTGCCGCGGGTTCTCTTGGTGGATTCGCTTGCTGCTTCTTTCAATAGTCGATTCGTGTTCTCGGTGCCTCCTCCAAGTCGCAGCGTCTGCTCATGCTGCTCGGAGAGTCGTTTCGTGGACTCGATGATGTCCGCGCGCTGGGTTTGTCCCGCGTTAGACGATAATTGGGTCATTGTCTTCGTAGCCTCCTTGAACTTTCCGGCGGAGAGTTGCTTGTAGTACTCTTCCAGTCCCTGGTAGTAGGCGAATTCTGCCATGAGACTGTTGCGTATTCCCTGAGTGTACTCTTCGTCACTTTTTGCCGGTCGAATGTTTGCAGATGAGTTGATGGTTTGCTTGGACCCGTCGACCGCGTCGCCGTAGGAGACTTGGACGTTTAGTAGCTGACCCTTGAAGCCCTCTGGCATGGTTACTTGGCCCCAGATTTTTGCAATATTTTCTAGAGCATTGATCTTGACTGGGGGGCCGGGATAGTTGAGGATCCGAACATCCGAGGGTTCAAAGTCTACCGTGATGTTTCGTCCCGCAACTTGGCTTACAGCGTTCTCTTGCATAACGACGGGTAGCTTGTCGGCGTCGGTGACGTGGTAGAGGACTCCTCCAGAAGCATCTGCTAGGGCTTTGAGAATGTCTTCGCGATAGTCCTCTCCAATTCCGAACTCGATCATCTTGAAACCCTGTGGAGTCTTCAACGCCGAGTAGGGTTCAGGTTTCGTCACGTCAGTTGGATGCCCATCTGTAAGGAGTAGAATCCAGCCAGAAGCGCCGCTTTTTGCGGCCATGTCGAACGCGGTCGTGAGTGCGGAGTAGAGCGCGGTCATGCCTGTTGCTTTGATTCCCGGGAGGGTGGTGGAAAGGTTGGTGTCGGGATAAGTGTGGACTGAGTCTGAGAAAGTGATGAATGAGACCTTGTTTCCAGTAGGGATTCTGCTCCAGTATTCCTGGGCTCCCTTCTTGGCGAGTTCGAGCTTCTTTCCCGCCATTGAGTGGCTGGTGTCGAGGACGATGATGTGCTGGAATCCTTTCGCCTCGGCCTGTTTCTCGGCGACGAGCGTGATCTTGAAGACGGCATCAACCTTCGAGTCGTACGAGTAGGAGTGGCTTAGCTCGGTTCTTACAGATAGGGTCATACTGTTATTCTCTCCATCTTGCCCTTGTCGAGTACTAGGACTCCCGCTTTGCCGCCGTGGTATCTGCTGGAGAAGACGGTCATGACTCGGCCACCCATATCTTCTCTGAAACCATCAACGACCTCGTGTCCACGGATGATTCCTTTGAGCGAGTTGTTTTCCAAGAATGTCTTGGTCGCTTCGGTGCCGTAGTAGAAGGCTCCTTTACCGCGGACGCTAGGAACGAACTCGTCAATCACGTCTCTCGGATCGTTCCACAAAAGCTGGAAGGCTATCGGATCATCAGGGTTCAAGTCAGGCCAGGGAAGCGAGGCGATCTCCGACACGTGCTCCATGCCTTTCGCAATTCCACCATGAAGACAAAGGTAATCGTTTACAACAACCGCATAGGGCATTGCCTGGAAAAACTCCTTGAATTTCTCGTAGCTACCCTCGCCAAGTTTCTCCGTCACCTCGTCAGTGAATCCGTAGTAGGGATTTGTCAGCGGGCTTTCGTGATTCCCTCGGAGCATTATTGTTCGGTGAGGGTCTTCTAGGAGTGTTGAAGCGATTAGCCCGAGATTCTCTAAGCTCTTGTTTCCCCTGTCAACATAGTCGCCTAGGAAGACGATGAGATCTGCGTCGTCAAAGAATTTGTCAATGACGGTCTGTGTCACGTCTATTGCCCCGTGCGTGTCTCCAACGAAGATCACTCTGTCCTCATATCTCGGGTTGAGTAGGGGTCCAGCGAGCTCTGCCAGGGCTTCACCGATCACCCGGAGCGCCTCTGCGGCTTCAATCATTCACTCACGAGCTTCACGATAGTGCCTGTGCCGAACTTCAAAACGTTATTCGGCTTGACTTCGACACTATCGCTGACTCGCTGGAACTCTTTGCCATCGTAGAGGAATGTGCCGTTGAGGCTTCCCAGGTCCTTCAGCATGAGCTTGCTGCCGCTGAAGCTGAGCGAGGCGTGCTTCCGTGACACTTCCTGGTCGGGAATTACCACCACATTCTCGGGGCTTCTCCCGATGGTTATGGTGGGGAAGTCGTCGAAGTCGATGCTGACCTTGGTCTTGATGAGGGATGACGCTGGTGTGTTGACGAAGACCAAGTAATAGTGCGATCCGGCTGGGGCTGAGCTTGGCTGGGATGTCTGCTGGAAGCTCGACTGGAAGCTGGACGGGAAGGTCGGCGGTGATGGTGCTGCTGCCTGGCTATCATCAGGTTCAGGCTCTGCCGATGGCCCAGTGAGCACGAATGAGGGCTTCTGGGATCCGAAATCGTCGCTGGGCGTAATGCTCTCTGGGGGTTCGATCTTTTCCGGTTCGAGAGGTTCTGCTTTGAGCGGTTCGGCCTCTTCTTCGTCGGCTTTCTTGTTCTTCTTACTCTTCTTGCTCTTCTCTTTCTTGGGAGAGTCTTCCCAGCTGGACGATCTGTCGTCTTTGGGGGATGTGTCGTCCTTGGCTGTTGTGTTGTCGGATGATTCTGAGGAGCCGAGTAGGCTGGCCATGTCGATGCCTTTGGATGCGACTTTGGCTCCGGGTCTCTTGTCTCCGCAGCCGTCGCAGAATGTTCGGTAATCCTCGTTTTCGGCGCCGCACGATGGGCACTTCCAGTTCCCGGTCGCAGCTGTCTGCGACGTGGGTGCCTCAGTACTGGTTCCAGTCTCTATTTCGTCCTCATCGGTGGCGGGCTTGGAATGACGGAGTTTCATGGAACAACTGGTCATTGGTTGATGGACACAGTTTAATCTCTGACAGTACCGAGGGTCACCGTCACTAGAGACATTTTCGTTTTGGGTCGCGGTTCTCCCCTCACGTCGAGAGACGGTAGAGAGGATTCTCTGACAACTATTGCCGGATGATTAATGGTGGATTGCGGTGGGAGGAAAACAGCCCCAGGCGTCCGTCCTAGCTAAGCCACATCACGGTCTTCCAGCCCCGACAGGCTTCTTCGCGCCATCACTCGTCACAGTCCTCTCACTTCCCCTCGGCTTCGCATTCGCACTCGGGTTTCAGGGGGATACTCTGACCTATGCGATCACTGTTGTTAGCTTCGGGCTTCTGACGGCTCTCGATCTGAAAACTGGATTCCTCAGATCCATTCTCGGTTTCGCAGCTACACTCCTGACCCTGTCCTACATTCTCCAGAACTCAGCCTTCTCATCCCAGATCTCATCAGCGGGAGAATTCACTTTCCTCTTCGTTGCCCTGCCACCCGCAGCAGGGGTCTTCCTGTCGACGATCCTCTTCTCGAAGAAGGAACGTTATCGGGTCCCTAAGCAGATGGTTCTTGCGACCCTTGCAACAGGTATCGGGCTTGTCGTTGGAGCCTCGAAAAGCACGGGCTCGAACCTGATCGGATCCTCGCTATTCTCCGCTTCGTTCTTCATTGGCCTAGGCCTTGCCGCGAACTCTCTCCAGATGGGTCTTCTATTCTTCTTAGACAAATTCTGGCAGACCAAGAGATTCTCAATGGCAGTAATGCCGCCAGCCTTCTTCTCCTACAACGCCGTAATCGGCTATCTCTACATCACATCTCCTAGTCCAGAACTCGCGTACATCTTCTTCTCCTCCCTGGGATTCCTGCCACTCTTGGCAATCGCCGGGATAGTCGCTTCTGGACTGGCGGTCAGAATGCTCGGCGCACCTGCGCCTCCGAAAATATCCGCGGGACCTGCGAAGATCTCTAGTCCTTCCGTCGCCCCTCCACGGATCAGGGTCTCAGGAGACCACTCCATCAGGATAGGTCATATTGAGACGATCAAGATAGCAACCGAGTCTGAGGGCAAGCCGCGAGACATGGCCACAATCGACGCATCGATACAAACGCCCGCGGGAAAACGTGATCAGTTGAGACTGTCACATGTCTCCGTTGGAAGATACAATGCGGCTTACGCTCCAGGAAAACCTGGTAACTACAACGCGCACATTATTGCAACGAGTAAGACGCATCAAACCTCCAAGGAGTCCTTCTCGTTCAGCGTGCAGCCCCAACCAGTCACACATCCACCTCCCCCGCCACCTGCGCGTCCCACTCCTCAAGTATCGCATCCTCCTCCCGTCTCACGTCCAGCTCCACCACCGCCCGTTCAACGTCCTAGTCCCCCGCCAATAATCTCGCTTCCTCCTCCGCCTTCGGCTCCATTGCCGAAGACTGGCCTGCCGAGCCTCGACAAGTGGGATCCGAGAGTCTGGGTGAACCAGGAGATCCATGGCTACAAAGTTGTAGAACACGTTGCTACGGGTGCGACTGGCTATGTTCTCCGTGCAACTTTTGGCCAGGGGGCGACTGAGATGGCGCTGAAGATTCCGATCCTGAAAACGACCAGTAGGGTGAGAGGCGTGAACGAGCCGACTACCGGGGTGACGACGTTGAACGAGACGATGTCCGAGGCGACTCGATTGTTGGAGCTGTCAGGTCAATCCAAGTACGTGGTCCAGATCCGAGGAGTGCTGGTGGATCGATTGAACGTTCAGGAGATTGTCAAGGGGAATATCGCACTCTACTATCGCAGCCCACCAGCGATCGTTATGGACTTCATGAAGGGTGGGACGGCGAAGAAGCTGATCGAGGATCCAGCGTATGAGCCTTTGTACTATTCGGAGAAGTGGGGTGGGATTGTTGTGATGCTGGGCCAGATGATGGCTCAGGCACTAGACATGGTCCACAAAGCCGGATTCGTTCATCTTGATGTCAAACCGCAGAATGTTCTGTTCACATCGAAGCCGCCATTGACTGGACAGGATATGCTAGAACAGATGGTCGCCGGGTCGCTCGTGCCCAAGCTGGCTGACCTAGGCTGTGCGGTGAAGAGTGGTGGAAAGGTGGTTCAGTTTACATCGGAGTATGCGCCGGGTGAGCAGGTTCTCGGCGACGAGGCGGATCCGAGCATGGATGTCTACGCATTGGGAGCGGCGCTGTACACAATGCTGACACGGACCCCGGTCCACTCCAACACGTTGATCGAAGCGATGAATAATCTGTCAAACAATCCTTCCTCGAACAAGGCCGCGAATGATCTCGAGTCAGCGTGGGATTCCTTCAGTCCAGACGTGTCGAAGATTGATCCGAAATTCTCAGCAATAATTCCGGTCTTGAAGGACATGCTGGCGAAGGATCCTGGGCGTAGACCGGAGGCGGAGAAGGTTGCGAATTCTCTTCAGAAACTAGTGGACAAACATGGCCGATTAGGATAGTTTTCTGAGAAAAAAGATGTGACCCCCAGCCTCATGTCGAGCGTCTAATCCGAGAGTCACTTCTGCATTTTGACCATAGACGAAATGATTCGTCTATTCTACAGGGTTGAGGGTTCCGGTTTTTACGCAGCTATTTTGGCTGTTCACCTCTCCGCTACTATCCCTCATGGGACAAATAGCATGGGGGACAGCTGGCCAGTAGTATGTTGATGGTCGCATATGAGAATCACGTATACAACTGAACATAGACAGAATGAGTACACACACGTGATATTATCGTACAGGTCCTATGGTTTGAGGGCTTGGCCACAATTGTGGCAGTAGTTCTTCCCCAAGGAGGATGTACCGCAGGATGGGCAGCGCAGTCGTATGCCGCACTGGCTGCAATACCTTCCGCCCGTAGGCTGGCGATTCCCACAGACCGGACACGTGTCATAGTAGATTTGTTGCGGTGGACTGATCAGAAGCCCGAACGTTGTAGAAGAGCCGACGGCCTGGCCTAAAGCGTTCTGATCCTGAGGAGCTGTGTGACCGTGCATCCTATTCATCCAACGTATGGGCTTGGAGGCTCAAATAGGTTCTTGTCAGGAGTTATTCAGAGTGGGATCATGTCGGCGCTGATAAAGTGTCCGAAATGTTACCGCGAGAATCCATCTTCGGCCCGGTATTGCGCGAACTGTGGAAACGACCTCGCAACAACGGTTAAGCCTTCGCCGAATGCTCCTCTTCGGATACCAGAGTATCCAGGCTCATTCCCTTTTTCCACACAGCCCCTAGATCACGCGCTGGCGCGTCTAGATGCGGAGAAACATAAGAGCGTCAGCAAGACTAGGACGGGGCTCTTCCTCATATTCGTCGGACTCTTGTTCGGACTGATCCCTGCAGTTGCATTGTACGCGGGCTTATCGCTTATTGGCGGGGGAGTTCTGATTTTTCTTGGTAGGCGAGCCTTAGGTGCCCGGCATCAGCGATACGCGTTGTGGTCTTTCATAGCAGTAATTGCGGGGGTGGTTGCAGAGTTCGTTGGCTCGTTTATCCTAGGTGTGCTCTTCGCTCTGGCTCTAATCAACGGTGGGGATCCGGTCAGACTACTTTCCTCTGCTTTCCTATCATTAGATCTACTCCTCGTGGTTGTCAGTACGATCGTCGGATTGGGCCTGGTATTCTTCACCTATGAATTCCAGAACGCCACTGGAAGGACCATCCTATGGTCAGCTTATTGGCTGGGAATCTTGGTCAACGTGATCGTCACGCTCGTGATCGTTTCGCAGATTCAAGCAGCTTCGGTAGAAGTCGTCTCCCGAGCGGGGACCCCGGCGGGCGCACTAACTGATTTGGCGAATGTCTTCGCACCATGGCGTCTTCTCCAGTTTATCCCAACCGTCGCGTATGCTATTGCATACTACACGGCCTGGTCTCAGGTCGAAAAAAGAGCCACGCAAGAAGCCGGTCTCATCTCTCGCTAGCGGTTGTGCGGCTATCGTTCCTGGACAGCGTTCTCAAGATAATTGTCCTACGGGTCAGGCGCGCGCTATTATTGCGTGGCCGTGTTCTCGCGAGTATTGCAGCACGGCCGAGAAGCCGAGAATGCCTCCAATTATGCTGAGTATCGGTCCGGAGATCAGCGCTAGAATCGCTGGAAGGGACGACGGTGTCGTAGAGGAGATTGGTACCGGCGTGATCTGGACGTAATACGCAATGAGAACGGTTGACAGGTTTGCGACTCCTACTCCGAGTGTTATCGATGGCCACGTTATCCGGCCTTTCCAGTCCTCCAGAATGTGACTAGCACTCCAGACAACTACAAAACTGCTGAGAAACAGAGACTGGAAGCTAATTGTGTAGTAGAACGGAGTCGTGCTACGATCTACCAACACCGCCACGTAGAGTGGCATCATCCGGTACGCTGCTCCAATGACGGGCAATGCGAACGCTTGCCATTGCTCTGTTCGCCATGCGATGCATACTCGCCCCGAAGACTAGTTAACGCGTTGACAGTTTCGAGATGCTCAGGAACGTAATTCACTACTCTTTCTTGTATCGCATTTTCTTTGGTGGTGGTTCTCCTTCCCATTCAATCATGTCAGACGGCTGGACCCAATGTGGAATGACCACTGGTAATCTGACGTCCATGGTTGGGCTCAGGGTCTCGTGCTGCTCGGTATGCTTCTCTTCAGGTTTGAGATGCACTATCTCAAAGTTTCCCGCTGTGTCGAGGACGCCGTAACCTGCTAGGTGTCTTGTGTAGAGGAATTTGTGGAGGAGGAACTTGATCTTCTTGTTCGTCAGTCCATTGACTTCGATTACCTTCTTGTGCTGAACCATCTGGCCGCTCGACATGGCTGTCATGTATTCCACTAAGGAGGAGACTTCGTCGCTGTCGAGATCGTCGACTACGATCTTGGTCAAATTGTCGACCCTATTTTTAGCTGGGTGCGGGTGCTCTGTCCTCTGTTTCTATGGAGTGGAGTCTTTCTATAATAGATTCCGTATAGACCCTTGAGCACTCTGAAGTGTTGGGAATGTGTAGAAATATTCGACCCCTATTCAACTTCGATCCGCCTGCCACCGACGAGGAGATTCGGGCTGCTTCGCTGCAGTTTGTTCGGAAGATCAGCGGCTTCAACCAACCTTCGAAAGCAAACGAGCGTTCATTCACAGCGGCTATAGAAGAAATAGCTCAGGCTTCAGGACGTTTTCTACATTCACTTGAGACGAGCGCGAAGCCGAAGAACCGGGAACGAGAGGCCGACTTGCGAAAGTCTAGGTCTGCCCAGAGGTTTCCGTCACGGGCTGGGTTCTGAACGGAGAACCTTCTCCATCAAGATCCATCCCACCTGTCGTCTGAATCCGAGCTTGTTATTGATAGCCAGCATCGAAGCGTTGCCAGAATCGTTCCACGTCTTTATGGTCCCGTACCCGTTCTTCTTCCCAAAATCGATGACTTTGAGCTTCAGGGAAGTGGCTATGCCCCTGCCTCGATACTCGCGTATGACTCCAGTATCGTCCTGATTCAGGACACCGTGCTCCGAATCGATCCGATGCACATCACTCATTCCCACAAAGTTGGAACCGTCCTTGGCTAGAAAGTAGCCGTCAGGGAGGAGCTGAGGGTTCTTGAGCGAATAGGTATCCCAGTCCTTGTAACTCAGAGGCGTGAAATCCGCTTCGCGAGGCATGTCTGCCTGGATCAGTTGGACGAGTTCGTGGATCTTCCTCAGCGAGTCTTGACCGTGACTCTGCTCTTCGGCAAGTGTTGTGAACGTTATTCCATCCTTCAGAGCCTTCTCGATGTATCCATGGAAAGGCGTAGTGTCAGCCGTTGACAGGTCTAGGCGAGACTCCCAGTTCCTCGTTCTTTCAGAGAATCCTCTTCTCTTGAAGAATTCTATTCGTCTAGGAAGATCTTCTTTGGCCATTGTCCAGGCGAGAATAGCGTTTCGACTAGAAAGTTCCTCTTCGACTCGGGTGTAGATTGCTCGCCCAACGCCTCTACATTGCTGTTCAGGGTCTACAAGGATGCCGGCCATGAATTTTCTTGGATGATACATGTCAGGCACATTGATCAGTTCCCCGAAGCCGACAATCCGGTCCCGTTCAAGATCGACACATTCGAACCGTTTCAGGAGATACTTTGTCCGGTCCACGCTCTCGTCACGGCTACGACGTTCCGCTATACTAATGCGATAGTCAGGATAATTCGCATTATAGATCTCAACCAGCCTTTCATAGCTGCTGGAACGAAACTCCCTGAACCCAAGGGAGAGAGTCCTCTGCTCACTCATATCGCAGCCTAGCTCTTGGGAGGTATGTCAAGCTTCGCGGTTTCTCCTCACAAGCGATCAGTTTGGGCCGGAGCGAAACCTCGTTAAGGTCACTTAGCAAGCGGAGGGCATGTCTAATCCTCTACACGGGTCGGCTAGTGAGGCGAGCCTCAGACGTCTCGTCAGAAATCGGACTTTGACGGGGTCCTGGTCGTCTTGGCGGTCATAGTCGCCGGGGTTGCAGGTTATAGTCTGGGCCAGACTGGCGGGTATGCTTCAGGCTACTCCACCGGGTACTCTGATGGGAACTCTGACTACAACAAGATTCAGGAGAGCATCAATAGCACCGAGCTCAACTACTACGGCTATCTCCAACTAGTGCTTAGCAAGCTGGCCGTTGATTCACAGAACAAGTCTGTAAAATCGCCCGGTGCGGGCTTCAACTCTCTCTACTCAGTGTTCAAATCAGCGAACGCTTCCTTGACTGTCTTCGGCCAGAATCTGACCCTCTGCAACCCCACGGCCAAAGGAGACTTCCAGTTGATCAAGATGAATACTGGCAACTCGAACTTTACGAGCCTCTACCAGACGATCTGCCTCTACTACCTCAAACTCGCAAACGACTATACGGGTCCGCTGACCTCATTTACTCTACAGAATCTGAGCAACGATTTCACACTCTTAGCGATCAACCTTCTCAATCTGGACAGTGTCATTCAGACCTATCCCTGAGAGACAGATGCCCAGTTCTCTCCAGCCGAAAATGACAGGGCTTCTGGACCAGGTCCAATGAACGGTTTAATGCTCCAAAACGATATTCATGGGGTGATACTCAATGGATGATGGCGAGTTTCTCCGCCTCTTCCACGACGGAAACCTTTCAGGAGAAGAGTTTCGTCACAGGGGTCATCTTCGCCTTGCTTGGCTCGTTCTCTCCAAACATTCGAGGATCGAGGCTGAGAGTATGGTTGCTCGCGAAATTCGGCGGTTTGCTGTCGCGAATGGAGCTTCGAACAGGTATGATGATACCCTGACGCGTTTCTGGGTACGCGTCATGGGTCACGCGACCGAGAATGCGCCAGAAGCTCTGAGCATTGACGATCTAACGGCTAGATTTCCATACTTGCTCGACAAGAGTCTTCCTTATCGGCACTGGCGAGCAGAGACTTTCAACTCGGACCGGGCTCGTGCAGGCTGGGTTGAGCCGGATCTGGTGCCAGTTCCCTGAATTGAACGAACGGTAGTATGATGCTGGATTGTTGCCTCTGGTTCTACGCGGGCGTCTCTAGAAGGAGCTTCTTCTCTTCTCGCAGGAAGTTTAGGAGTGCGGTGTTGACTTCGTCCGCATGGGTCCAGGTTATGCAATGCGGTGCATTCTTGATTGTGACGAGACGCGCTCCCGCGACGAGTTTGGCAGTGCGCTGTCCCGAGCTGGCATATGGGACGATCCGGTCTGCATCGCCGTGAATGACGAGCGTTGGTGATGTGATGCGGGCTAGGTCTTTGCGGAAATCCTCATACCACGTCCGGACGCAGGCGACGCTGGCGACGGACCCAGCTATGGCGGCGATGTTCCAGCTATTCCGGACCACTTCTTCACTCACCCTTGTTCCAAGGTTCTGGTCCGTGTTGTAGAAGTTCTTGTAAAAATCTGTGAAGAAAGCGTAGCGATCTGCCGCGACTGCCTTCTCTATACCGTCGAAGACTGGCTTGTCGACGCCCTCCGGGTTGTCAGGCGCTTTGAGCAAGTATGGTGGGACGCTGCTGATGAACACCGACTTCGAAACATTCTTGGAGCCATATCGTCCCTGGTAGCGTGCGACTTCGCCGCCTCCCATACTGAAACCGACAAGAGCGACGTTCTTGAGGTCGAGCTTGTTGAGCAGCTGGTGAAGATCCTCGCTGAACGTATCGTAATTGTAGCCCGTTGTGGGCTTGCTTGACTGGCCAAAGCCCCGGCGGGAGTATGTGATTACTCGATAGCCGGCGTCCAAGAGAGGCGGGAGCTGTCTCTCCCAGCTAGCCCCGCTCAACGGATATCCGTGGATGAGGACGACTGGTTTGCCTGATCCATGATCTTCATAGTGGAGGTCAACATTCCCGGAGTTCTCTTTCCCAACAGTAACAAATGGCATAATGAATCGAGCTCGTGTCCCGACGTTGGATATTTATGATTATTGCTTACCCATTGGTCTGGAGTCGAAGAAAGAAAAGCCGCCAAGAAGACGAACTTACTGACGGTTCTTGCGGGTTTTCATCGATTGAAGGATTTCGCTAAAGATCTCGATTGTGCCATCTTTTCTCGCCTGGTCGGTGATCTTTCGCTTGTTGACTCTAGTGTTTGCGAGAATTGCTCTAATGTCATCCATGTCCTTCTGACTCCTCTCTCTAGGAATGGTCGCTTTACTCATTCTGAGCTTGCCGAGGATCAACGACTCGGGAACCTGGAAGTAAGTCTTGACTCCCTGTACTATCCCCTTCCTTCTCTCCGGAGGACTCTCGACCAAGATTAGATCAGCAGTGAATGGTGAGAGTCTATCTGCGACGGTGATGACATTGTATCCAGATTTTAGTAGTCGACGAATTTTCTGTATGTCTGCCTTGACACCAGCCTCTTTCATTCCACGGAAGAACCTGTTCGTTTCTTGTGGGGAAATGTAAACTACGAAGTCGGCGTCGAGAGTTGTGCGTGGTATGCCGTAGTAGCTTGCAGCTACGGCTCCAGTGATTGCGTAGCCAGTTTTTTCACGGTTGAAATGCTCGATGAGGGCTTGAACGAATTCTTGGAAACTACGGGGTTTCAGTGGGTTCGACGTCCCGCCTGGAACCGCTTTCTCGCCTTTTCCAATAATCGGGAAGTCGAGATGTGCGGGTAACGGTTCTTGATGGACTCCATGGTTATGCTGGTGATCGAGCTGGACAGCTCCAGCCCAATGTTGACGCGCTCCTCGGGGCTCATTCTTCGGAACCTGTTATTCCGGCGAGAGGGCGGTGCCCTGTACTCAACATCAGTCGTGGTCGTTTTCAACCTTTCGCGGATGAAAAGGTCAGGTCATGAATAAAGGATTCCTACCTCCCGCCAGTCCGGTATCTCGTGTCTCAGAGTTCTCGTAAGCTCAAATATCCGCAGGAGCTTGGAGAGTGATTCATGGTCGGCTGGGGTTTTGCGTTCGGCAGAGGATTCGTCGTGCTTCTCTGGAGCATCGTCTGGGCAATCGTCGCCGGAATAGTCGGCGTACTTGTTATCGGCGGATCTCTTTCTAGCTTAGTCTCTAATCCGACTGCCGTGACCTCCAACCCTACCGGATTCATCACGGGATTTCTCGCGGCGTCGTTTCTTGGAATCTTCCTCATCATCTTTATCGCAGTCATTGGGCTCTACGCGACCATTGTCAAAGTGGCTGTGGATGGGGCGCTCTCGCAGCTGGAAAAATCTGGACAGTACAATAGAGGATCATCTTCGACGGGATCCCAGTCAATGGGTTCGCAGCCGACACTAGTGGCTCCGGCAATGAGAAAGTTCTGTGCGAACTGTGGCACCGCCCTACCAGGCGGGACCGCGAAGTGTCCCAACTGCGGAGCAAGCCTCTGAGGTCGATTTGGGGGGGTTTCCACGAACAATTCATTCGGAAATCACCTCAAGACACGTGAAGCGCTAAACATGGAGTTGTCAATGGCGACTGATACTGGATCCACGCCATGCCAAGAACCTAGGAGTTCTAGGAAGGGCAGTTCTGCGTCGCGAGACTGGCCTACATACCTTGTTTTTCTTGATGCTCTGTTGCTAGCTGGATCTTAACAGGGACCCATCAAAATCCCCGTTCGCATCTCTCTGCCGTCAAGCGGATTTTATCATCGGCCCGGATCCTCAGGCGTTTTCCAGGCGACTTCCTTGGCACCCTCAGGCTGATCTGCATAATCAGCCTCGAAGGTAACGACAGGTTGAAGCATCAAAACCTGGAAAAATCTATGCTGGCAAGGATTGAGCGAGATAGTCCGAGACTTGGTGCGTCAGATGCTTCGACTTCATTTCGACGATGCTACAATAGTCTTCCACCTCAAATCCGCCAAGATTCGCAACGCACAGAAGATCCTTGACAGTGTCCTGGCAGAGGCCAAACAAGAAGCAATAGCCAGACTATCCTCCAGAAACCGATACGTCCGCTAGTCCAATCCGCATCGTTTGCTTAGAGTCTCCGCTTATGGATAGACTTGAATGTCGGATTGGTCACTATTACTTCAATCGTGAATGTTCTTCATGAGTGGCAGGTCAAGACTTGGCCTTGCGGGAGTCGGAGCGTGCGTTCTGGGCTTGGTCATGTCTGTCGGGGCCTTTGCTGGATTCTATCCTTATCAGGCAGGTTCAAACTTCAACGGCGTAGCAATCATTCTGTTTCTGGCTCTGTTCTTTACGGGAGAGCTCATCGGACTCTTCGGACTTGGGATTCTCATCTACCTAGGGGTCTACCGTCGGCAGCATGGTAGAAGCTCTGAAGACTAGTCAGGGGACGCGCGAGTCAGGTCTTGCACAAGAGCGTTCTTCTGGTCTGGAAGCCCTCAGGGTCTCGTTAATGGCGGCCTTTGTCCTTAGTCGGGAGAGTTTGTTGAGGATGAACGAGAGAAGACGCCTAGCTTAGTGTTCCGTGTGTCAGATTGTTAACAACCCGAACATCACGAACACTATTCACCTCGTAGAACTCTGCGTGGATATGTCTTATGCTCCTTGACACCAGTTTTCGTTCTCGTTTCTGAGCAATAGCTGAACCATAGCTCAACCCTACAGATGTCGGGTCAGCGGAGCGACTGGCGCGAACAGTTACTCGCCAACCCCTGACGAATGGAACAAGACCTAGCAAACAGCTTAGAACATGATCAAATTAGACATCTCACGCAAGTCCAGATGTTTGCAATGACTTAGGCTGGTACCGAAGCGGCAATTTGGGAATAGAATGTCCGCCCGTAGGCTTGCAGAATTCTCGAAGCGCGTAGCGGCGGGGAAAAACGTCCGCTGTGCATGCTTCTGCTGGGTCCGGGAAGATGTCAGAGGCCTTTGCCCGGTCCTGGTCTCTGGGGGCTAGAACAGGTTTGTAATGAGCACTTATATGCTCGGATGAAGAATACATTAGTGCGGTAGCGGGTGTCTCGTTGCCAAAGACGGGTCGTCCACTGACAGTTACTTTTGTCGGCATCATGCCAACACTATTCGCCCACTGTCAACACTGCATGCAGGTCATGCACGCGACAGGCATGTCTCCCTACTCGGAACAGCTGGAAGACTATCCGGAGGATGTCAAGAAACAGTATTTCCAGCTCTCAGAGATCGCGCAGAAGCTCAAGGCAGAGTTCGGTGATTTGGTGCTGTTGGATCCCGTGGACTCGGCATCCCCTCAGGGTGTGTGGTTGTCGATAAGGCATCGAATCCTGAGGACTCCGTGCGTGTTGATTCATGGGAGTAAGGTCTTCAGCAGATTTCCGAGCTACGAGGAGCTGAGAGCGAAGATATTGGAAACCTTGGAGCGTTCCGGCCCGTTGGCGTCGACCCGGGTTTCTCGTTAGACAGATCTTCCGACCAGAGAGATAAGGTCGATCAGCTTAGGCAGATCGTCCATGCTCAGACTCGCTACGAGGTGGAGCCTCGACGGTTCCTCCTCAAGCTCCAGAGAATCAACAGTGTCTAGGTCTTTGAGTTTGGCGACTACGCCGCTCCTCTCGACGAGTCGGTTCGCAAAATCTGGGCCCTTTGAATAGACCTTGTAGCCCAACTCGCTGAGTTGGGGGATCTTGACTTCCTCAGTGCCGGCTGTCTCCCAGGTGAGTTTCGCTTTCTTTCTCTGCCTCGTGATCTCAACTTGGAACTTGACTGGGTCAGTCAGGGTAGCCCAGCAGTTTAGTTTGTCAGAGTCCCTCGCGACCAGTTTGTACGGATAGTAGACTAGATTCTCTCTCGCACCGAGTGAGAGGGCGAATTCTAGCTCTTTGTACCCGTCGGATGGATTGTTCATTTCACACTTTATTCTGAGGCCCGCATGTCCAAACGATTTGTAACGAACTTTAGCCGTCCGGGAGAATTTGTCTTCGAACCAATGGGCATATCGTTTGAGGATCCTGTGCTTCCAGTATGTTCCGATAAAGTAGGTGATGATGAGGGCGACTGCTAGGATTGCGACGATCTCGACGTCAGTTAAAGCCATGAGTACCGACTGGGAATCTAGTTCGTCCTTGGTCTAGAAAAACAGATCTTTCTACGTGGTTCTGAAATCTTCGGGACTTCTCGGTGCTGCTGATTTTGTCGGCTCTTTGTTGTCAGAGGGGGAGGCCCGCGATATTCCTGTCGAGATTGAGGGTGTGCTTGCTAGGCCGCTTCTTATTCCCCGGTAGGCCTTGAAGCCATCGTAGGAGAGTACTAGTCCCAGCGCGGTCAGGATGATTGCGATGACCCCAGCAACTGCGCTGCCGTATGCACGGGTGGCAGACGTCGCGATGTTCGTGGTGAGAGCAATGTCCAGGGTGGCGTAGGCGGTGTAGCCTAGGGCGGCAATAGTGGTGACTAGCATGAATATTGCAGGTATGCCAGTGAAGATACCTCTACGTCTTGACTTTGTCAGCCATAGGGTTGCGACGAGGAGCGTAACGCCCGCGAGAAGTTGGTTGGACCCTCCGAAGAGTGTCCAGATGAATCCCCAAGGAGCTCCAAACCGGGAGCTTGTTAATACGAACGTGACGATGGACACGATGATGGATGTGACGTAGACATTCTTCAGGGCGGGCAGTTTGACCATTTCGGATATTGCGAGTCTCGCAAACCGCAAAGCCAGTTGAGTCAATGTTAGTCCGAGGATGATGACCATCAGAGCCATGATCCCCTTCCCAACTAGGGATCCTATTCCAAATGTTCCGAGATATTGAGCGCCTCCGCAAACGTAGAGGCCTAGTGATCCTGCGCATCCGGTCTTGCTCGTGAGAGCAGCGACTGCCACGACCGACGTGAGTCCTAGGACGCCTTCAAGAAGCATCCCGCCACCGCCCACGAAGTGGGCGTCCGATTCGGTGTCGAGCTGTTTTGACGAGAGGGAGGATCCGATGAGCCCGTGCCAGCCAGAACAGGCTCCGCACGCGATCGTCACGAACAGCAGAGGCCACAAGGGAAAGGCGACGTTGTTGATGAGTCCGGTTCCCGCTCCGATAGCGACGGGCGAAAACCAATTTGTGAACATGGGAGAGGTGAACGTCTGGGGCGCGATGAAGGAGCTAGCGACGATCGCGCCTACAACGAAGTAGGCGACGTAGAATCCGAGATAGTTTATCGGCATTGCAAAGCTCCAGAGCGGGAGGACCGCGCCGAGTATGCTAAAGACCAGCATTGAAGCTAGGAGCACGTCCTCCTGCAGTTGCGGGTCAGGGATTGCACTTGTGAAGGCTGTCCCAATCGCGGAGCCGAATACTGCGGTGCTCAGATAGACCGTTAGGGCGACTCCAACCAGTGACGCGATCGTCACTGCAACTACGTTGATCTTGGCCTTGAATATTGCATATCCTGAGGCGACGCCAATTACAGCGATGATCATGAACGCGACTATTGCTGACGCGCCTACGAATGCCTGGTTCTTGACGATTGGTAGGAGAGCGCCGAGGAATGCCGCGAAAATCAGGATGGAATAGAAGGCGAGAAACGCTACTAGGACCCGCCTGGCTCGTTTTCCTATTATCTGGTAAGTGAGGGGTCCTAGGGAGGCTCCCTCGCTCCTGACTGATGTCATCATCGAGTTGTAATCGTGCAGCCAGCCGAGCAGCGAGTTACCGATCAGGATCCAGAGGAATCCGGGCAGCCATCCCCAGACTATTGCTAGGGCGGGACCGGTTACGGGTCCTAGGGCGGCGATGCTCTTCCAGTGCCAGCCTAGCATGACGTACTTGTTTGATGGGAAGAACTCGACACCATCTAGGTAGGTGTGGGCTGGTGTGGGACGGTTGGGGTCGGACTGGACGACGCTCCGGTCGAACCATTTCACATAGAACTGGTAGACGATGCCGTAGACGATGATGCCGCTCAGCATTACTATGAGCGATTCATACAACGATGATCATGTAGGGCGTCTGGGCGGTGAAAATATAAGAATACCGGATGATTTTGAGCCTTTATAAGATATAAAAGCCGAGAAACCGTTCAGATTCTCGATTCTGAGCCTAAAGACAGGCTTTGGGCCATCCTGGAAACCATGTCCAGGCCGTTAACCTCTCTTTCATACAATGGTAGCACTGCCCGTATCATTCCTGGAAACTTCTGTTCAGCCAGTCTCAAGTAGCCTGCCTGTTCTTCCATCCGGTGGGCAACATAGGGCGACAGTTTTTCCAAATCGATCTTTGGAATGACTTCGTTGACGATGACCCCTCCGATGGGTATCTGGAAGGCTTGGACCCAGGTGATGAACCGTTCAATCACCGCGATAGGGAGGGCGAGTGGCAAGGTGACGAAGAAGAATGCGGTCTTCTCCGAATCCGTAAGGATTTCTCTCGCCTCTTCCGTCTTCTTTTTGGTTCCAGCCAGCGAGATTAGCAGTGGGTCCTTTTTCAGCTCCTGGATTATTTTCTCTTTGCGGAAGGAAAGTTTTGTGCGTAGAGACATTGACTCTTGACGGCTCTTGATCATCTTGTTGAGCCAGAGGTTGTAGACCTTTGACATGCCCAGCAGTCTGTAGGTGTGGGCGACTGGTGCTGTATCGAAGACGTAGGCGTCGTACTGTCCGCTGAGGATTAGATCAACCATATCGTCGAACATGGCGGATTCCTCGAAGGAAGGATTCGTTGTGGCGATTTCGATAAACGGTTCAACATCAACTGGGATGTCTGCGAACTTGAGAAACTGGACGAGCCGATCCTTGATCTCGCCCTTATACCTCTCTATGGTTGACGAAATGTCTATTTCGTCTGCGTAGAGGTTTTTGGTTCCCTCAATCTTCCTTGTCCCCTTCTTCCAGAGATCCTGGCCGAAGAGGCTTGAGAGGCTATGGACAGGATTTGTGGAGGAGATCAGCGTCTTCTTTCCGAGCATCTCTGAGAGATAGTAGGCTGTTGCGCCGGCTAGCGCTGTCTTTCCAACTCCTCCCTTCCCGCCGAAGAAGAGATACTTCAATCCCTTCTTTGCTGACACGAAAGACGGGAACGACTGGCGCGGGTTCGCTGTCTCCATGGTCGGTTAGGCCCCGTAGAGTATGTCTGCTACCTTCGATATCATCTGAAGACCTTTCGGCTCTCGGTCAAGCATCGGCACAATTCCTCTGATGAGGCCCCCGAACTCATTCTGGATCTGGTGAACGTATTCTTGCTGCGAGGATATCTTGTTCTTCAAGAAGCCTGGAACATCCGTCTGGTCCTTCAACTCTTTCGGATATACTTGATTCACTACTACTCCGCTCACTGTCACGTTGAACTCTCTGAACATCTCCAGTGCTTTTCGAGTGTCTAGAATGGGCATTAGTTCGGGAACGAGCACGTAGAAGAACGCGGTGTGTTTTCGGTCGCGGACCATTGTGCTGACAAAGTCGAGTCGTCCTCTGATGTACTCTAGCTCTTTCAGGACGAGATCTTCCTGGACAAGGCTTCCCTTGTTGCCCATAACAGTAGCAGCCTCCCCGTACTCTCCAGCCTTCTTCCTCACGGTGACGATCTTCTCGACCCACTGGTCTAGAATGTCGGCCATGCCCAGGAATCTTATTGCGTGTCCATGCGGCATCATGTCGAACACGTAGTAGTCGAACTTGCCTGCGGTCATCAATTCAACCATGGCGTCGAACGTGGCTGACTCGGCCATCGCTGGTTCCGCGGCGGACGAGTTGATGTAATCCTCCACCTCCTCGGGAATCGTCTCCATCTTGTACATGTCCTTGATCTTGTTCCTAATCTCCTCCTGATACTCTGCGATTCTCCGATCGGCGTCGATCTCAACAGCAAAGAGGTTTGAGGCGAGTTCGACCTCTCCCTGGCCGAAGATCTTCCTCTCGAAAATGTCCGAGAGGCTCGCCTGGGGATCCGTCGAAAAGACACAGACCCTCTTTCCTCTTCGCGCTAGCCAGTGGGCGGTCGCGGCGGATAGGGTTGTCTTACCTAGCCCGCCTTTTCCACCGAAGAGAATGTACCTGAGGTCAGGATTGGATGCGAAGTACTCGGCCATGCCTGGGCTGACCGCAGCGCTCATGGCCGTCTGTTGACAGCTCCTTAGTACAGTGAGTCGGTAATGTCTCGATCTCTGAGCAGTGTCTGCTTCCATGTCTTCAGAGACGGGACCGCGTAGGGCAGGAGCCTGAGGCTGTAGTAGGGCGGTAGTACAGGTATCCCGAGCATGTCGCCCATGGTGATGAGCATGAACAGGTTCTCCATGTGCATTCTCAGCCTCAACGCGTAGGTTACCATTCCATGCAGAGCCATACCATAGAAGAATCCCTTAGCAGCCTTCGAAACCTCACTCTGCTTCTTCGGCTCCTTCGGCTCTTCCTTCTTTCCCATCTCTATCTAGCGGAACATCGGGCCTACGTTGCTAAAATAGATGCCTACACGACCCGCTAGAGGTATCATTCCAGAGATTGTTTTCTCGGGGAGAAGTGGATTGGGCCTAACATCAGACCGTAAGAGCGGTGAACGCGGAGGCTGGAAAACGCAATTGCCAGCCTTCACGGCTAGCTCTTCAAGACGCTTCCTAAATGACTGCGCAAGCGACTAGAACGAGATTACTTGATATCCGAGCGATACCAATTTTCTAAGGCTAGGGTGACCATGGTATTCGTCCAACAAAGGAACTCCAGCATCCTGGATTCCTTTCGTAGCACCGAAAGACGCGGCGCAGTACTTGCAGGCTAGAGCTCTGTCCTTCAACCCCGTGTAGAGTTCATTATACTTGTTATCTGACTTTGAGATTTCTGGAATCCATTTTGTACCCGCGCCATCAAAGATCAGTTTGACATCGTCTCCCGCATCCTTGAATTCCTTCGCAGTCTCCAGAGCATTTCTGATCCGACCTCGATCCTCATGGGTCTCCGTGTCAGCCAAGACTAGGACTACAGCTTTCATCCTCCGGCCTCTCAACTTAGATTTCCGAGGCGTCCACTTATAGCGGTACCTTCGATTATCACCCGCCCATGAACAGTGTGCTCGTAAAAAATCTTCAAGAGCTAGGGAGGAGGCTGATGACCCTTTCCATCACGGACCAGTACTTCACTGCGGGTCTTACAGCCTCCATGGCTCCCCGGATGAAGCATTGTTGCTCTTAGTCTGGAGAGCTGGCTGACAATGAACCGACTGGATCATCCAAGCCAGTTTCGTTCTCGTGTCCGAGGAATGGCCGGAAGACAGCTGAAACCGGCAGATGTCGGGTCGGCGGAGCGACTGGCGCGAACGACTACACGCCGATCCCCTCACGAACGGAACAAGTAGCAATCAAGCTAGGGTCCTCTCATTGGAGATTAGCTTCTTCGCGGCGCCGATGAATTCTCTGCACTGGTTGATCGCATGGTCGGCCAGGGTTTTTGTGACTGACGTCTCCAATCCGTAGATGGCTTCGTGCCTGTCGGTGCGCATTCTGTCTAGACTGTTCATGTATCCTTCGCTGATCAAACCTTTCTTTGAGTATTCTTGTCGTAAATACTCGGCTAGGCAGACGTGGCTCTTCTCGATTATTCCGTCTCTGAAGAGTACTGCTCGGGCGGCGTGGAACATCGAAGTGTATGCTAGGACCAGACATGCGTCGTAGAGCTGGTGGCTGTATGATCTCTCGGCTTGTTCGAGTTTTGCTGCTGAGACTTGAAGCGATCTTTCAGCCTTCGCCGTGTCCGGTCTGTCTCTCCTCAGAAGTCGCCGCTGGAAGCACTCTTCGAGGTTCAATTGACGACGACCGGCAGGGGTCCGCTTATAGCGATGCCGTCGATTATCACTCGCTCGTAGAACGGCTTGTCTTCACTGGCTTTCTTCTCCCATTCTTCAGGAGTGTACTTCAACAGCTGGGCGGTTCTCTGGGTTTTTTTTGAAAGCTCGTCGAGCTGCCTTGGCGAAGGGTCCTGATCTAGTCTAGTGATGAGGAGTAGGTCCAGGTCGCTTCCCGGTGCGTCAGTCCCGGTTGCGCAGCTTCCGTAGAGCGTGAGGCTCGAGTCGGGGTAAAGGCTCGCGAGATGTCTCAAATGGTTCTCATTCTTCAGAAGGAAGAGGCTGGTCTTCCAGAGTCGGAAACTCGCCTTGTCGAGGTTGGCTTTGAAGAGGTGGAGGTTGGCCTTCTGGGTCTCGGTCAAGAGTCCGAGTCGAGTGTATTCGTCGAGGAATCGTTTGGCTGTGCTGGGGCTTACCTGGGCCTGGGCGGCGGCTTGGCGGAGATGGACTTCCCTGTACGGGTCCTGGAAGAATATGTTGAGTATTCTCAGCCCGGGATAGTCGAGTGTTCGGTCCACGGAACATCCGTTCTATATGTCGAACGATTGTTCTATAAAAAGAACGCCTTGCGCCCAGTATGTTGTCCGTGCGGCTTGATTCAGAGGCTCCGATGAGATTCAAGGAGCCGCCTAGCGTACTCCCGCCTTCGGACCAGGCCGGTCTTGAGATTGCCCCGCGTTCTCGGAATACCCTCCACGGTCGAATGCGCGCGAGGAATGGGACGAGCATCAAGATGTTTAGGAGGAGGCTGACGACCTCTTCCACTACGGACCAGTTCTGCACTGCAGGTCTTGCAGCCTCCATGAGACTCAGATTGTCCTGTAGTTGCTCTTGGTCTGGAGAGCTGGCCGACAATGAAAGAAATGGATCGGCGAAAGCAGTTTCGTTCTCGTGTATGAGCAATGGCCGAGAGACAGCTGAAAGTGAGAGATGTCGGGTCAGCGGAGCGACTGGCGCGAACGCCTACACGCCAATCCCTCGCGAATGGAACAAGAACTCGCAATCAAACTACAAGACGACCAAATAGCGACTAGTCGTGTGACTATCCTATCGTTCCGGGCTCACGCTTCCTTGCGGATCTTGAAGAGTTGATCGTAGTGCTCCCTTGACTGGGTCTGTTAGTTTGAGGAGCCTATCTTCTTGTCGAGGAACTCGATGATCGCTTTGTACTGGCGGACCAGGTTCTCTGTCTTCTGGAATCCGTGGCCTTCATCCCAGACCACGTTCATCTCAAAGTCCTTTCCCAATTCGCGGAGTCTATCAGCGTACTTCTGGACTGGAGCTAGAGGGCATCGCGAGTCATTGCCTCTATGCCATATGAGCAACGGGGCCTTTAGGTTCTGGGCGAAGTTTATCGCAGACCGGTCGTAGTAGAGATCCGGGTTCTCCTCTGGCTTTCCGAAGTATCTTTCGATGAAGCTCTTGAAGGCGGCGTCGGACAGCCCGTACATTTCCTTCCAATCGGTGATGCCCACGATTGCCGCGCCCGCTGACCAATAGTCGGGTATTTTTGTGGTGGCGAGGAATGTCATGAAACCACCATAGCTTGCTCCGACCAGAGCGATCTTCGACGGGTCCACGTCCGGCCGGGACTTGAGATAATTGGCTGCCTCCTCAACGTCTTTGAGGTCGGCGCCTCCGCAGTCGTGTATGTTCAGATTCTGGAACTCGACGCCATAGCCTGTGCTCCCTCGAATGTTCGGGGCAAAGAGTGTGTATCCAGCGACTAGGAAGGACTGGATGGCGGGGTTCCAGACGTCCGCAACTTCCCACGCGGGACCCCCATGGATCCAGAGGACGCAGGGGCTCCTTCCCTCCTGTCGTGTCGGTTTGAGGAACCATCCATGTATGGATCGACCGTCGAAGGAGCCGTAGACCACTGGCTCCGCTCTTCCTAGTGGAAGGTCTGTGAAATGCTCGTTGAGCGTCTCTACTCTACCAGTCTCCAGATCGCACCGGGATAGAGTAGGCGGGCTGGAGAGTGAGGACCAGGAGAAGACGAAATACTCGCCTGGCTTCGCTACTTTCACCGAAGTGCCGAAGAAGCCGGCGTGGTAGCCCTCCGGTAACGGAATCTCTCTAGGCGGTTCGGATGCGTCGATCGGTTCTATGTATAGCCGAGTTCTTCCGTTGTTCGTGGCGAGATAGTAGACGGATTTGCCGTCAGGCATCCATGCGAAGACTGGAAAGTCGAGACCTAGATCGGCGCTTTTGAGGTAGCTCAGTTCTTGTGCGTCTGTTTTGTAGACTGCGAGTTCATATCGGCCTCTGGCGTCTGTCTTGAAGAGTATCCAGGGTTCAGAGGGATGCCATCCGCCATTCGTGTTCTCCGAGTCAACTCTGGGCGTGTAGACCACAGGATCTTGTTCTTTTTCTGGCGACAAGAATACCAGTTCTAGTGCTGTGGGATGTTCTGTGGTCTTTGCTGAGATGCAGATTCTGGAATCATCCTTGGACCATTCCGGGTTGAAGACCCAGTGTCGGTTCTGATAGATCTGTGAGTGTTGGCCGTTGCTTGAGTCAACAGTCCAGACGCCGTTGGTCTCCTGCGTTGCTCCTGCGAGGACGATCCTGTCATCGCCGTTTGACCAGTTGAAGTTGAAGGCGCGGGTCGCGGGTAGCCTAGTGAGTTGCTCTTCCTCCTCGCCATCAGCTAGGGGAACTGTGAAGAGCTGATGTTCCTCCTTTCCGCCAAAATCTCTGGAGAAGCAGATAGTCTCCGAGTCATTCGAGATGCGAGCCCAGGCTACTCGTTCCTTTCCGTGAGAGACGGGGCGTAATTGACCCCCTCTCACATCCACGGCTGCTAGCTGGTAAGACCCGGTCTTGTTGGACAGTGCAAGGGCAGTCTTGCCGTCCTTCGAAAGGTCGAACAACTCGATATCGGGAATGCCAATGACACGCTCAACATAGATCAATCTCGGTGAAACAAGTACAGGCTCTGTCAAGGCAGGCCAGACTGATCCTGATGTTGTATTTATCGAGTGCTAACGATAGCCAATCCGTTCTTGACGCTGAGAACACCCAAGGCATCAGGACCCACCACTATTTCGACTCCTCCAAAACAAGTACCGATAATAGTGAAGTGACAGAAAATTACTATCTGTTTTCAGGCACTCTGAGGGGTCAGACTCTTCCGGAATCTGTTCACGAGGTGCGCGTGGCTCCGGCTCCTATGACTCATTGATCAGATGATACTTCGAGCACTACACCCGCACGCTGATCGAATGCCATTCGCCAGGAACGATGTATGTGCGGAAGTGTGGATCCCGTACAAGGCGTGTCAAGTAGGATAGGATCGCTGGCTTTCCCTGCAACCTTCCGCCCCAGCCGCCAAAGAGCGGGTTGAGGTTCGCGGTTACGATAATGCTGCCGGGACGGGTGAGACGGCGGAGGTGTGGAATGTATCGTGGGTATTCGCGCCAGTCACCGTCGAGAAACAAAACATCGTAACGGCCCTTCAGCCTTGGAAGGAGATTTTGTCCCCTCCCGCGTAGGATAGTGATGCGCTCGGAGAGATCTCGCTCTTGGAGCGCTTTCTCCGCTAGTTTAGCATGCTGCGGATTCGCTTCAATTGTGTCTACATGACAATTGGGTCCTCCTGCCGAAGCCATCACTGCTGCAGTGTACCCGTGGCCACAGCCAACCTCTAACATACGCCGCGCATGCGTCAATGATGCGATCGCTTTCCATAGAGGTGCCTGCAATGGGTCGCTGGGGTACATGTCGCAATCCCGCCCATGCTTACGCCGATGCTGGTTCGACAATTGATACAGGTCTAGGTGAATATCCGCTCGACCAGCGTAAATTTTCATGAGAAGCTGTTCAACGGTCTTCTTCAAGATCTCATCCGCTCTCCCGTAGCTTAGAGCACTAACGCGAACCAGTCGAAGCTGGAGGATAGGCTGGGATTAAAGGCTCGGAATCTCAAGGTTTTCACTGTAGTGACCTTCTCATCTCAGCAATTCTTAAACCAATGAGGAGTACATTATCGAGGCTATGCAATCTGTCACCAGCAAACCAAACCCCACTCCTCAAGACTACGGAACCGTTACACCGTACTTGATCGTAGATGGGGTACCGAGACTGATCGATTTCTTGAAGGAGACTTTCCAGGCGGAAGAGAGGGCACGTATCAACGACAAGGAAGACCATGTGGGTCATGCTGAGATCAAGATCGGCAAATCCATAGTCATGATGGCCGATTCAACCGCTCAGTATAATCCGATACCGAGCCAGTTGTACGTCTACGTTGAGAACGTGGACGAGACCTATAGGCGAGGTTTGAAGGCTGGTGGAATCTCTGAGCAGGAGCCTACAACCCAGTTCTACGGCGACCGGACCGCTGCAGTGAAGGATCCGACTGGAAACGTCTGGTGGATTGCCAGCCGTGTCGAAGAGGTGTCTTCCGAAGAAATGGAGAAGCGCATGAAGGGCCGAGGCCTCGCTGGGTGACACGTTGCTAGTAGTCGCGAGAGCTGGCTGATGATGAACGAAATGGATTGACGAGCGCAATTTCGTTCTCGTGTCTAAGCAATAATCAAAAGACCGCTCAACCCTACAGATGTCGGGTCAGCGGACCCACTGGCACGAACACCTAAACGTCAACCCCTCACGAATGGAACAAGAACCAGGCATCTAACTACAGAAACGAATAATTTCCCTCGCATCTTGGTTCTTCAATCATAGACTCGCTTTCTGAGATCGACATCATAGAAGATTATTCTTCCCGCTCCACTGTCAATCTTGTACAGGATCCTATACGCGCCTACACGGTCTTTCCAGAAGCCCTCAAGGCCTCCCTTGAGCCTCAGACCCATGTAGGGGTTCGTCGCGAGCTCTTGGATCCTCTGCTTGACTCGTTGCTTGACGTTGCCAGGGAGCTTCTTGAACTGTTTCAGAAAAGTGTTTAGGAAGACTGCCTCGTATCTCAACTGAGAATCCGGTCGATATCTTCTCGGCTGGAAGCTACCTTGTACTGGCGCTTCTTTAGCTCCTTGCCTCCAATCTTGAGCCTCTTGACGGTCTTCTTGTCCAGCTGAACCTCTAAGGATTCAGCGACCTCCTGGAACCTTAGAGATGACTCTAGCAGGTCCGCAACGAGCTCCTTAGGCAGTTGTATCGAATCGGCTCTACGCGCCATCTGTTCCGGCCCAAAGATCGAGCGCCGCATATTAAAACGGTCCGATTCGCTTCAATGATCCCAAACCCCAAAGAATTCGCCTTGATACTCCCATCCCCGACGAGTAGGATTCCACACTCCGTTTCTAATGATCCGCTTTCTTCGTTCAAAGAACGGGCTTGTTGATTGTGGAGAAGGAACAAAATGGCCGTTCCAGGTCCAGCCTGTGCCTTCTCGATAATCACCTTTCTCGATTGTCTCCAGCTCGACTCTCCGCTTCTCATTTTCTTCAGGATCGTCCGATTCATACCAGCTTTCTCGCACAGCTTCGAAAAGTTTCAGCAGATTCTTGGCGAATTCCAGACTGGCCGTGTGGAGCCGTTTCTGAAGCTCCCTCACATCCCTCCTATTCTCTGAGCTGAGTACAGCATCCTTCTTCTCCTGTCGTGTCGCTTCCTTGGAGCCCCGACGTCGACTCGCAGTTGCTGGAATTAGTACTGCGACAAGCAAGGGGAGAAGAGATGGGAGTCTTCGCATAATCGTCTTTGGCATGGTTCATTGTTAAATTGCCGAGTCCTCTTGGTCTGGAGAGTCTAGCAAAAGTAAGTTGGCGGCTAAACGTTCGGCCTTTTTCTCACCTGTTTCGTTCTCGTGTCTGAGAAATGGGCCGAGAGACAGCTGATAGCGACAGATGTCGGGTCAGCGGAGCGACTGGCGCGAACGCGTATACGCCAACCCTTCACGAATGGAACAGGAAATAACAATCAGACTACAAGACGACCAGATAAGATACCTGACACAGGCAGAGATACTTGTAACCACAGCCGACCTCTACTTCCCGCTAGAATCTAGACCGTTACTCGTGTTTGTCGACGGCCAGGTCCATCATGGAACAGCGCAGATGGCGAAAAACGAAGAACTACGCTTGCTCTTACGGAAGAGAGGATACAGAATCTTAGAACTACAATACGACAGCTACTCGGACAAGAAAAGAGACCAGTTATACCAAGACCTACTTGAAAACCTTTGATAGGGATATTCGGGTCTGATGGATAATCGACTCCGAGCTGAACGGGTTGGGAGAAGAGAATGTTTTTCTTGACAGTCGACTGGGATAGAAGGGTAGAGAGGATTATGGATGGATAAGAACGGATCCTCGTTCGATGACTGGACGGAAAACCATGCTTGGTTTAGGACGAACTATGCCCGCCTTGCACGTCGGTTCGATCACCAGAATGTTGCCGTGTATGGGAAGAAGGTGGTCGATCATGACAGTAGCTTGTCCAGGCTTCTGAATAGGGTTGGAAAGAGCTACCCGAGGGACAGGGTCGTGGTCGAGTACGTTACTCGTAAGAAGCGAGAACTAATACTGTGAAGCTCCCATGCTATCTCGACCCGAGCTTCGTCCCACCCGCACCCTCCATCTACGCCCAGATAGAATCAGGAGTTCTACAGGGGAGAGGAACAGCTGCTTTCCTAGTCGATACCGGCGCCTCCGTTACGACAATTATGGATCGGGACCGTGATAGACTTGGGATAGAATGGAACCGGCTCGACAAGACAAAGAGGCCGCTCAGCGGGATCGGAGGGACCGTCGACACTCGAATCATCAGGGACGGAATACTCCTCTTCAAGACAGATACCGGAGGCACGGTCCGAGAGAGACTCCAGGTTCACGTTGCGAAACACGAGACCGCGAGAATGGACCGTCATGGAAGAGAACTTGTACTGCAGCTTCCCTCGCTACTAGGAAGGGACATTATCGAAAGATACAGGCTCATTTACGACAAGTCGAAGAACACGGTCTATCTGGAGAGATAACACCGGTCGGTAGCCGAGAGACAGCTGAAAGTAACTGATTTCGGGTCAGCGGAGCGACGGGCGCGAACGACTACACGCCAACCCGTCACGGATGGACAAGAGCTCGCAATCAAACTACAGGCGAAGACACGCCTCTTACTCTCATTAACCTCTGGCGCTAGGAGTTCTTGGTCGAAAAGGAGACGGATGGCGCAGGGTCTGACTAGGATAACCTACACGAGACATCTTAGGACTAGACTGGAGATGAGGAAGTTTCCTGCGGAACTACCGAAGAAAATTTTCGAGGACGCTGACCGGAGATATCGAGACAGAGAAACAGATCACCTCATAGCCATAAAAAACTGGTCAGGCTCAGGCGGCGGGAGCGGTAGATCATGATAGCCTACGATCAGAAAGGGGAGGGATTGAAATAGTAACTATACACCCAATAAGCAAAGAGCAGGAAACGTCAAGGGCTAAGGGAGCAAGGTGGAACAGAATTGGCTGAGAAGATGCGAAAGGCGCTGTACGACCGGGAGAGCGACAGCCTCTACATTGTAATATCGAAGGGTCCAGAGGAGGGTTTCATAGAGCTGGCGCCGGACATCAACCTAGAGCTAGGAAAGAACGGAAAAGTGATCGGGATAGAAATTCTCAAGGCGAGCAAGATGCTGCGGAAAATCGTCCCGCTCGCACAAACCGCTTAATCTAGAGAAGTGCGGAGCGAGACCCAGCACTGTTTAAGAGTCAGGAACGGCGAATCGAACTTCGGGTTGGATGACTAGTTCTCGCCGACACTTCGCGAATGTCGCTGCTGCAATCCTGATTCTCACCGTGGTATTCATTGTCAGGGTAGCTCCAACTCCTGCTCGCGGAAATCTTGCGCCAATGGTCTGCATATCGCTTGCTGATTATTGTCCCACCACACCTTCAACTCTCACGGGACAGCAGGGATCCTTTCTAACAGTCTACGTCGTTGCACAATCCGTCGGGTCTTTCCAGCAGTTCACAATATCGGTCAAGACCAATGCCTCCGTCCTCTATCCCGTGAACGCGAGTTTGGCTCAGAGCGTAATGAGCGCATCGAGTGGTTACCCTGTGGGCGGCTGGCAATGCATCAATGGGGCGGGAGCTAACTGTGGATCAGTGGACGGGCCGGGAGTTGTTACCGTCGACGGGTACGGATACTACCCAACCATAGCGCCCACAAATGGAATTCTTTTCACCGCCACGTACAACGTTACAGGGACAGGGGCGAACACTCCAATCACCTTCCCCTCGGGCTGTTCAAGCACGAGCGTTCTCAACGGAATATGTGTTAACCTGAACGGTCCCACGGCGACGGTTCAGACCGCCAGCTTCAGTAATCTCCTACCGTCCGGGTCAGACTTTACGATTAGATCCAACTCGACCTCTGTGACGTTGCCCAGAGGGATGATTGCAAACTTCAACATCAGTCTCACTGGCGACACAGGATTCTTCGGGACCATATCTCTTACCGTAAGATCCTCCTCATACGCGATCTCTGGATGGTTCAGCGCTCCAATCGTCAACCTTCAGATCAACGGCACAGCTCTCTCCATTCTCAACCTATTGTCGTTGGCCGCGATCCCTCCGGGGAGCTATAATGCCACGATCATCGCGACCGCTGGCCACATTTCACACACTCTAACCGTTTCGATGAACATTCTTGCTCAGGAAGCTGTTAACGCGATCCAGAACGGGGACTTCAGCAACGGACTCGCATACTGGACGACAGGCACTATCTACGGAGTCCAGTATAACGGCAACTATCCGATCATCCAGGTGACCACGAGTACCGGGCCTTGTACGCCCGGCGCTCTTCAGGGATCATCGTTTCTCGATATCTGGAACACTCTAGGCACTTCTGGATACGCCGATGAGAGCTTCACCGTCCCTCAAGCTGGCGGCGTACTCGCATTCCTTACATGGGGACAGATAACGAGCGGGTCAGAGTCAGCCACGGTTACTGTTACAGGCAATGGAATCGGGGCGCTGTCCGATACTTTCGTCCCTGTGCCGATTGTCAACAGCACGGGAGGGTGTACGGGGAATCTTCCGGAGATGAAGGTCTACGATATTTCCGGTCTTGCAGGCCAGACCGTAGACGTGAGGTTTAGTGCCGAGGCGTACACCTGTTGCAGGGCCGACAGTCTCTTCACTGATGTTATGGTGGTGCCGAAGGGTAGTGCTGGGCTGCGAGATTTTAGCATAGCCGCCAGTCCTGGGTCCCTTACTGTTCCCCGAACGACTAACGGCACCTTCACCGTCACATTGTCCAGCCTGAACGGTTTCGATAGCAGCGTAGAGCTCAACGCGACGGTAGCACCATCCTCGCCGACGTGGCCAAACCAGATTCCAACTGTCGTATTCAACCAGAACCCTGTCGCCGTCGGGAGTGGCAAGAGTGTTAGTGTTAACGCGATATTTGTGGCGACAAAGACTACCCCCACATCATCCTATACGATTACAATTATCGGGACAACCAGCCGCATGCAGGCCACCGAAACTGTAACAGCCAATGTTCCCTCAGCCGCGATGTTGTATGATATCCTCGGCCCCGAAGCCGCTCAGGCCGGAGGATCCGCGGTGTTCGTGAACAATTTCACAAACGTGGGCGCCCTTCCCTCCAGAATAATCCTGGTTAGAGTGACGACTGATTTTGGAACGTTCACGCTCATGGATGATAGCGAGTGCCCCGGAAATACTCCGACCGCGCAGCTTGGCAACAGCCTCTGCAACCTACCCGACGCGCCGCTAATTGGTGCGGGAAGCAATATCACTTTGACACTGGCGTTTACGATTCCCCGGTCAGTCGGGGCGGGAATACACATGCTGACCGAGACTGTGGAGTGGCAATACCAGTATCCCTATCCCATAATATGGGAGGCCGGTAGCAATATCGTTGCCCAGTTCCAAGTCTCAATCTCAGCAAACCCGAACCCAAGCCCTGAGCCAGGGTCTGGACCAAGCTCTCAACTCATCTCAACACTAGCGGGCCAAGTCATGATCTTGGTCAAGGAGTACGGTCCCGTATTCCTCGCGGTTGCCCTCGTGACCCTTGCAGCTACTCTTCTGCTTATCCGACAGGCGCAAAGACCGCGGAATAATCCGCCATTGGCATCTTCCCAGAGATGGCCACTCGGTGGCAACTCAGTCCCATGTACTCACTGCGGCTCGGCGGTTCCTCTAACTGGGCTCTTCTGTCCGAACTGTGGGGTCCGCAGAACCAGTTAGTCTCCACAGCGGTCATATCCCAGAACCTTAGGGTCCTCGAGAATCTCCCAGAAACGCAGCTGTTTTCGTTCTAATAGGATCAACAGGTCTCGCTAAGGGAGCGCCTAGCCTAGCGTTGCTTGTGGTAGGTTGTTCACAACTTGAACATCACGAACACTATCGACCCCATATAATTCGCCATGGTCGAATTTCACATTGAACTTGAGCCGGGAGGATCGTTGTCTTGATGCAGTGGATCCTCGCGAGTTCTAATGCCCCCTAGGCTGACTTCTAGGCGATTTCCTTGGCGCCATCAGGGACGCTGCCCCGCGCTTATCCTCACTACTTGTGAGGGGTGTTGTAAAGGTGATGTGTCAAGCATTTCCTGCAATGAATCCACGCCCCACACTTCCAGCATTTCACCCACTGAGACTTGCCCTCTTCTGGCAACAGTTTTGAGGATGGCTTCTCCATTCGTCTAGGCATCTGGTTCCTCACCGCTGCTCCTTCGAGGCTGGACACGGATGGAACAAGAACTATAGATCCCGAGAATAGGCAAACCAGACCGTCTTCCATAGAAACGCTCTCGTCGTCCTTTTTCCAAACGGTGTCTCAGTCAATTACGACTTATCAGGAAGAGGAGCCCGAATCACAGGAGTACTGGCTGAGATTACATCGCGAGAACAGAACTCGATCTCCGCAGGCAGAGATGCGGGGATTGCCGGGCACCTTAGAAATCCGTAAGGGTGTAAGCTACGGCAGTTAGGAGCAATTCGCAGGATTGGAACCGGGATGGATTTGGCATGCACGAGGCTGGGAAACCCGGGACATTGGTTGGAGTTGCGGCGCAGTAGTTGCTGTAGCCGAAACAGGCGTCGGAAGTGGCTATTCCACCTGCGCCTATTCCGATAGTGTTGGAGGTTACGTTGAAGCTAACGATGACGTTGTAGGTGTAACTAGGAGTCACGTAGATGCCCAGATGCGGAAGGTCATACTCGGAAGACATTGACTGGGTTCCTGTAAAATACCTGGTCGCATAGGAGTTGTAGCAGCCATAGCTATCGCAGGGAGCGTTTCCCATGAGCTTCAACATTATCTCAAGTGTTGTCCCGCCGTTGTACGTGCCTATGCCGGCGTTCTGGCGGGCGAGCCATCCACTGATGAATACGGATCCTCCAATCTCTAACCTGGTGGTTTTCTGTCCATGATCGGGCACATAGAACGGTTGGTCTATGAACCAGACGCTGGACTGAACTGTCGCCTTGGAACCGAGCCCGCTTGAATATGCTTGTGCTGTTAGCTGGGCAAGGCCGTGGCAGTTACTACCTAGTCGCGTACTGGTTCCTCCATAACCGAGTCCATAGTAGCCCGTGGACTGGCTGGTAGAGGTTTGACCGTGGACTAGAACGCAGGGAGTGTCGAAGTTGTTGATCCAGGAAATAGTCGAGTTGTTTGTGAACGGGTTGACGTAGCTTGTTACATTAGACGGGTAGCTTTGGCCGGGTCCTACGGGACTGAGTATTCCTGATGGGATGCTGACGAGGCCGAGGAACGTAAAGAAATACGCTGCTAGCCGAAAGAGGCCCCTCAAGCCGAGGTAGTGAACTACCAAATAGGCCGCTAAGACCACATCAAAAAGCAAGGGTCCGATGCTGACCAGTGACGCAGTAGCACCATCTAGGAAGACAGGTGCTGTGGTCATGACTAGAAGTGAGGCTACGTAGCCGCCACATAGTAAGAGGAGAGGCTTCAGCACAAGCGTTCTACCTGCTACCTCCCTGACTGTTGCGAATCCTGATCATAGCACGTTTGGTCGAGATAATAATATCTGCTGTGGCATGTTCCCGTGTCTGTGCACTAGCCGAAAGACAGCTGAGAGTGACAGATATCGGGTTAGTGGAGCGGCTGGAGAGAACAACTAGACGTCATATCTTCACGGGCGGATCAGATCATCGAACAGGCTTCGCGATCAACGAATCCGATGTTTTCACGAGCGGATTGTTTGGTACCATCAAGCGGGGCTGGAACTGAGGAGGAGGGCGTGGACGTAGTTGGCGCACGCCTATAGGTTGGCTGGCTTGTGACTGGATCGCTTGTCGTTCGACATGAGTCGCCCTGTCAAGCGTAACCTGATGCCGGTTTTGATAGGGCCGATCATAGAGAACCCCTGTCAGCGAATAGGTCCTTCCCTGGTCAAGATAGAATGGCAGCCATGACGTAAAAGAAAAGCGGCCGTTCGGTGTTGTCAAGAGGCCGCATTGGTGAATGCGCGCCTTTGCTTGTCGATCAGTGAGGCGATAGACTTGTTCAACGTAGAAAGCGTCGTTGAAACGAACGCCTGGACGAAATGACCCCCGGCTGGCAGTCTGCGATTGTTGAGAAGCTCCTTCGATCTCTGCGATGTAAGGTGACGGGTGACCCTGTCGAGAGATCAGGTGTAGCCGCTTCCTAGCCCTAGTGACTGCTACGTAGAACAGTCGTCGTTCCTCAGCCGGAGCGTTTCCAGCACTCATCCGTACTGGTTCAAGAACATCCGAGTTCTCCATCTTCGAAGGAAAGCCGAACAGATGGTCGCTAGCGTTTGCGATGACCACGACATTCGCTTCTAGGCCTTTCGCCTTATGAGCAGATAGTATGCGGACTCCGGAAACGTTGCGATCAGGGTAGGCCACTGGAATCCCATTCTGCTGGCATCCATCGCTTATCCCCTTGACCAGGTGGTTGGTCCGGCTGAGAACCAAGATTTCGTCGGGATCAACTCGCTTACGTTCCTCGTTGACTAGCTGAATCGCCTTGTTTATGATCGCTAAATCGTCATCAGGGACTTCGTGAATGAAGGCTTCGCCACGCTCAGGGCTAGAGATGACAACCTGTTTTGGTATTTGGCCGGGGTTGTGAGCAATTAACGCTGCACCCGCCTCGACGATTGTGGCCGGGGATCTGTAGTTTGTGTCGAGCATTGTCCGTGAGGCGGGTCCGAAGTGAGACTCGAAGTTGACAACATGATCTACGTCTCCGCCTGCAAAACCGTAGATGGCTTGCCAGTCATCACCCACGGCGAAGAGATGAGCATGGTTTGTTCGAACAAGTGCATTCACAAGGCGGGCCATAGCCGTCGAGGTGTCTTGGAACTCGTCGACAAGGACATGATCAAACTTTGGGAGTGAACTCGCACCTTTCTCTACGATGTCAGCGGCCCGGTGAAGCATGTCCGAGAAATCGACTCTCCCTTCCGAGGCCAATTCCCTCTTGTATCTTTGCAAAACTGCAAGACCAAGGTTCCCGAAATGATGAACGCGTGGCGTTGCCGATATTAGACGCTGGAGAATCTGGTCAGTCGACATTCGGAATGAACGAGCATTTTCAATGAATCCTGCCAATTGTCTCTCGATCACGCTGCCGATGTACTTTGTATCCCCGAGGATCTTTTCTAACCCGGCTAGTGTCATCGGTCGTAATTGTACGCCGGCACCGGTCAAGCGTGTTTCGAGTAATGCCTCCAGAGTTCCTTCTCTGCGCTCGTAATCGTAGAATTCGATGAGCTTCTTGCCAGTGCGGTTGAACTCTCCTCTTTTCCATGCCATTCCCTTGCCATAATCTGCAGAGGAAGTTGACCAATTCCCGGCCACATTGCCTCCACGGTCTATCCCCCAATATTCGACGCAAGCTCCAGTGTCAAGGAGTGTGAAATCGGGGTGATAGGCGGAGCGACCTGAGCCGACTTGTGCCCATGAGGCTGTGGCTTCGTACTTGTAAGGAACCTGGTGGGTGAGTAGAAAGTCCGCGATGATTCGCTCGCCGATGAACCGAACTTGTTCTCCACGACGAGTTCTGTAGGTAAGGTCCGCACCGAGAGCTGGGGTCCGCTCGTCCAGATCACGATGGAAGTTCAGAATCGCATTGACATACAAACTCGAAAGCTGCCGATCTCGACCTTCCCTGGCATCACGCAACGCGCTAGCGACAAGGGAGTTTGTCCAATGCTCGTCAGCAATACTAAGCGGTCCTGGAGTGGCGGCTTGGACTTCGCGCTTGCCGAGAGCATGAAGTGTCGAGACAGTCACACCATCGCTTCCCTGATCCGCGACTGGTACACTCATCTGTTTGAGGCGGTCCTTCATCTCCTCGGTCGCTTTGTTCGTGAAGGTTATCGCCAGAATGTTAGTTGGAGCGGAGCCACGTTCCAAGAGATAACGGACCCTAGCGATTAACGTGCGCGTCTTGCCCGAACCGGCCGCCGCAACGACAAGATTGCGCTCATCGTCTCGAACGGTCGCCTCTCGCTGAGCCGCGTCGAGCTTCAGCTCATCGACAAGCAACTTCGAGTGCTCAGAGATCGCTCGCTGGACATACTGGTAGTTGTTCCCCGCAAGCCTTTGACACAACTGATTGGCAGCGGCCGTCATCGACTCGAAATCCTTTCTCATTGCAACATCATGGGCTCTCCGGACACTTTTCCCGAGAACCGGCAAGGTCAACTCAGCGAGTGTCTGGATCTCTGACCTCAGAGGTCTACCAACCCGCTCGGGAAGGTACTCCTTCGAGGACAAGTAGGGCTGCAAGGAATTGTCGATTCTAGCGATAATCGAAGGGACCTCTTTCAACGAAGCTCTGGCCTGCTCGATGCCGTGCTTCCGATACCATGGAAGAACAACTAGAACCACGATAGCTAGGATCACTGCGAGAACCAGTCCGAGGACCAACCAAATGAGGTCCATTTGTGCACTCTCGACCTAGCGTTTGAGACTCGATCCCACAGATTGAGATAACCTTTCTAGCAGTTCTCCGTCCGGACCAGCTGCCGACTGAAGAAGAAACACGCTGCTGGCTACAACAATGGCATGAAGGAACCAAGCCCAAGCAAGAGACCCTCTCCGGAAGATCGTCATTGGGAGAAACGGGAACGAGGTGAGAGAATGACAAAAAACAAGACCCGAGAAGGACCACTACCTCCACCAGACAAAGGAGTCAACGACGCGAGACCAGGACTACCCACGCCAACAGTTCGCAAGAACCTCACATGGGTCCAACCAGAACCAACAACATCAGATGTTACGCGACCTCAACAGCTAAGCCTAGACACAACATGGGCCGAGCCCAGCACCGCCAAATCCAAGCTGGCAAAAGGGTCCCCAGGTCTCTCTACCACTCGCGACCAGACCAAAGAGTAGCAGGCAGAACGATGGTCCGATACAAGTACGTTTATTCGGTTTTCTTGTAGTTTGATTGCTAATTCCTGTTCCATCCGTGAGGGGTTCGCGTGTAGTCGTTCGCGCCAGTCGCTCCGCTGACCCGACATCTGTAGGGTTGAGCTAGCTTTCGGCTATTGCTCAGACACGAGATCGAAAGTGCTGATTAGGAACCGCATGGCGGTCTGGTCTGCCAGAGAAATGAACCTCAGAGAGTGCTATGAATGGGTACGTAGGATCGATCCGGATCTTGATATTGATTCGTTCGAGGTTGCTGAGGAAGTCTCTCGGCTTAGGCAGTTTGGAAGCCTGAAACCGTAAGGGTCGTCTTGCTAGCAGAGTCCCATGCTTACACGAGCCAGAAAGACTTCGTCGATTGGGAGGCTACGGATAGTCCCTATCACGGGAAATTCGTGAGGTTGTCTATTGTCTGGCTAACGGCGAGAACACGTTGGTTTCGTCGCCAGTTTCTAGGAACTCTGGAACCTCGCAGTTTTGGAAAATTCTTTACAGCTGCTTGCACAAGGTCTCGACAAAAGAGGACTTCGGCCCCCTCTTGCGTTCAACATCCACGGAGAAGAGGATTCGGAAGAAAATTGAGCTACTTCACGGTCTGAGACAAGCCGGGATCAAGACAAGGTCGTTGTCTACACAGACACAGCCTAATCCTCCACAACCAATTGAAAGACGTATGGAAAGTCGGTCGTGAACTGCTCCCATGGTACAAGAAAGCGAAGGCGCTAATGAACGGTTTCCGGTTCATTGAGATGAGGAAGATTCCAAGAAGTCAGAACCGAGTGGCTCATCGAGCAGCCAAAGCAGCATACTATGAAGCACGTTTGGGGCAATTGAAGAAAGAATAGAGATGACTCGCGTGAGGTTGTTCAGATACGAGGACGAAACTGCTGGTCAGTGGACGCGCCTGTTGGTAGAGGATCCGAGTGTCCGGTCTGGTTGTTCGCGGATTAGGGTTTCTTCTACGAACTTGGAGGCTGTCTCATAGCCTCTGTCGACGAATATGGCTCCGGTTAGGGACTCGTAGAGCTGTGCAAAAACCAATTGCGAGGTCATGACGTCCCCGCTGCCTGACCCGCGCAGATAGTTCGACAAACCTAGCTCTTCGGCCGCGCCAGCAAGGGAGTGATTCGATATGAACTTCTCGCGGGTATCGTGAAGCTTCTCAACATTGCCATCTGAGTCTCTAAAGACGGATTCCGACACTGCGAGTCGGAGTACAGCGTCGCTCAAGAATTCCAGGCGTCGGTAAGTCTCCGTATTCTTGCTCTGAGTTTTTCCTCTTATGGACCCGTGAGTGAAGGCTTCTGTTAGTAGGTTTCTGTTCGCAAGAGTCAATCCGATCTTTCTTTCAAGTTTGTCGAGGGACATCTCAGGTACGCCTAGAGATCGGAACTTTTCGCCTTTTTCTATCTATTTTGTTATGTGTCATTTCGGTCTCGCTCGGCGGGTCCGCCCAAGTCTGCCCGAAAGAAGTCCTTGGGGGACCGTCCTATGGGTTAGGCGGATTCGTGAACCCGTGCTCGCTCTCCGAGTGATCGTTAAACTAGTGACTCGAATCTTTTCGTATACAGAATATCCCTTTCGGGATCCCGCAAAAAGGGGGGAAGGTCGACGGAGCTATACTGGATTTGATTTACGCTTTGAAGACGGGTGTGTAAGCGAGAACTGTCTCGCTCTTGAAGATACCATCAAGGTGACTAACTCTCTCAACGGAGGTCTTCACAATCTCTTCAGAGGTCTTTGCTTGCCAGAGTGCTACAATGTCGAACTGTCCGGGTACCGTAGATGCTTCTACGAAGCCTGGGATGCTGCTGAGCTGCTTGATGACTTGCTCGCTGGTAGTGTGCTCACAGTTCAGTAAGGAAAAGCCGAGAGCCATTTGGTTCTCGAGTTTCTTGCTCGGCGTAATACCGTCGAAGCCGGTGTGAGTGTCGGTTGTCCGTACGTCGCTGATCTCACGGATTTCTTTGACTGTCTGGTAGATGTTGTGTGGAGTGTTCGGCTTGAGGCGTAGTACTAGGTCGTATCTGCCTGTGACCGGTGCGATGATGTCGATCTGGCTGTTGCGCTTTAGCTCCTCAACCACATTGGTGCTGCGGCCCGGATTAACGGTCGCGAACACGTAGGTCGGGAAATTCATATTGGTTTGCATTGTTGGTTTTTCTACTGCATTTTATTGCAATACAGTAATGGATGTTACTTGCATATAAGACTTTTATTACAGACCCCACGTTCCATTACATAACTGTAAAGGAGAAAGGAGCTTGACAATCCACCGAAACAGCGTAAGCGTCCCAGAAGCCGTACGCGAGACTCTAACCCGAAACTACCCCGTCTACCAATGCTTGAAAATGAAACTCATGAACTTCCACTCCCTCGCAGAATTCATCCAACCCCAGGTCCAACAACTGAGCGGGAAAGAGCCGAGCGTCAACACGCTAGTTGTCGCGATCAAGAGATTCTCGGACACCCTCGCCAACGACAAAAGCCCTGACGCGGCCAGAGTCCTCAAAGACGCGAGAATCTCCCTTTCAAGCGGCATAGTAGACGTGACGATTAGAACACCACGAAACCAGTTCTTTACCATAGTCAAAGAATTATCAACGCCGCAGGCGAACTCTCAGAGTTCCCCCACATCTTCCCCCTCTCAAACTCGATCAAGCTGATTCTCCCCGCCGAGGACTACGCCCTCGTCCACGGAAAAATGGAGCATCTCCGGGAAGCGGCTGCACAGACAAACGTGGCCAAAGTCGTACTCAACCTGTCGCCGCACGCCGAGATGACTCCAGGAATAGCATCCTACATCACTGAACTATTGTTCAGAAACGGCGTAAAAATTCTGGACGCGTTTCTAGGCTACGGCGACATCATAGTGGTCGTCGACGACAAGGATGGACCCCTCGCCTATGACGTTCTACAACGAGAGATACAAGGCCCCATGCCAAGAGAATGAGCTTCGAATTGGTGCATCTGCGGGAGACCGCTGAGAAGTACACCAGTCACGACACTGACACACACAGGGTCTATCCGAGACTCGTATGGAAACGGAGAAGCGAATCTTCCTAGCTAGGCTTGGTGACGCGTAGAGTTTTCTGGGTAAATCGAGGACTCTCCGTTTCAAAGGTGAGAGCACCGTCTTCAGGAGGATTGGCTTGCTAGCCTGCAGAAGGCTTTACGGTTCCTGACCTTGCTCTTGGAGCTTCCTCAGAAAGAAAGTCCAGCCTTCGATGTGTTCGTCCCTTGTCTTTTTCGCCTCCGAGCTTTTCGAGTAGCCTTCATGGTGAAGGGTGAGCTCTGTTCCCCCGTTTGGCATTGGGCGGAAGAGTACTGTGACCCTGGTTACGTCGATGGCTTCATGGTCCCACTTCCACGTGAATCCGAGCCTCTTCCCTCTGTCGAACATGGTGAACTGGCCCCGGAGATGCCAGTCTTGTCTGGGCCAGGAAAAATGAAATGTTCCACCTACCTCTGGCTGTAGCTCTGCCGTTGGAGGCCACCATTTCTTGAGCAGATCGGTTCTTGTCCAGTAGTCGAAGAGTATGGCTGGGCTGAGATGAGGGAAGTCTGCGACGATAGTGATTCTGTCTCTCGCTGTTTCGACTAGTTCCAAGTGGGGCCTAGTCATTGCCATGGCGAGATCCCGCTTAGGCATGCGATCGGCGTTAGGAGTATTTCTTTGCATGGAGTACAATCGGAATAGCCGGTTTAACTTCGTAGGCAAAGGGATACCACTGGTAGGCGGTGGGACAGTCAAGCTGACCGTTCGGATAGGTCTGTTGGTACCTTCCACAATCGCCTCCAATCGCAGCTGTCAGAGTTCTCTAGACGCCTTAGGGGAAAGGTTGAAGTTGGAAACAGAAGTATTCTGAAGGAGCTACCTTTCTCCGCCTTGTCTAGCGGTGGTCTCCCCAAGTATACGGGAGAAACGCTCTTGGGGAGCCACGCTAATTGACGAACCCGGACCGATGGTCGATGATCCGGGGAATCGGTTTCAGAGTGAGCCTGAGCTGATGGGCTTCTCGCACAAAACTGGGCGTTCTCTCAGAAAAGCGAGGACCTTGGAACAGTCCGGGGCTGACGGTTGGGAATCTCATATTGGTTCGCATGGGTGCTTTTTTTTGTTACTAACATGTAATAGGTGTTACTCGCTTATAAGCCTTCTTTAAAAATAACCCTATGTCGAATCAGGAGAATGCGAGGTCGGAGCACGCTGACTCAGTTCAGCAATTGCCCATTCCGCCGGGGCAGAGTAACGTCTTTACAACGTTAGTGTTTTGGTTTTCTTTTCAGCCCTGGGTTCTAGCTTGGGAAGTGTTATTGCGAGTATGCCTTCAGACATTTTTGCTGACACTTTTTCAGCGTCTACGCTTTCTGCAAAGCCTATGTTTCTACGGAATGTGGAGAAAGCTCTCTCCCGATGCAAGTAGGTCTTCCCAACTTCCTCCTTCTCAACGTCAGATTCAGCGCTCAGTGACAGCTCGTTCGGCCCCACGTCAATTTTCAAAGTCTCTTTCTTCAGCCCCGGAACCTCTGCCTTTACCAGATACTCGTTGCCAGAGTCGATAACATCAACGTAGGGAACCCGCGTCGGCAGCTCGATCTCAACGGGCCACTCGAATCCTCTGAACGGGTCCCAGGGGATCAAGCGGAATGGTTCTGACAGTCTGTTGAACTCTTCAATCCAACCGGCTTGAGGCTCCTTAACGGCAAGAGCAGTCTTCTTCTTTGCAATGGCATGAGTGGGTTTCTTCGTTGTCTTCTTGGCGGATTTCGCCTTGGCTTGTTTCTTTGACATTGTCATAACTTCATGGGTCCGGATGTTGGAGTTTCTTATATGAATTCTTCAGGCAGTTCTTGGCTCTTGGTCACAGTGCAGAGGACGAGCGGGTCCCGGGAGCCTCACGAACTCCGGTTATGTCATCTCTAGTTTTCTGAATGATTTCTGAGGGCTAGGAGGCGAACGGAGTAGGCATTCCATTTCGAGAGACCGAAAGAACTTTGAAGCAGGGCAAGTGCCCTCGCTCGGCAATGACTGAGAGGAAAAAGGAAGACGAAAAGAAGCCTGCCAGATTGGCACCATTCGTTGAGCCTCAACTATTCCTGGCTGTCGAAGAGGCGAATCGTAGACTGAAAGAGATAATGAAGGTTACAGATCCAACAACAGGATTGTACAGGTCTATCCAAAGAATAACCGAAGTCAGCGAAATGATGCTAAGACGTCAAGACCAGTTGAGGAAGCTGTACGAACCATCCGAGAGCGTGAGGAAGTATCTTGAAAGAATCAGGCAACTGGTCGAGCAACTCACTCGAACAAAGATGGATCAGTTACCCACGATATCGAGAACCCTCATCCCCCAACTTGAGGGAGAAGTCTCCGGCTATGTCGAGACATTTGAACGTGCACTAGCAGAGAAAGAGAAAGAGATAGAGGCCCTAAAGGCAGAGCTTGAAGCGTTGAAGTCGAAAACGAAGAATCAGCATGCAGTTTGATGGAGCGGGCTCATCCCATCAGAATGCGGGAATGCGGCTCGACTTCGAACTGCTATTGTTCGGATGGAGAGTAAGACTGTTAGCGCCTTGGAAAGGTATACTCAGTCGCGCGTAGATTTTTCGTGCCAGCCAGACTAGCGTGTACAGTATCAGGAACGCAACTGCCGTCCCGACCAGCACACCCCCGATTAGTGTTGTAAAAATTGGAAACAGCGCTCCGCCCCATAAGCTGAGGATCAGTGAGATGAAGAACACTGCTAGCAACACGAGTAGTGCAGGGTGGGATCGCGAAGGGTTTTGACAAACGAACAATGTCTTATGAGGGCTTGGCCGGGCAAAAAAGAGTTGCTAAATCCCTTCAAACGAGACGGGCGCACAATAAGCCCTGATCCGGGATCTGGGAGGGTGTTCCATATTATCCCGAGTTTACGCCGGGATGATGCCGCCACTACGCACATTGAAAATTGCTAATTCGGCTATTCTGAGCTACAATCCAAGGAATCTCTTGGAGAAACGGTTTCAGACAAGAAATAGGATCACCAACCATGATTTACAAAAAAAACTTTCTCGCGACACAAGACCACTCTTTGGGATCTCTTATCAGCGGCTACTCTACTGGTGCGGGTCGGGCAGGCTTCTCATCGCTCTTCGCGAACCGTAAGAAGGAGGTCATTCCCGGCACCTTCCGACAACCAGAGCGTCAGCTGGCCAAAGGATAGCACAAAAGTCCGCAAGCGTTCCAGATTCGGATCGACTCGTGCGCATAGAGCGGTCAGACTTCGCTCAGGCCGCCAAGATTGGACTCATGATGGAATCATCAAGTCGCAGAATCTCTCGAAGCTTGTCTGGCCTCGGGAAGCCATTCTTCAATGCCCGGGCCTTGCGACTATGGTTCTGAGCTTCCTCTCTCAGCAGACACTGCAGAGATTCGAAGGCTCGAGATGCGTCAATCTCGGACACTATGATAATGTCTTCTGGTGGACAGACCAGGATCCCAACAAGACTGATCCTATTCAGCGTCAACTGAGCAGTCATCGCGGTAGCAATCTCTCCCAGTCTCTCCGTCCCGAAGGGAAGCAGAAGACAAATCTCGGCGAGTTCGGGGGAATAGCTGATAATCTCTCTGGGCCGAAAACTCTGTCTAAAATTGTTGAGAGCTTCTTGGCCGGCTATCACCCGAACTGAATCTGAACCAACTATGACTCTGAAAATTTCGCCCCTCATCGACCTAATCGTGCTTGTGAACTCGGCTACCCTCTTCATGATATCCGGGGCGTTCTCAATCGTCAAGTAGGCCATTCCACTCCGCATCGAGATATTGCAATCCTTGAGGACTAGTCGATTGCCGTCCTCTCTCCAGCCGTCTAGCGGATAGCGTCTGAGAATCCCAAGGACCGCATCAGGCGTCGAATCCACGGCGCAATTCTCCAGAATGTATCTGGAAAGTGCTCTCGAATTGATTATGCCTCGTTGGAGGCCGGTCCTAATTGTCGGGTCGGATTCGATGATCCGTTCTACAGTTCGCCGAACGGCAGCCACACATTGAACGTGCCCGTTGCGGACGGATTAGCGTTAAGGCTATTACGATAGCTTCAGGGGCAAAGCCCGTATACCCGGACAGCATTCCAGCTTCCGATGCGCAGGATAACAGTCGAACTAACCGCCGCAGACATTACCAAGGCATTGGGGAAATCCCACAGATTCGACGACCATATCAGGTCTTTAGAGGTCCTAACGTTTCTCAAGAGCACTCCTAATGAGATCGTTGAGATCTGCAGAGTTCAGCTCAACGATCCAGCAGCAAGCATCACGGACGTTTTTACCCACCCATCCGAAGAGGTAAGTGTCCTGCAGCAGGAAGCCGCTGACACTTACGTCTGCTTCTACAGAAAACGCCCGATACGCCGCCTTCTCAGCATTGTGTCGTCTGTTCCTGGAGGATACCTTTCCACTCCGTATGAAGTTAGAGATGGACGGCTCAGAATCACACTGTTGGGGAATACTAGGAGTCTTAGGATCTTCCTCAAGACCCTTCAAAAGGTGGGACTACACCCCAAGATCGTTCTTCTAGCTGATGCAGTCTTCTCGCTCAATTCGCCCCTTGGGCTCCTGACGGAGAAGCAGAAGACTGTCATCATCGATGCTTTCAAAAACGGATACTATGACTTTCCCCGTAAGATAGGTTCTGAGGCGCTTGCCAGGAAACTGGGTATCCGTGAGCCGACTCTGGTCATCCATAGAAGGAAGGCAGAACGCAAGCTGTTCGCGCACATGCTCGGCATGCCTTCGAAACGATGAGTCAGCAGAGTACTTCGGAACAATCACCCGGACTCCCATAGGCAGAAAGCTGTAGTGAAGAAGGCTGCCTTTCTACTTCACAGTCTCGTGACTCACCATCCGTTCATCAACGGAAACAAGAGGACAGCCTTCGAAGTTGTAGACGCTTTTCTAGAACTGAACGGATACGTTCTCCGGGCCAAGACTGACGAGATCTACCGTGTTCTTTCCGATCTGGGAGCTGGCAACGCGTCAGAGACGCAGGTTGAGGATTGGATAGTAACGAATTTAGCCAAGAAAAAGCGAAGATCTAGGGCAGAATCATGACACAGCAACCAAGGAAGAAGAAGGGCGTCGAAAAGCCCAACATCGACAAGGAGTTTAGGAGGATCGCCGAGAAGAACCTCCGTAGAGACCTCGAACTCCTAGAAAAGCTCGCAAAAATCTAGTCCTTATTCTGAGAGATACCAACCGAAGAAATCTCCAAAGTACTCGATCCTCGAGACGCTGCTCTTTGTACCGGAAGCTGAAGTTTCTATGAAGAGATAGATTCCTCAATCTGCTTACTGGCTCCACGGCCCTAAGGATAGGTTATCGCGAATGTCACCGGTTTCTCGGCTGCTAGGTTGAACCATCCTCTTATCGCCGTTCTCTCGAAGCCCTTGAGGGTAAGTCGGTTGGGCAAGGGAACTGTGCAGACTCCGAGTGAGAAAGCGGAAGAGACCTTGCTAGCTATGAAGGAGTTTAGGCGGTATTTGGAGGGTGTGGAGAAGGATCTTAGTCGTACGTCGAAGAAGTTTTCGAACCGGGAGATTGCTCAGGGTGTCGGTTTTGTGGCTGCTGGAATTCATGAAGCGCTCAATTATTTGGAGATCGTCAAGAAGGTGATTGTGAAGACTGAGCGTGTGGTTGCGAAGAAGAATATCGGTTCTGAGCATACGACTGTATCGACGAATCCACCTTGAATAAGCCAGCCTCCGACGAGAAAATCTCCTTCTCGACTCGTCTCAAATAGCTGTAGGCGACGTCTTTATCGCCTGTATCTGGTTCTCATGTGACAGATATCTCTATTAATGTACTATGAATGTAGAAGCTTCGTCTTGACGAAGCGCGCACACCTACTGCAGGCCGCCTCGGCCACGTTCATTCTTGCAGTCGCCATACTCCTCCTTCCTCCCGGCACAATATTTCAAACTGCGCACGCCTCAACCGTGACGATCCATCTGGTAGCATACTACGCTTCGGGCTGGAACGGAACAACAAATCCCAACCCGACAATAGCCGTTGAGCAGGGAGACACTGTAACAATCGTCTGGTCAAACGGGGACTCCGGCGTGTATCATCAATTTCTACTTGATGTTGACAAAGACGGTACCGATGTGTCAGATTGTTCGCCGTCCGCGGACCCTTGCACTGGCGTAACCACGACAGGAGGAACGGTCACATTCAAGGCTAGCACGGACGGAAGTTTCACCTACTACTGCACGGTCCACCCAGGGAGCATGAAGGGAATGTTCATTGTTCAACCACCCGGCTTCTCGATGGCACCAAATCCATCCTCGCTCACCATCTTACAGGGCTCATCAAGCGCTTCAACCATATCCCTCAGCAGCGAGCATGGGTTCACTGGAACAATCAATCTTGGCGCATCCGTCTCGCCCACGGGACCCACCGCATCTATGATGCCGACAAGCGTTAGCGTTTCCCCCGGATCACCCGCAACATCCACAGTAATCGTCTCCACGAGCGCCTCAACGCCCGGTGGGACCTATACTGTGACAGTCAACGGTGCGAGCGGCTCGACCACAAACACGACAACAGTCTTGGTAACAATCACTGTTCCCCACTTCAGCATAACCTCTAGTCCCGCCTCACTCAGCGTGATTCAAGGCGTATCCTCTAACAGCAGCACGATAACTCTGACAAGTCTCAACGGATTCTCCGGCACAATCACGCTAACCTCAAGAGTCTCTCAAGCAGCGCTGAGCCTTTCTTTCAACCCAGCTTCCGTCACTATCTCGTCAGGAGGAAGCGGAACATCGACAATGACTGTATCAACTTCTACAACTCCACCCGGATTCTACACTGCCACAATCAACGGTACGAGCGGTTCAACTGCAAACATGACAACAGTCAACATTACTGTCACCATCCCAGACTTTAACATAAAGGCCAGCCTTCCCTCCTTGAGCATAGCTCAAGGCTCTACAGCAACCACAACAATCACCCTTACAAGTCTCAGCGGATTCAAAGGCACACTAACGCTCACGGGAACCGTTTCTCAACCTGGGCCGACCGTAACATTCAGCCCCGCATCAGTCACTCTAGCATCAGGAGGAATTGTGACATCAAACATGACGGTGTCAGTTCCGGGAGGAACCTATCCAACGGCAACGGGCAGCTACCCGGTCACCGTGACCGTGACCAACGGGACCTTGACCCATTCCACAACCGTCGAGGTAACCGTAGGATCTATCACATCGGGAACTGGCACCCTTCCGCTAACCGTATTCATCGGCGTAGCCGTCGCTATCATCGCTGTAGCCGGAGCTGCCATTTATCTGCTGAGAAGAAGAACTGGTCAGACCCCGCCATCTCAGTAATCTAGAAGTATCTTCGATACGAGTCCGTACGCAAAAGTCTTCCGCGAGCTATGAGGCGCAATCCCTAGATATACCGGTATTCTTAAATCCGGAACGCGAGCCGACATCCTATTATGAAAATTGTAGCATCCCTCATTCTAGCACTAACACTCGCCATAACCATAAGCGGAATGCAAGGCGCAGTAGCCTCTCCAGCCCTCAGAGTTGACAGTACCCACTTCAACACCAATACGCTAGCAGGCAAGCTCGCCTCGGTACAGAGCACCCCCGGCCTCCTCGTCACACTCTCCAACTTCTTACAGCAGGAAGCTGACATGAGCGATCTGGCCGCGAACCCTACTCCTAACACTGCTATCACGCCGACATACGTCCTCAGCAGCAACCTCGACGGCTCGACCGTCACAGCCCCCGACGTAACCGTCAACCAGGACACTCTCGCGGCTTCACAGAACGAGCCGACCATAGCTGTGGATCCGAACAATGCGAACCGGATCGTCGCGGGATCAAACGACTATGTTACGCGAACATGGTCGTGTACTGTCGGAGGCACTCCGTGCAGCGCTCTCGGCGACGGCTATTCCGGAACACACTATTCCAACGATGGCGGCCAGACATGGTGCTGCGTAGCCACAGACCCATCACATTTGGGAACACTCATCCCAGGAGTAGAACGTCTCACCGGCGGGATTTACGATGCAGGCGGCGACTCCACCGTCTTCTTCGACAATCATGGCAACGTCTACTTCGTCGGCCTAGGATTCGACCGGACAGCACCGCCCAACACCGTCACTCTGAGCAAGGGAGCCTTCGACACTAGTGGCGCTCTACACTGGGGACCACCCACGTTCATCGGACAAACAACCGCCCCCTCAACCCTCAACGACAAGCCTTGGAGCGCAGTAGACAATAACCCATCTAGCTCATTCTATGGACGGATCTACGTCAGCTGGACACGGTTCATCTTCAACCCGCACACTGGCGGGTATGTCCAATCTCCCATAATCTTCGCTTACTCGACTGACGGAGGCCAGACCTTCAGCACATTACAACTAATCTCGGGTAACGTTCTCTACGGCCAAGGCTCTCACGTCATGGTCGGACCCGATGGCACCGTCTACGTCCTCTGGGACGGTGACACTCGCCTCGGATCCTTCGACAGCACATGGATGACCAAATCCACGGACGGTGGAGATACTTGGACCCGGCCCCTGGCCATCGCGCCCCTAGTCGACATCCACTCGCCACAAAACTCGGTCTTCAGAGTCAACAGCTTCCCAGCAGGAGCAGTCGCTCCGAACGGGGACGTCTATGCCGCATGGTCGACTGAAGCCCTGAACACAGCAACCTCTTACGGAGTCGACGCGACCTGCTTTTCGAGCAATACCGTCTGCCACGCAGCAGTCTACTGGAGCAAGTCAACCGATGCTGGAGCCAGCTGGTCAACACCCCAACTCGCCTTCGCCGCTCTCGACGCATCCTCTCGGACAGCCATCGGCTACCCACAAGCCCAGCCCAGTGGCGGCACACTAATCGCCCCCGCAGCCCAACGAGTCGACACCTTCTTCCCTGCTGTCGCCATTGGCCCCAACGGCAACGTCTACATCTCAAGCTATGCCGCAGATGTTGTTTCTCCGTGGCAGACCTGCGCTCAACCCGCCAGCCCCACAGCTGTTGGACGTATTAATTGCCTAACGCTCGGCAACTACGTCAACAACGCACGACTCGACTATGTCGTCACAGACCTAACAACCAGCACAACTCAGACAGTCACCACACACCCGATCAACTCGCGATATCACTTCGGTGGAGGCTTCATCGGCGACTACACAGACCTAGCAGTGGATTCCAACAACAACTTCCACGCCGTATGGTGCGACACGAACAACGTGCAGACAGTCGTCTGGTGGTACGGCTTCCAGTTCGTACCCACGACAGTACACCAGCAAGACATCGTAACCGCAACAGGATCATTCTGAGAATACAGCATCCACCAGAAAACCCCCTTCTTTTTTTAGATTCCTAATTCTGTCTGATTTGTTCCATAGATCCCGTGGACTACAAGTCTTATAATCGACGGTTCGAACGACGGTTCTATGCCTTCATCTAAGATGGAAGTAAAGCATCTCAATTCCCCAGACGAGGTTCGCAAGTTCGAGAATGGAAAGATCGAGCTTGTAAAAATGGGCGGAGGCACGATAGGCCGAGCCAAGTTCGAACCCGGATGGAGGTGGTCGAAGCATGTGAAACCGATAGCGAAGACCGACAGCTGCGAAGCTCCCCACTTTCAATACCACGTCTCCGGCGTTCTTCATATCGTGATGAATGATGGTACCGCGAAGGATGTCGGCCCCGGAGAAATATCGTTAGTGCCTCCGGGTCATGATGCGTGGGTCGTTGGAAATGAGCCGGTTGTCGTGGTCGATTTCCAAGGCTTGACGGACTATGCGAAACAGTCCTCGAAAAAATAGCGGTTCAAACCGCATCAAACACTGGGACGCGCTATCCCAACCGCCAGTTCGTTCGAGAATCCACTGAAAGTAGAAAGCCTAAAAGGAAATGAAACTGCGCGAATTTAACATAAACCAGGTCGAAGGGAATCGACACTCCGCTCGTCCTTAGGCGTGCTTCTCTGGTATCCGATTCGCTTAAACACAGCCAACGCGCGGTCTCAATGAGGTTCCGTTCCAAATCTTGACCACGCCTGCCAGATTCGACGCGGCCCCGGCGTTCTTGCTGATCCTAGGAATCGTACTGATTACAGTGGGAATGACGGTCGGCCTAGGTAAGATAGGGGATGCGATGGTTATGAACAATCCCGATGCAGGGAACCTCTACAATCCCGCGAACGTGTCCCCAACGGTAGGCTACGCTGGTCTAGTCATAGGAGTCTTCGTCGCTATAGGATCAGCGTTCATAGGCATCGCCGTTCACAAGTGGAAATGACCTTTCGCAGCCGGAATATTCACGTGCGATGCTGACGTTGGATCAATAACTCGGCCGATTCTGCTCTGGCCTACTCTCATTCTGATAGGAACGATCCTTGCACTGTCCACGGTGACGATCGGCAACTCGGCCAGCGGCTATGGCTTCCCCTTCCCGTGGAAGACTGGAGGGTGCCCACCACCTGGCATCGCAATTTCCGCGTCATGCTTGCTCGCCATCGGCTCTGACTGGCTAAGCTTCGGGCTAGACGTACTATTCTACACGTTCATGATCTACGGATTGGTTTTTGTCAACTCCAAGTATCGCGCCAGAAGACGAGCCCAGTCAGAGCTCACAAATGCTCATCTGCATATTCAACGATCCGGCCTATATCAGTCGCGATATGAGGAGTATCAGCCCGATCGCATATGCGGCCGCTCTGTGAATCTTCAACAATAGTCGGGCATTCTTGTTAGTTTCCATAGCATACTTCTTCTCGTTTGTCAGGACTGCCATGTGATGCATCTCGACCACCGTGATCCCGAGAAAGACTGCTAGGCCGAGTCCGACGAGGTCGATCCGTAGCGCTTGGATGTAGTAGCTGGCTAGGACGGGCATGAAGCCCCAGGCGACACCAAACCCTGCGTACGTGTGCAACCACTTTGGCTTCTCGATGGGATAGAACAACGCGAAGAATCCTCCCAGAACAACAAAGATGAGGAACCAGATCGAGTAGACCAGCGACATGTAGGCTCCAACAGCGACCCCCACCAGAACGGCCAAAACGCCCACAACTCTAATCGCCTCACGGTTCATCTTCGGAAAATATGGAAGATACTTGTCACTGCTACCCGCTATGTCGATATAGTGGGCTCCTATTACGAGACCGAAGAATCCCGCGAGCATCGTCAACAGGTATCGGTCTAGGTGGAACTCGGGAGCTAGCGTCGAAGCTACGGTAACCCAGGAGAAGAGGACCAGGCTGAACGGCCACCGTAGACCGAACCACCAGACGTTCTTTCTCCAGATTCCGACAAGATCAGGTTCGACGAGGGGGAGAACCGGATCACTCATGAGTCGAGCTCGGCCTCGGCATATTTAGCTGGTCTCGTTCCACGCTTGATCTAGCCTACCGGTTCCGGGTTAGTCTTGGTAATCCGAACGGGGAGCTTGCTCAAATCTGTTCAACCAGAACGAAACTATTGGCACATACCAAACCAGGAGTCTGACGTGTATTCCAAGGAAGAACCAGTCCCATGGGGCAGCAAGCGAGAGGAGCACTATGACTGTCAGGAGACTTAGCCTGTTTCTGATCCTCCGGAACCTTATCATTATTTCTCCATCGACGAGATGCTCTTCTTCCTGTGCGATGATGTGGGCAAAAATGGCCAATATCAATAGCGAGCCAGCGAAGTCGGCTGTGAATAGGATCGACGCATACTCCTGAACGCTGAGTGGATTGAAAGTAGACACGACCTGATCAAAGAGGTATGGGATGATTGCAACGAGCATGAGGAGAACAACGTTGAGGAATGTTATGAGACGGGTCTCGATCGGTAGAACCGACATGTCGCTCGTGTAGATTATCCAGCTTGTAATCAGGATGAGGAAGACGAAGAGAAAATCAAGAATGTTCCTGTTGATATCGCTAGCGCTCGACGATTGGCTGTTGGTTATCACTAGGCTGATCGCGCCGATCGACAACGACAATCCGTAGATCAGGTCAGAGAGAGTCTCCAGCCTCGGTCGAGGTCTTCGCGGTGCCCGTCCTCCCTCTTGCGTAGACAATACTCCTTGACTGAAGGTCAGCCTGCATTTGACGTTTTACAAATGTCAACAGTGGATACAGAGCTGCAAAAATTCCGTAGGCGGTCTAGGAAAACTCGAAGACACTCTTCATATGGAGTATGCACAGACGTTCCTAGTTTGTAGAAAGGACTCGTCCGTTGCCAACAAAGAGGGGCATCCAGAGAGTAGTCAAGGGGTATGTGAAGAAACTGGGTCCAAGCATTTTCGTCAACAAGGCAATACTAACCGGGTCTTGGGCTAGGGGAACGCAGCGAGAGGATAGCGATGTTGACCTCATAATCATTTCCGACGATTTCTCGAAAATGCCGTTCTCTGAGAGATTGAGCTATCTCCACAAAGCGTGGACAAACAAGATTCCGTTGGAAGCGTTTGGTTATACAGTGGACGAGTTTCGACAGTTGAGACATAGAAGCATCTATGTGAGGGACGCTATCCGCAATGGATTAGTTCTAGACGAGAGTGGGTCTTGACAAACTAAGAGGAGAGGTGTTGGAAGCGGTCGTATTATCAGGCCAGTCACAAAGTCCGATCAAATGAAAGGCCGCGACTAGCCAAAAAAAAGCTGGCTATTTGCCGAAGGCTTCTCGTACAAGTATCGTCCGAAGACACGCAGGCTAGAACCGAGCAACCGTCCGTCGTAATAAGATCTGGACGGATTTGCGGTTTAGTACTTTAGCTGGCCCACTGTGTGGTCGAGTATTCGGTTTCGATGATACGGATTCATCTGGGGCGCGGTTGGTGCAAGTGCAATTTCTACGGGGCGCGTTGAGATGGTGCGTGGGCCCAGGTTTTCCTTTACCCATTCTGGTACAATCACTGCTCTCAACAATTCTTGCACTGAAATGCCCCTCTTCTTTGCTTGAGAGGATACTGTGAGGAAAGTCTCATCGGCCAACGAAAGCATAATCTTGTTCAACGCTTAGAACCCACTTAACTCATAGATAGCTATATAGAGTATATAATCATTTCACGCGCTATACGCATCTTAGGCCATCGGAAGACTGGATCGCGTGCTTATCATTTCGCTGACCGCTGGCCCACGTGAGTTTCTAGGAACTTCGCCGCTCTCTTGATCGCATCGATCTCGTTTTCCCGCCGCACGAACCCGTGGCCCTCATTCTCGTAAATCTTGACGTCAACTGTCACCCCATTCTTTCTCGCCGCTTCAGCCATCTGCTCAGTCTCCTTAACCGGACAGCGAATATCATTCTGTCCTGCTAAGAGTAGAAGCGGAGCGCGGATCCTATTAGCGAAAAATAAGGGTGAACGGTCCTGCCAGAGGTCGCGGTCCGCGACAGGATCACCCATCAGCCATTCGTCATTCTTTTGCAGAACAGGGTCTTCGTTCTCGTGGGCTGTGAACCAGTTGGCGAGCGGGACAATGCTTACTCCCGCGGCCCATATGTCCGGGTATTTTGTCAACGCCATTAGTGTCAGGTATCCTCCCCACGAGCCGCCGGTAATCGCGATCCGGTTGGGATCAACGTAGCCGGTAGTCTTGAGGTAGTCGACAGCTGCGACCAGGTCTTTGAGGTCTCCTCCGCCGGCATCCTTTCTAAGCGACTCGGTGAATTCGCGCCCGAAGCCGGTCGACCCGCGGAAGTTGGGCGCGATGACCAGGTAGCCGTGGCTTGTGTAATATTGAATGTTGGGAAACCAGCTGTTGAAGTGTTCCCACTGGGGGCCCCCATGGGAGAGGACGATGGCCGGATGGGAGTGATCGGCTTTGATGTTGGCCGGGACGTATAGGAAACTGGCAATAGGCGTCTGGTCAAAAGATGGATAGACGACGAGCTGGGGGTTGACGAAATTCTCCCGGTGAAGACCACCGACCAGGGAGTCAGTGATCTGTTTCAAGGTTCGAGCTTTGAGGTCATAGACCCAGATGTCGTGTGGACTATCGCCTAACGCGTGGATAATCGCGAGGCGCTTCCCGTCCGGCGAGAATCTCGCGGCACGGACAACTCCCTGTGTTGGCGGAATCTCTTCTTCCTCCCCATTGAGATTTCGAAGGAGGAGTCTCAGGTTCCCTGCCTCGTTCACGATGTAGGCGAACCTGTCTTCCGTCGGGGACACGTCCACTAGTTGGCTGTCCCAGTCTTGCAAGGTCAGCCATTGAAACTCGGGTCCCTGCTTCAGTTCTAGCAGAGCGACAGCGTCTATTCCCCGATCGTTTGCGTTGCTAGTAACGTAGACCCGTTTACCATCTCGGGTCCAGCCTCCGGTTATCGTGGTTGACTTGTCGTCAATCGGGGCAAGCATTGTCTCGTTCCCCGTCTCAAAATCGTAGACGCTTGCACCTGTATACTGATAGTTCCGGGTTCTTGTCAGCGCGAGCTTGCGACCGTCCGGGCTGTACTCGAGAGACTCGCAGTCGCCAGCCTCGTGTCCGATTATCTTCTTGATCGTTCCCTTGTCCGGGTCAAAGTGAAAAACGGGATATGTGCCCGGACCATCACGCTCTCCGGCGAAAACGAGCGATCTTCCATCAGGCGACCACTTCGCGTCCCGGTATCCTACCTTGTCAGTGTTTGTGATGTTGCGGATCGTGAATTCTGTAAGATCCAAGAGGTAGAAGTTCGGCTTCTCGTCCCCCTGAATATCCTGCGCGTAAAGGAGAAACCGACCGTCTGGAGATGGCTCCTGAAGAAGGGTTCTCTCGTCGCTTACTGTTAGTTGTACGGGCCAGCCGCGGTTGCTAGGGACTGCCCAGATGTTGTAGCGGCCTGTTATGTTCGTGTCGAAGTAGAGATGTTCGCCGTCTACAGACCATTGCACGCTGAGTATCGCACGTGTGTGGTACAGTGTGTCAATGTCCAGTGGCCGATGACTCGGATTGGACGGGCTGGTAACTGTTCCACTGGCCAGTTTCGTGGCGGGTGTAGAAATCAATCGGACCACTAGGATCTGGGATTTAGAAGCCGGATAAGGTGAAGTTACTATGTAACGTTGTCGAGAAAGTCGTCTCAACCACTCCGCCCAGCAAGACAACGTTGGCTGTAAACACGAGGTCGAGCCTGTACGAGCCGTTGGCACGGACTCCTTGATCGACTGAGAGGTAGATAGTATGGGTCCTGGATCCGATTCCTCCGCTAATGTTCGTATGTCCGAGATCTATTGTCTGATTCGATGGATTTGTCAATGTCATTGTTAGGGTGATGTTTGTAGTGCCCCCATTACTCGAAACGCTAGAGTCCGAAGTTCTGACCATTCCCTGGGTCCGGATACTGAAATAGTATTCCCATGCAGTGACTACTTGGCTTGTTAATGTGATATTACTCGTCGTCGTTGTCCCAGTAGTATCGTTGAAACTCATGATTTCTAGGGGAACCCTGTAATTTCCGGCCAACGCGACAGGTGTGGCCACAATCGCTATTACAGCTATTGCGATTATGGCGAGTATGAGCTTCTTCCTAGACTTCGCTTTGGGTGCGGGAGCTGCCATGTCTTCTTCAAACCGCACGCCCGAGAAGCATTGAGTATTAGATTTTGTTACTATTCCCAAACTCCATGAGTAGATGGGACCGTTTAGAGCTTGTAAGCGTGATCAGTCTATCTTTTATCGGCGACTTGCAATTTTCCTACTGAGGCTTCTTGGGAATCCCTGTGCTGGTTTCTAGATTAGACAAGCTCGAAGAGCAGGTCTTTCACCACGTCTTCGAGCTGAATCCTAGACAAGCGGTAATGCTGGGCCTACATGATTATGACGGATTGTTGCCGGATGTTTCACCCGATCGGCTCAAGAGATGGGCTGACAAGGCTGTCGGACTGCTCCAGCGGATCAAAGACGAATTTCATGAGCTCGACAAGGAGGGACGGCAAGACGCTCAGTCGATGGAAACAATGCTGGAGAGAATGCTGTTCGAGATTCAAGATCTGCGCGCGTACTCGACTCGGCCGACGATTTATGCGCTGCAGCTGAGTGCTACTCCTTACGTCTCCCGTGAGTATGCGCCTGTCGATGCTAGGATAAGCGCGGTGAACAAGCATCTCCGCACCATTCCCGGGTTTCTAGATCAAGCGTCGAGAGATCTTGACGGAACCTTAGCAGACCCGATCGTCGAGGTCGCGATAAAACAGACTCAAGGCGTCATACGGGACCTCGACGGAGACGCGGCCCGAGAAGCTGCAAAAGCGAACGTGGCAATCCGAGAAGAGTTCGAACGGTCGAAGGCTGAGGCTGTAATCTCGATGGTTGAGTTCATTGAGGCACTCCATGAGGAGCATAAGACCTCAATGGATTTTGCGCTCGGAAGAGAACGTTTCCAGAAACTACTCTGGGTCAACGATAGAGTCAGCCAACCAGTCGAAGAAGTGTTAGAGTTGGCCATTCGCGACCTAGAAGCAAACACGAGAGCGTTGAGTGAGGTTACTGAGAGAATTAGGCCGGGGGCAGCTGTCTCGACGATTCTTGAGGAGATTCAGCAAGACCATCCCACAGCCAAGTTGTTGATTGATGATGCGGCTGAGGGATTGCACGATCTAGAAGGTTGGCTGAGGGAGAGAGAGCTTGTTCGTATTCCCCCTGGGACCCGGGTCAGAGTGGTTCCTACTCCGTCCCACATGCGAGCCACGACCACCGCGGCAATGTCGTCGCCGGGTCCGTTCGAGAAGGAAGGCGTAGAAGGACTGTACTACGTGACTCCTCCAGAGGATGGGTGGGACGCGAAGAGAACAGAGGAATGGCTCCGCCATCTGAACCGTGTGACGTTGAAGGAGATTGCGATTCACGAGGTCTGGCCGGGACACTTTACTCACCGCGTCTTCCAGAAAGAGTATGGAACCTCGATGACGCGCAAGGCCTACTGGAACTATGCGTTCGGCGAGGGCTGGGCACACTATTGCGAAGAAATGATGCTGGACGAAGGGTACGGGGTTGAGCGGTTACGGTTTATTCAGTTGAAGGAGGCTTTGTTGAGGGACTGCCGTTTCATCGTCTCCTTCAAGATGCACACTCAAGGAATGACACTTGATGAAGCGCGACAGTTCATCATGAAGAATGCGTGGATGGAAACGGGACCTGCTGAGCGGGAAGCATTGCGAGGGACCTTCGACCACTCCTACTACGGCTACACTCTAGGAAAACTGTTCATCAAGAAAGCCCGAGAGCGGTTCTTCCACGCCCATCCAGACGAGCCGATCAGAACGTTCCACGACAAGTTGCTAAGTCTAGGGGGCGCACCCGTGGGCCACCTGGAATCGCTCATCACCTAGGCGTTTCTGTGCTGGCTTGTTGAAGCGTCTGTATGCGTTTGCGCCGATAGTGTAGCGCCGTGTATACCAAGGGTAGCGCTGAAGCAACTACGACAATGATTGCCAGTATCACCAACGAGGGATCCGCAGCATTTGCAGCCGGCCTAGCTGGTAGGTCGTAAGTGTAGATCGTGTCGGGTGTAGTGAAGTAGAGTTTGTTGTTGGGTCCCAGTTCGACGGCGATTATTCCGCCCGATGCATTGTAGAGCTGGGTCATCGATAGAACCGAGCCGGTTGCATTGAGTTGAAGCTGAACTAGGTTGCCGGTGGTGTATTCGCCGAAGATGTAGCTGTTCGGAGCGACGGCGGCTATGCCGGTGGGTGTTACGATGGGGTTGAAGTCGACGACTGGGTCGATGAAACGGGGATCGTTGCAGATGCCTACACACGTGGGCCAGCCGTAGTTGCCGTTTCTTACGATGATTAGGATCTTGTCATCACTGTTCAGTCCAGGCATAGTAGCAATTAGACGATTATTCGAAGGGTCGAAGTCGAAGCCGAAACTGTTCCGTATTCCCGATGCGTAGTCTAAGCTTCCAGCTGTCGGATTGTCGTTCGGGACTGAGCCGTCCGGGTTCATGCGGAGCATCTTCCCAGTCATTGAACCCTTGTTCTGAGCTTGCTGGTCCTGGTGGAATTCGCCGACCATCGCGTACAGCTTACCATCTGGTCCAAATTTGATGTAGCCCCCGTTGTGGTAGACGGTATTCGTTGCGCTGCTCGTCACGTCGAAGATGTCTCTGGGACTGGTACCAGTATTGCTGTTGGCGGTGTAACGGACGATGTGGCCATGTGTATAGGAGGCGGTGTCGCGGTACGTGTAGTATACGTAGACGTAATTGTTTGATGAGAAGGCCGGGTCGAGAGCTATTCCGAGGAGTCCCGCCTCGCCGTCGGTGAAGATTGGACTGATCGTTGCAAATGGAGTGGGAAGTAGTGTTCCGTTCGGTTGAATGATCCGGATGTTTCCTGTGTCTTTTTCGGTGTAGAAGATCCGCCCATCCGGTGCAAATTTTAACGAGACAGGAAGGTTGAGGCCTGTGAGAAGAGTGTTCACCGGGGCGGCTGCGTGGGCCTGCGGGAATATTACTGGGCTGAGGGAGAAGACGACTAGAAGGGTTGTCTCCCAGAGTAGGTCGTGAGACCGATGGCTTGTTGGTGTCACGAAGTACTCTCTCACGGCTGAGTCGCCCCTTCAACTCTATCGATTAAATACCCTAGTGAAGAGAGTCGTTATGGATCCGAAATGACCCGCAAGGAATGGCAGAAGAAAAAGAAGAAGATGTCTGGTAGGGAAGGTCCGAAGAAGGGCAAGGTTCGATAGAAGCTTCTGACCCCTAAGAGTACCCGAAGGATGGCAAGTGTCCTAGTTTGGACATCAGTATGTGTCACGATAATGCTCTGTTATGGGTAGAGTGTTAATAGCGCTTCTCGCTGATCTCCATAGCGTCCTTCGTCGTCTCGGAGAACTCTAACAGGGTCTTAACTGTCCTGCTCCGGTAGCGGCCTGTATTCCGGACGTAGTGCAGATAGTTCTGCATCTGGTCCTGGAAGACGCCCACATTATCGGCGACTACGACGCTCCCCTGATGGAGTTTTTCCTCGACGGCTTTCAGATAGTCTAGGTACTGTGTCTTCTCTGCGTCCAAGAACACTAGGTCGAAGGGTCCGGGAAGCTTGGGAAGGACCTCTCTCGCGTCTCCCTGAATTATCTTGATCTGGTCTTCCAGCTGGGCACGTTCAACGTTCTGCTCAGTCATTCGGGCGTGTTCAGGGTTCTTCTCGACAGTCGTGATCTCTGCGTTGGCCGGGCTGTTCTTGGCTATGAGTATAGCGGAATACCCGTAGAGGGCTCCTACTTCGAGGATCTTCCGGGGCTTGAGCTTCACAACAACCTCGGCGATTATCCGTCCCTTGACGGGGCCGATGGACGGGATGAAGGATCGTTTGCCCATCTCCTCGATCTCCCGCATTACGGTCTCCGCGGGGTCTAGGGTTTGTTTCGACGGCGGCATCGGTTCTAGTGGGAAGGATACTGATAATTGAGCCAATCGGTACGGGCCCCGGAACGGTCTACACGGCAAAGGACCCGTCCCAATCCTTGTGGAATGAGAAACTTCTCGTAACACAAGAGCCTGCTCTACATAGAGTTCTTTTTGCGGAACTCGCGCGGTAAGTTATCTTTTCTTTTTCTACTAACTATTTCTCGACCCCCCGGGGGTATGTCAGAACAAAAAGAGTCCTTCACGCTTTATCGAAATTCTAGCCTTGAAAATCGCCTGGAACAAGCCCTGATCCCGAATCGCGGCAGCCATTTTGAGGTCGCAGGATATTCACGCTGATCTCCACGCTTAATCTGCGATCAAAAAAACAGTCGACGGTTCCATCCTGCGCCTAGAACCGATAGACTCGCCCGGTTCAGTTTCAACTGGCGAGACCCCTAGCCAGAAAATGTCAAAAGCAGTTGCTCCCCGCGACACAAAACCCGGACTCTGGGACGCAATTAACAGAGAGTAATCTCTCCTCCGTCCCGGGGGATCTTCAGAGAAAGAAGTCCGCAGACTGTACCGTTTCAAATCCGACAGGCGCATAATATGCTTGGATCGGGAATCTGGGCAGGCGTTTCTAGATCACGAGACTTTCACGAAGGGCCATAGGCTCGATTTCCACTCTGCAAGAAAGGTCGACCGTTCTATTCTGCCCGCTAAGACGGGAGACTCGCCTAGATCAGATTCAACTGGCGAGAGCCCTCTAGAAGAAAGGGGGTAGGAATTTTTTTCTCGCGACGCGAGAGTGCTGTTGGGGGATTCTGTAAGCCCTAGTCCTTCGGCGCTCTATTCTCGCTGTCTCTTGCGGGTAGCTGTTTCAGAAATTCTCTAGGATACTCTTTCGTATTGAGCAGCGAGAGGAAGCCTCCCTTCCTAATCGACTCTCTAGCACCCTCCAGCTCCTTCCTCTGGGCCAGATGATCGTGCACCTTCGCCTTAGCAAGAACATCAAGCACCTTACCCTCATAGAACGGTTCTAGATCCTTCCCTTGACAGACGGCACAGTCACAGTTAGTATTGTTATTGCGAATCGCCTCGTAGTCCTTCTTCTTCATACTACCCCACCCCTTACGATCAAACACGTTGATGACCTCCTTCGTCAACGGCGTCGGAGGCGGAGGAACAATCCACCGGGAGAATGAATCAATCCCAAACATTGGAAGAATCATCCCCTCGCTACACGTCAATAATCCACGTCCGAACCTGACCTTCGGCGGAGTCTGCAACGCATGAACCCAGACCTCCGGCTTACGCTTCTTGAAATCCTCAACACCCCGAAGCGCATGATAATAGAATCCTCCGCGTAGATCAAAGCCGATCATTGACGGCTGATGCTTCTCAACAAGAGCCAACAGCTTGGCCGAAGTCTCTTTGTTCTCGGTCGCTTGTATGACCGGCATCATGGGCTTGTCAACACCGCGTTCTTCCATCCATCTCTCAGCAAAACGAAGTTGAGCCTCGTAATCTTGGAGAGAGAAGTCGAGCGAGTGCTGGACAGTGATGATGTCCAATCCCGCGAGATATTGAAGATCAAGCAAGGTTTTCAAATCCTCAGTCTTTGTGACAGCCGCACCGCCCTTGAAAGCAAGGTACAACATCCGAATAGCATCAGGCGCAGTCTCCTTCGACAAGAATCGCGCCATCGATTTCAGCGCGTCCTCTTGAGTCAGAATCTTCTTCACAGTCTCCGGAGGCGCCAGACGAGCAAGAACAGCAATCTCGCCCGGCAGAGGATCCTTCACACCAGCCGGCTTTAGCGCGTTACGCTCCGGACTAATCGGGAACCTGTTGGGAAGCGGTATTCTGTGCTGGCCGATCCTCAGCTCTGACTGGCTCGCGCCGGTCTTCTCGTCGGTCTTGATCTGCGCAAGCTGGACTGTCGACATAACGTTCTGGAAGAGGTAAGGGTGGTAGAAGAATGTTCTACGACAGAACCGAAAGTACTAGTTCGCAGACTCGGAGTCTGCGCTCGTATCTTGGTCTGACTGTTCCATGTTCTCGACGGCCGACGCAGATTGATTATCTTCAGATTCTGGGGACCCGTCAATCGGTCGACTCTCTTGTCCAGTCTCCGCGGTTTGAGAAACGTTGGACTCTTCGGTGGTTGGAGGAGACACGTTCGCGTCCTCAGTAGGGGACACGCTTGTCGCTCTTAGCATTGCACTGCTCGGAATCTTAAGATGACTTCTGAGCAACAGCATGAGCGTCAAGGTCCCGACCGCAAACACGATACCGTTGACGATTACTGAGAGTCCGGCTCTTGTGAGGGATCCTTGCAGGATGAAGTAGAACTGGGAGACAGCGTATACAGACCCGAACGAGAAGACGAGGAAGGGAAGCACCTGGCTCCACCGACGGTTGGCACGATTGACCGTTTTCCGAGCAAACGTCTGCATAGCACCGAGAATTGAGACAACCATCAACCCAGCATCGATGATCGCGTTGGACGGTTCATTCTGCGAGACGAGACCCATCAGTAACGTTGTGGCTCGGTAGAGAAGATATCCCCACACGACTAAGAATGTTCCGCCTGCGAAGATTGCTGCTTGGGGTCTACCGTTCTTGATATTCTTCCATCCCCACATGACCGTCAAGAAATACGTGGCGACTAGCGCGAGCGTCACGACCATCGTCCACAGGAGAATGTCAGTCCCCGCGCCGCTGATGTTCGCGTAGTTCTGGTTAGCCCACGACGAGACCTCCCAGACACCAACTGCCAGCGGCGCTATCGGTAGGAAGAGAACCGTCATTCCCAGCGATCGCATCATTCTCTTGACGACGCCCTTTCCGACAACACTGTCTTCGAACTTGAACATCGCGTGAGTAACTGGATTCGCGATGAAGTAGGCTTGAGATAATATCCACGCGTAGAATATCGCAATGAAATATGGAAAGACAGGTAAAGCCTCAACCGATCCCGCCTGGTAAATCCAGTACGAGATTCCCGCAACAACCGGACCGAAAACTAATGCAAGAATGATGACTCGTCGCTTCATATTCGTGAACAGAATCGAGGTTCTGAACCTTTCAGACAGCGCTAGCGGCGCTAGGACAAGATAGGTTGCTGAGGCACTTGCACCGATAACAAACACAACAGTCCACGTGCTAGCAAGCCCAAGGAGCCGGCCGATGTATGAGGCTGCAAACAGGAAACTCAGAACACCCATAAAGAGAAGCGTATGCCCGCGGATCCCAGGCGCCAGAAGTAGTTGGAGTGAGCTCGGCAGATGAAACCGAGAATGTCTCTCTGTCGGGGAAATTGCCAGCTATTTCACCTAAACTTGACCATCGACGCAGAGTTCAGCCTCACACTAGAGCTAATGACAAGAGCGATACCATAATGGCGCATCCGTCGTTACTTGCAATCGACTACTCCAAGTCTAATGAGCTTATAACAAGGTGAATCAACCGAACTCCAATTCGAAGCTGATCATGATGGAACACTATCATCCGAAAGATGAGATGAAGAGATACGTCCGAGCCTTCATCTATTTAGCGACCAAGCTCGGCAAAGAAAAGTCGGTCGCAGAGGATCTGTGGGGAATCCCAGAGATAAAGGAGGTTCACATTATTCCAGGCAAGTATGACATCCTAGCCGTGGCCGAGGTGGAGCGGAAGTTCTTGGAGCCCGACTCGCACAACATCTACTGGTTCCTCTTATCTCGTATCGAGGGTATTGCGGGAATAGAGGATACTTCGACGATTATTCCAGTAATCTCGATGTCCCACTGGTCCCACTAGAATACTGTCTAGCAGAGAATCGGATTCGCAGAGCCGCTATCCGGCTCCAGTTCCCGCTCAGTCTAACGCATCATTTGTCCACCATTGAATCTCCGATACTCACGGTCACTCTCGGGAAAAGCAGCGCGACACTCCGGCTCGTTCGTCCCGGAGATAGGTTCGTTGACTTAGCGGAGCCAGAGTAGCAGAATCCTGTTTCTCAGGATTGCTTCGAACATAGAGTCCCGTGCGGTCCGTAACGGCAGTGGACGAGGTCGGGAGACACGTCTCCTACGCCCTTCCATAACATATCCAGACAAACCGGACATCCGACCGGATAAAAGAATAGTCAACCAGCATTACTCTATTACCTCTCATTACTCACACCGTTTCTGTGGATACCACAGGACATTCTGTTGATTACGAGACCTGGAATCATCCCGTCTTGTGGGATCAGCGGCTCAGCTGGTCGAATTGTCAGTGGAGATGCATTTCTTCATCTGGGCGAGGTTGCCCTCTGTGCAGGTCAGTCCACATCATAGGCGTTCAACCAGCCGGGAGGCTTTTGGAACGCCATCCAAAACATTTGGGATTCCATTATATTGGCTTGACCCTCCAAACCGGCGATTCGACGGCTCTCAAGACATGTCAGTTCTCAAAAAAGCCTTAATGGGATACAAACAACCGCCGCGAAGCTAGGTCCTTGAGACGTCGAATCCCAAATACGAAGCTCCTACTTGGGATGAGATCTATCGGATGCTTCTTGATCTAGCACGACAGATCAAGAAGGACCGGTACAAGCCAGAAATTATCGTGGGGGTCTCGCGAGGAGGCTGGCCCCCAGCCAGAGTCATGAGCGACCTCCTACAGAACCCGAACCTCGCGAACATGAAAGTTGAATTCTACAAGGACATCGGAGTTCGAAACAAAAAGCCACGGATAACCCAGCCGGTTACAATGGAGGTCGTAGGAAAACGAGTCCTCGTCGTCGACGACGTCTCAGACACCGGCCGCAGCCTCAGAGTAGTAGCAGACCACTTACAACGAAAACCGGTCAAAGAACTCCGAGTCTGCACCATATACATGAAACCCCAGAGCATCTACCGACCCGACTATTACTCGCGAACTACTCGCAAATGGATCATCTTCCCATGGGAACGGTTGGAAGCGGTTCACCTTATCTCGAAACGTTTCAAAGACAACCGGACAAGAGTCTCATCAACAGTCCGGGCACTCAAAGATAGCGGGATAAGAGCGGGACTCGTCAGACAACTCTTGAAGATCGATGCTCTTGATAGAAGAGATTGACAACCACTACCTTCTCAGCCTAGGCTTCTCTAACGCCAGAATCTCAGACCCCGAACAGACACTCAAACAACTACGCTCCATCAACAATCAAACAGAAGTTCAACTAGTAAAAGCAGACTTAATCGGCGGACCAGAACACCTTCAGTTCGCTGCTCGGAACGCACTCTATTCGTTCAAAGGAAAACGTAGGAGGTCGAAGAGCCTTGCAATGGAACTCTTACTCTACATCAGCTGCCAACGCCAGATCGCGAAAGCCATCAGATTCTCGGGGGTCGATTCAAAGGATTCCCGAATCGCTATTGTCGCATTGTCCGATTCAAGAGCGGCTCTGGAAGAGCTAGCTCGCGAAGCACAATCGATCGTCGGGGGCACACCAGACGACGATTTAATCGAGATCCAATCAGAACAGAGGATGGCGAAGCTGCAGCGCTCCTACGGTATCACTAGTAGGACGATGGAAGCGGCTAGGTTTGAGGGAGAGATCGATTCGTCGGTTCTGAAACGGTTGATAGTCGAACGTTCAGCCTTGCTGGACATCCAAGACTAGAGACGCCTCTTCTCCTTCTCAATACCCAGAATTCCGCCCGGCGAAATGACGGATACTCCAGCAACATCTCCAATCACTTCAATCAAGACTATCTTGTCCGGATTCCGCAGCTCAACCTTTCGCGGAACCTTAGACGCGACCGCGTCAATGATCTCTTTCGAAGAAACCCGGCTCCGACGCTTCTCCAACGAAACCCTGAATGTCTCATCAACACCCACCTGTCCCGCGCGGTTGACAACCGCTTCGCCAATACTAGGAATGTCACAAGGAACCACCTCTTCCACAGGTTTCACCTTGAGAATGTATCTGAACTGCCAAGGCCGATACTTGAGAACCGGCCGGAGCTTCGAGACTACCTTCACCGGATCAAGCGACGTCTTCGCGACTGTAAGTCCACTCACGAGCGCAAAGTCAGTCTTTGGAGAAGCGTCGCCAAGCTCCTTCAACAGATAACGAATCTCATGGTTCGCCTCTCTCTCATTTCCTCGGGCGCTAGATAGAAGGAGATTGAAGTCGTGAATCAAGAGTCCCGAGAGCCTCGCGTTACGGGTAGCGCCTTAAGAATATCATCCCGAGAAATCCCCGCCTCCCTTAGTACCTTGATCTCGTCTCCGATTACTTTCACAACGGTCGATTCTCTGGCGAGCGGAGTAGGACCCCCATCAAGGACCAGATCTATGCGCCCTTCCAATTCTCTGAGTACATCCCGCGCCGTAGTCAGTGACTGGCGTCCCGAGATGTTTGCACTAGTCCCAACGATCGCTCGACCAGACTCCTGAATCAACGTTCTAGCCGCTTCATGGTTTGGGATTCTAAGTCCAACCAGTTGAGAACCGCCCGTGACCTTTGCTGGGAAGTTGCTTCTCATCCGCACGACCAGCGTCAAGGGACCCGGCCAGAACTTATTGGCAAGCGCCGCTGCAACTTCGTTAATCTCTCCAATCCTCTCCGCTTCGGCGAGAGAGCTTACGAGAATTGGGAGCGAGCCTTTCACGCGTTCTTTGGCCTTGACAAGTCGATCGACCGCATTGGCGTCGAATGGGTTGCAGCCCAACCCGTAAACAGTGTCGGTTGGGTAGGCTATGAGCCCTCCTTCATGAACGAGTCTCGCGGCTTCTCTGATATCGACTAGGCTCGTTCCGATCAGCCTTGTCATAAGCGCCTATCCCCTTTGCGGAGGGGACGCTTATATCCAATGCATCAGCGCTCCGGCGCGAACGTGCGACCTTCCAAGATAGTAATCATAGTTCATGGAGGAGCTGGTGACTGGCCTTCGAAGCTTCACAAGCAAGGATTGAGTGGAGTAGGGGTCGCGGCTGATCGCGGCTTCCGCATCGTGTCTAAAGAAGGCTCTGCCCTCGATGCGGTGGAGGCTGCGATTGTTATGATGGAAAACAACCCAGTGTTCAATGCTGGGAGAGGCTCGACACTCAATCTGGTGGGTGAGATCGAGACTGATGCGGCGATCATGGATGGCAAGACGCTCAAAGGAGGGGGCGTCGCTCTTCTGAGAGATATCAGGAATCCGATCAAGGCAGCGAGAATTGTCATGGATAAGACCGATCACGTTCTCCTCGCTGGCGAAGCGGCTAGAAAACTAGCACTGGCGAATGGACTAGCGAAGTCGAATCTGCGACTTTCTAAGAGAGTGCATGCGTGGAAGGAAGGACTGCGCAAGCTGAAGAAGAACGGAGTTCTGTACTTGTCGGGAACGAGTCCAGAGGTCCTTCAGCGTTTTCTGCTCAAGTCTTCTGATACTGTCGGCGCCCTCGCTCTTGATAACGATGGAAACTTGGCCGCAGCCTGTTCCACTGGCGGAGTCTCACTCAAGCTTCCCGGAAGAATCGGCGACAGCGCGATACTCGGCGCCGGGCTCTATGCAGATAACGAGTCCGGAGCGGCAACAGCGACCGGCATCGGAGAGCAAACCATGAGGCTCGTCATCTCGAAAGCGGCGTGCGATCTGATGAGACATGCAGATGCTGTCTCGGCTACGACGAGGATTATCCGTTATTCAACCATGGCGGTAGGAGTGGGGACTGGTCTGATTGCTCTTGATCGCTTTGGTCGCCATTCTGTCGCGCATAACACTCGTAACTTGTGTTGGGCGGCCAGAACAGTAGATGTGTCTACAGCGAAAATGTTCGGGACGCGAGTGAGCTAGCTTCTGGGAAGGCTTTTAAGTAGCCAAGGTTTCGCGCGAACCCAGTTTTCACATGACCAATATTCAATGGCCCGTTACTGCGAGCGAGGAATGGGGTGAAGACGAGGACTGGGGCGGCGAAGACGAATGGGGTGAGGATGACGATTGGGGTGGCGGGGACGATGGCGGCGGCGAAGACAACTAGCGGTCCGTGATCGTCAACCATTCAATTAGATCTGAGAAATTTCATCACTCTCGAGCGGTCCTGTTTCTGCTAGATGGCTTGGTAGGTAACACGAATTCTATGTCCGTCCCGTTCACGGTGCTAGCTACTAGCAGGATTAGAAATGAAAATTCAACTTCGAAAAATCAGAGCAATCTCCATACTCGCACTCGGACTAATGATGGCTCTCGCCTTCGTTCCAAGAACCACTAGCGCTGCTACGGTAACAAGTACCGATTTTCAATCACAGAGTTTCAGCAAGGTCGTCGACTGGTACGACTACGTGCGACAATACGCAGCGGCTAACGGCTTCACTCCGCCCAACTCGACAGAGCACGCTTACATCTACGCGAACTACATCAACGTGGGCGGCTTTCAGCTCTTCTCTGCCGGTCTCGTAAATGTAACCCACAACAACGTCAACTTCGTCACCATCCCCCTCCAGACATTTTTCGAACACTACAAGACCCCTGGCGGCAAGGACGTCATCACCGCCTCATCGTTCATCTCACTTGTCGCTTTCAAGGAGAATAGCACGACCGACATCTATCCAAACTCTCCGGACAGGGGAGACGAGATCTATGCGTCCTTCAATCTCGGTGTCAACCTTACAGCGCTTACGGGCCACAAGATGCCCTCGCCAGTATCGACCGCCCAGACAATTCCTCTTTACTCGGCCGACAGCAACCACTACTCGTGGGGTCTCAAGTACACGAATCTCAACGCGATGTGGTGGAAGGTCAACCCAGACCCACTCTTTCCATGCTGTATACCAACTACGCCCAGAGGATTAGCACAGTACACAGAGCTAACTTTCAACTATTCTCTAGCCATAGACCCTAGATCGAAGACGGCTACACTCACGGCAAGCTACACGGTTGGCCGGATCACCGACCTGTGGATAATCACTCCCTCGCCGGGTGTGCACATGAATTCTACTGGAACCTACAACCTTGACGGTACGCTACACAACTCAACGACGGTCTACCAGTACATGATGGCCAAACAGCTCAAACTCTCCATCGTTCTCTCCCAGAAAGCGATCACAACAGGCACGATTACAACCAACAAGGACGACTCCGGTGCCAGTGTCGATAATGACAATTCGACAGACGTGACTCATACTGCAGTCAACACTGCGGCGAGCGATGGCGAACGAGCTTTCCGGGCAGACTTCGGCGTCAAACCACAATACAATCTATTCAATTATACCAAGGACCCCAGTGAAGCAACCTACGCAACTTACAACGTCAACACGAGAACCGTTAATCGAGCCGGATGGGGAGGAAACCCTGTCTTCTGGTTCCAGAACGCCTTCATGGGCTTCCTACCACTCTTCGTCGCACACGTCGACCCGGGATTGATTCAGCAAGCAAGAACCGGTATGGTTAGCTTCATCGTCACAGATTATCTGTACATCATAAGCTATCCAACATGGGGCGGCTACCGGATAGTCAACGACCCCGCCTACACAGCATACTACCAGCCGGCAAGCAACCTCGGGTTCCTGACCGCCATATTCATCGCGGTTGCAGTAGCCGCAGGCGTCGGAGGAGTCTTCGCATTCATATTCAGGCGTAGACGCACAACAGGCATGGCACCCATGACCGGAACGACTGGCCCAGCACCAAACCAGCCACCCGGACCAGTTACGGGTCCATCAGGGCCTACAGAATAGTCCAACTTTCCTCTCTACTTCTTTTCCTTTTTTTCTCTGAGTCTAGAGACAACAGCCTAAACTTCCACGCGAGGATTCCGAAGTATGGAATCATGGATTCTCCCAGCCCGGCAATAGAAGCAGAGCATCTTAGCAAGTTCTACGGACAAGTTCTAGGTCTCAACGATCTCTCGCTAACTGTTACAAAGGGAGAGGTTCGAGGCCTCTTAGGACAGAACGGGTCCGGCAAGTCAACGCTCCTCAAATCCCTGCTCGGCTTGATCCATCCATCATCGGGATGGGTGAGAGTGCTCGGCGTTGACGTGCAGAAGGCTCCCATGGAGGTTCGGCGTTTCGTCGGATATGTCCCGGAATCACCGAGGCTCTACGAGTTCCTGACCGCGACAGAATATCTAGACTTCATCGCGGACGTCAGAGGTCTAGGGTATGAAGAGAAGAAAGAACGAATTACCAGACTCATCGAATCGCTAGACCTTGAAGGAAAGCAGGGCGAGACGATCACCGGCTACTCGCAAGGCATGAAACAGAAGGTCGCGATCATGGGCGCAATTCTTCACCATCCCAAGATCCTGTTGATGGATGAGCCGCTGAACGGGCTTGATCCGAAATCTGCCCGAGTGGTCAAGGAGCTTATCCATAGTCTTGCGCGAGACGGGGTCACAACAGTCTTCAGCACTCATGTGCTTGAGATTGCTGAGGCGATCTGTGATCGTCTCACAATCCTACAGAACGGCCGCGTCCTCGCCGAAGGCACCGCACAAGAACTGCGAGAAAAGGCGGGTCTTTCCAATTCCGGGCTTGAGGATGTCTTTCTCAAACTGACCGGAACCAAGGGAGTCGAAGATATTGTTGAGGCCTTGCGCAGATGAGAATCCGTGTACTCCTCGAGTTTGCCAAGATCCTAATGCTCTCTCGGCTGCGTAGTACCCGACAGAGTTTTCTCTCGAACAGCATAACAAACCGGCCCATTCTTATCGCGCTAATCGGCTCGATAATGTTCGCCGCCGGAGTTGGCTTCGGAACCGCCACGGTCTCCTTCCTGAGAGGTGCAGGTGCAAGCCCCGCCGACATTGGCCAGATTGTCGAGACGATATTCGGCGGAATCCCGATCTTTCTTATCGGATTCTTTTTCACGATGGGTCTCCTCTGGGAGCTTAACGCCTCCTCTGAGTCGGAGTCGGCTGATTCGATAAACTGGCTGCCGATCTCGCCCTCAGAATACGTCTTCGCTTCGACACTCTCAACGAGCTACACCTACTCTCCTCTTGTACTAGTCACGGTTGGCTACAGTCTGCCCATCGGGATTCTGACCGGCAACACGTCAGCGTTCTTGGTGCTAGTCGTCGCAAGCGTGGTTGCAGCTTTCATCGGTTCAGTCACGGTCGAAATTCTAAGATCTCTCCTCGCCCGTGCAAGCACATCTTTCAACAAGGTCGGCGGACGCTCGATGATCATCCTACGAATCCTCGGGGTGATACTGATCTTGCTTTTTACTCAGACTCTGTTCAGTGGCTTCCTTATCATTCGAATCATCAATTCTGTCTCAAGTGCAAACGCCACAACTGTTCTCGTGCCGCTGCTTTGGCCAACCCTTAGCATCACGAGCATTTTAAGGTCCAATCTGCTGAGTTCAGCTTACTTCCTACTGCTGAGCCTGGGATTTCTTGCAGTCCTCGCCTTCGCCGCGCTCGCCTTTCGCTCAAAGTTCTGGGTTGCCACTCCACAATCCTTTCACTTTTCAAACACCGGAACGATATCCCGTGTCAGTAGGCTGAGGAGGATCGGGGTCAGCGCAATTTCGCTCGCGCTTGTGAGGCGCGAGATCCGTTCTGCGACCCGGAGAAAGGAGGTGGTGCGGTTGATGGCTATTCCGATAATTCTCCCGGTGATGATCTCTTTCCCGGCAATCTTTTCTCCCGCGCCAACCACTAGCGCCGCGTCGGGTCTGATCAGTCCATTATTCCTTGCAGTTCCGCTTCTCTTCGGAGTGGGTCTCGGGACACTGTTCCTCGGAATGACTTCGATAGGTCAAGAGGGTAAGAGGCTGTGGAATTTGAGTTCTCTACCTATCGAGGCGGGGACGGTCGTGACTAGCAAGGTTCTCTTCACGTCGCTGATCTCTACAATAGGGCTGGTTCTCGGGCTCGGGCTTACAGTGTTCTTCTTCCAGGTCTCGGTTATGGACGCGCTGACCTTCATCGCCGTTGGCATTACGCTAGTGTTAGCGGAAGCGAGTCTAGGCGTAGCGATCGGCAGCCGCTATCCAGATTTTTCGGACGGACCCCGGCCAAGGTTCGTGACGATAATCGGCTCGATCATAGGAGCGTTTCTGGGAGTCATAGTAATGCTGTTGATGTCTCTACCGCTCGTTTTCTTGCTTCTTGGGAGAATTTTTCTCTTGCTGCCTTTCTCTCTCCAATTGTCATTTTTCCTCGGTGGAATGGTAGGACTGATCTTTGCACGGATCAGCTACTCGCTTTCTATCCGTTCTGTTAATGGTATTTTGCGAGAACTTCCGAATTAGTCGGCGGTGTCGATTTGTCGCTGTGATTGTCACAGCAATTGCCGAGTTCTTGTTCTGGGCTCTTTGAGCCGAAGGTTTCACCAAACGTTAATATTGACTCTTGAGTGGATTCTTATCGCGATCCATTGTAGGTCGGTTCTAGGCGTTCTTAGGGCCGGTGGGCAGTGGGTCGCGACTCGAAAAATGTGAGTGTGAAACACAAAAATGGAATTGTCGGATGAACCGAAATCGTGGGTTGAAGAGGCCCGGAATAGAGTGAAACGTATTTCCGATCTAGATCCTAGAGACAGGTTAGACATCGTGTATGGTATAGGTCTCTGTTGCTCTACTCTCGCGAAGAGCATGCAGGGATGGATGCAGTGGATCGGGAATTTGTCGTTGAAGGATTTTGAGCAGCGGGAGCTAGAGGAGATCTTCGGAATAATCAAAAAGGCGACGGTGCAGCTGATGGAGCTTGATATCGACAAGACCTCGAAGTATGAAGAGTCTCATGGTCTGCGGCAGAAGCCGGGGGTTCGCGAGAACCGGCTGGTCAGCTAGTCCGTAAAGACTAAACTCTCCTCCGTTGCTTATCGGTTTTCTGTGCAGCCGAAGGCAAAAAGACGGATTGTTCTGGTCGCTGAGTTCAGCATTCATCCTATAGGAATGGGGACGAGTGTCGGCCGGTACGTTAAAGCCGCGGTACGGGCGATGTCGGGGATTCCCGGATTGACAGTTGATGTTACTCCCATGTCGAGTGTTTTAGAGGCTGAGAGTATCGGGACCATACTGGAGGCGGTCGAGGTTTCACACCGCGCACTGCGTTCAATGGGCGCGAAACGGATCTCGTCTAGTCTCCGAATAGATGAGCGTCTAGATAAGCGGCGGATGATGAGTGACAAGATTCGAGGATTGGGACCCTTGAGAAGCCGCAAGACCTAGGCAAGGGCGTCTTCATAATACCGCTTCCACGTCGTGAGAAAATATTTTCGGCCCCTTTTTTCAGAGGGCTCTTGCCGGTTGAAGCTGATCTGGGCGAGTCTTCCCTTTCGCGGCCTAGAAGGGGCAAGTCAAGCATTTCCCAACGGTGGATTTTTCCGGGTCATCAAGCGTGAAGGTCCCCTAGGTCAAGAATCGCCTGCCCAGATTCCCGATCCAAGCATATTCTGCGCCTGTCGGCTTTGAAAAAGAACAGTCTGCCGATTTCTTTCTCCAAATTTCAGTGAGGAGATTACTCTCCGTTAATTCCTTCCCAGAGTCGGGTTTTGTGTCGCGGGGAGCAACTGCTTTTGACATTTTCTGGCTAGGGGTCTCGCCAGTTGAAACTGAAACGGGCGAGCGTCGCGTTTCAGGGCGCAGAATAGAACCGTCACCTGTTTTTTTGATCGCAGATTAAGCGTAGAGATCAGCGTGAATATCCTGCGACCTCAAAATGGCTGCCGCGATTCGGGATCAGGGCTTGTTCCAGGCGATTTTTCCGTCGCGTAGTGTCTTTCGCAGAACAGAGAGGAACATTCTTTCATTCAGCTTGCCCGTCTGAGTGTTCCGTGGACTAGGATGATAGGAGCAAATGATTGGAGGAATCCCGTCACCAAGGCCCAACACCTTTCCATGGCGGAATTTTGCGGAGGATTGGGGGAGATTGTACTTGTTCCGAATTGTTCTGATTACAGCGTTGAAGGCGAACTGTCCCAGGCAGAGAATTGCCTTCAGATCTCTTAGCGATTCCATTTCACTGGCTAGATACTCAGAGCAGTTGGACGTCTCGTCCACAGATGGTTTGTTGTCGGGCGGAGCGCACTTGACCGCGGCTGTCACATACGCGCCATTTAGTTTCAGCCCATCCTCTGAGTTTTGTGACGTGGGCTGATTTGCGAGACCCATCTTGTAGAGAGCTTTGTAGAGAAAGTCGCCGCTTCGATCTCCAGTGAAGACCCGGCCCGTCCGGTTCCCACCATGCGCCGCAGGAGCAAGACCGACAATCAACAACGAAGCGTCCGGGTCCCCGAACCCGGGAACAGGCCTTCCCCAATACTGCCAATCTAAGAATTCCTTTCTCTTGTTCCGAGCGACCTCTTCGCGATACTCAACCAAGCGCGGGCAGCGTCGACAGCCGACCACTTGAGCCCGAACTTTGAGTAATGGACTCGCAGAGGACAGGATGGGACCCGCTACTTCCTGGGCTGCTGGAATTTCCAAGCATCAAGATTCTCGTGAATAGCCGAGACCCATGTCAGCGCTACCTGTTCCGGAATGGTCAGTAGAACCTTTCCAATATGCTTGCACAACTGACGAGTCTCAATGGCGCGTTCCCAATCGCCACAATCGTGAACGATCGTCTTCGAAGCCACGTCCATTTTGAGTGTGTAGTCTCTGATCTTAGCGTCGATGGTTTTCAGGTTGGCCTCTTTGATCTTCACGTCTTCATCCGGAATCGTGAAGGATCTAGCAAGTCGTGTCTCGCCCATTATGGTTCCTAGAAGGTCTACAAGCTTTG
>VBAW01000154.1 GCA_005888635.1 Candidatus Bathyarchaeota archaeon | reverse complement strand
CAAAATCGTGAGGAGGCGGAGGTGAGGGAAGGGCCCACTCAAGCGTCCATGCCTCCCAGGGGTTTGGACCAGATGGCGGACCTATCCTCGAGCTACGATATAGATTGTAAAATAACAGAAGTTGTGCTCCGCCGAAGATGAAACCTCCCAGGGTTGCGGTGAGGTTGAGGAGGCCCCAATCGGTTTGTGGCGAATAGGTTACTATTCTTCTAGGCATATCCAAGAGCAGGAACATTGGGAAGTACAGTACCTGGAATCCAATCATAGAGAGCACAAAGTGGACCTTTGCTATCTTCTCGTCATACATTCGACCCGTAATCTTGGGGAACCAGTAGTACAATCCTCCAATGAGACCGATAATGCTCGCTCCCACCATTATGTAGTGAAAGTGCGCCACTACGAAGTACGTTCCCCTGAGAGCGTAATCCAGTGCGACAGAGGCAAGAAAGACCCCGGTAATCCCGCCGACAATGAAATTTGCTACTGCTCCCAGCGCGAAGAGAGCTGGGGCCTTGAGTCGAAGCTTGGCAAACCCGAGAGTCTCGATTAGTGAAATCACTATGATATCGAATGGGAGCGACACGGCGATTGTCGTTACCGTATACAACTTTGTCGAGACTAGCCCAATTCCCGTGACGAACATGTGATGCCCCCAGACCACGAAACTGATCATCGCCGCTGCGACCAGCGCTCCGATTACATACTTGGAGCCATAGAGCGGCCTCCGGGCAAAAGTGGGAACTATGTCCGCTATTATTCCAATGGCCGGAAATGCATAGAGCATCATGAAGATGGTTACGAGAATAGCCCACGGAAACGCAGACATGTACCTCAATTTGAGCCCAGGAGCCCTCATCTTGAACATCGTAACGAGAAAATTGATAGAACTCATCGTTATCGAGACAACCATCAAGATTAGAGCACCGGCTCCGACGTTGAATCCGATTGTTGGGCTAAACTGGGCGGCACTCTGGGGTGAATAAAGGGTCCAGCCAAGGTCTGGAGCCGCCCCGAAGAAGAAACTGAGAATCATCATCACACCGCTGAACAGGAAGAACCAATAACTCATCGAGTTGAGCCGAGGAAAGGCCAGGTCCCGGCAGCCAATTTGTAAGGGAATGATGAAGTTTGCAAAACCAAAAGCTAATGGAGACAGAACCCAGAAAATCATCAAAAGTCCGTGAACGGTCACGAATTGATTGTAGACATTTGCGGTGAGTATGGTATTGCCTGGGACTGAGAGTTGCGTCCTCATTGTTATCGCGAGGACTCCTGCAGCGGCGAAGAGAAATAGTGAGGTAATGATGTAGAGTATTCCTATATCTTTGTGGTTGGTAGTGTAGAGCCATCTCTTAGCAGAGGCCATTAATCGCTCGGCCATTCTAGTGTACTACCGTACTATTGTACCAAGAAAAGTAGGCCGCTTGGGACATGACCATAAGCGTACCCTTCATTGTATAATGGCCAACCCCGCAGAATTCAAAGCACTGAATGGTGAAGTTGCCTGTCGTTTCGGGATAGAACCAAATCGTATTGGTGCGTCCTGGAATCGCGTCCGTCTTGATATTGTAACCAATTATTCCGAAATCGTGAAAGACGTCCTCACTAGTGACGCTAAGGCGAACATTCTCCCCGACCGGGACACGAAGAATGTCACGAGTGTGGTATGGTTTAGTTCCGTTGTCGTAAGTGAATTGAAAGTAGAACTGATGGGCAGTAACCTCGATTGCGCAGCCCTGGCAAACATGTTGGGGCGGCGTGAGGATATTGTCGATCGCGCCAAAGCTTCCAACTATGAGAGGCACGATGATTAAGGTCGAGAGCGAGAGCGTAAGCACGACGCTTCTGGCATGTCCTCTTGAAATGGGCATCTTGCCTAGTATCGGGGTATCGTCTGGTTGTCGTGAAGACGGCCTTTCTCTGTACTTGACTATGAAGTAAATCAGAAGACTGAAGACGACTATTCCAACTGCCACAGCAAGATACGTGAAGAGGCCGAAGAGTGAGTCGAACTGGACCTGAGTGCTGGAGACTGCCATCCGCGAATTCTCTGAACTTTTCTGCTCCCGAGTCTTTTGTTTTTAAAGGGTTTTGCACTAGCTATATCGGTAGACGAGCGACAGTTATTGTCGCAGTTCGGTATGTCTCGATCGAAGATTTCGGACCATTACTGCGTTGGCAACAACGATTGCTAGGATCGCTGAAGCAAGCGCTAGATGCGCGTCGCTGACAACGGGATTCAGAGCAGTGGTTACTGTCACCATCCCGAGGAGAACTTGCACGATGAGCGCGACGAGGCTCGCTGTTGAGAGAAGAACGATATTGTTTGCATTCCGGTATCTGGTCCAAGCTAGGAGAGCCATTCCTAGGATGAAGACTCCAACCACGGAATTGAACAGTCTATGCGTGAGCTCAATCACGACCTCGGGGTTGTTCAACGAGGGAAAGATCGCTCCTTTGCATAATGGCCATGATTCTCCGCAGCCCAGTCCCGAATTGCTTGTGGTGACGTATCCGCCGATGACGATCAGGACGTATGTGGAAATCACAGATCCGTAGGCAAAGACCCGAAGAAGAAGGTCATTCCTTGTCCAGTCGTTTCGATCCATGACTGTCAAAGTTGAAGGTTGAACGCGTTGTCGTATTTAGTCTACGCCTAGAACAAATTTTTCCATTAGGAGAGCATCTGACTCGCCATTCTTTCAAGAACCGCTCTAGGGTCTTTGCTCTTGACCACCCCACTCGCCACGAGGACCCCCTCCGATCCGAGCTCAAGCGCCCTTGAGACATCTTCAGCAGTTGCGACGCCCGCACCGCACAGTACCCTTA
>VBAW01000036.1 GCA_005888635.1 Candidatus Bathyarchaeota archaeon | reverse complement strand
TACCTCTGCCCGAGGCTATGCCGCCCTGCGTCCGTCACCTAATAGATAGTCTCGACGAGGGAAAGAACGTTCAGCACATGGGCAGGTTCACACTAGCCTCCTTCCTTCTCAACATCGGAACAGGAGAAGAAGACATTGTCAGATTGTTCAAGCCGGCAACGGACTTTTCAGAGAGAATGACTCGCTACCAGGTCGAACACATCGGCGGAAAACGGGGAGGCCGGACCAAATATACCTGTCCTATGTGCACCACACTAAAGACCCACGGGGTCTGCTACAAACCAGATGAGATCTGTGAAACAATCAGGAACCCCCTCAGCTACTACAAAGCAAAATCAAGAACCCTTACCGGCAAGGGTCCAAAACGTGAACCCAACTGAGCAACTGATTCGCCGGAAATTCCAAGAATATTATCTGAACCTTAGCAAGGAATTCTACTTACCGCCTCACCCCGAGGAGAGAGAGTACGGATTCCTTCTTTTCAAGGAAAAGTTCATGGTAAGACACAGAGCCTTCCGAGATCCAAGCGTTCTCTTGGGAGCGATCCGCGATCTAGTTCCCGCCCACACATACTTCTCAACGGCCTACTACCAAGAACCCACGGCAGCCATGGACGAGAAAGGCTGGAAAGGAGCTGATCTAGTCTTCGACATCGACGCAGATCATCTCGATACTCCCTGTAAACCTAGTCATGACAGGTGGAAGTGCAAAGGGTGCGGAACAGTTGGAAATGGCGGAGCGCCAAAGATTTGCCCGAAATGCAAGAACGATCGGATGGAGGAACAGACTTGGTTATGTGAACAGTGTCTGCGACAGGCGAAAGAAGAGACTACGAAGCTTCTTGAGATATTGTATTCTGATCTCGGAGTTGAGCCTTCGAACCTACGCCTATTCTTCTCGGGTCACCGAGGATACCACGTACACGTGTACTCGACACAGCTTCAAGTCATGGGCGAGGAAGAGAGAAGGGAGATAGCGAGCTATGTTCTAGGTCAAGCTTTAGATCCCCAATTACACGAGTTGGTCGAAGTGAACGTTGGAGGGGTGAGAGTCATCGAGGGCCCTCAGCTAGGTCAGCCAGGTTGGCGGGGAAGAATGGTTGCGGGAATTTATGATGTCTTGGGCGAGGAAGGAGAACGGTTAGGCTTGTCTCCCGCCCAAGTCAAGACGATCAAAACCCAAGACCGAGACGAATTTTTCAAGAGACCCTTTTGGAGCTCAGTGAAAGGATTCGGACTCTCCACTTGGAAGACTCTTTCAGTTAAGGCGGTCGATAGAAGGTCCGCCAAGATCGACACAGTAGTAACGACGGACGTGCATAGACTAATCCGGCTTCCGGGCACACTAAACGGACACACAGGGCTGTTGACTATGCAGGTCCCTAGAGAGAGACTTGACGAGTTTGACCCATTCAGAGATTCCCTCGCGTTTCACGGAGAAATGAGGGTCCGAGTCAAAGACGCACCCCAATTTCAACTTGCAGAAAGGCAATTTGGACCCTACTTGAACGAAGAGGTCGAGTTGCCCTCTTATGCGGCAATGCTCCTATTGTGCAAACATAGAGCAGAACCAGTGATGTGAGCACGACTAACGGATAATAGATGCGGACCTAGACAAACCTGGAATTCGGCTGAAGAGGACGATCTTTGACAACCACTTACGATGAAATACAGCAAGCCTGGAAACGGGAACTGCAAAATCCGGAGCTCCAACCACTAAGACAGGGATTCTTCAAAGACTTGGCATCCTACATCAAGAGGTTGAAAGAGGCGCAAAGAAACCTCGACCCAAAATCGCTCAAAGCCATCGTAATGGACGAAGAGGCAAAAAGGCTGGAGCAGCTTCTCACCCAGCTAGTGGATCGGAGGCTGGAAAAGCTCTGGACTCACGCGAACAAGGATCAATCAACTAACCTTGAATCTTCCGAGAAGCAAGTCTACCAAGACCTTTCAGGAATCTCAAGACACTACGAGAAGTTGAAGGAAGAACTCTTGCAAGGCCGAGAGCCCTCTAGCCCGATGAACAGGGACAAGACAACGCTGTTAGTACGGTTTGTCAAGGACGTCCCGTCCATAATCGGAGTTGATCTAAAGACTCATGGGCCATTCCTCAAGGAGGACATTGCCAAGTTACCCTTTGAAAACGCAGAGAGTCTAATCCGACAGGGCGCTGCCGTCGAGATAAGAAGCTCAGTTCAGGATAATGAATAAAAGGGCGCCTCGGACCTCTCGAAGTCTTTCACTGGTGCCAGAATTGAAGTTTCCAAAAGAGGTCAACACTTACTGTCCCAAATGCGGGCATCACACAGCTCACTCTGTTACCGTTTACAAAGCTGGCAAAGCCCGCACTATGGCTTGGGGAAGCCGTCGCCAGGAGAGGAGGAAGCACGGTTATGGAGGCCAGAAATTCCCAGAACTAAAGCGAACTGCCAAAACGACGAAAAAGTCTCTCGTGAGATTGAAATGCCGAACCTGTAACTATACGCTCATGAGATTGGGCATCAGGCTGAGAAAGTTGGAGGTTGGAGCATAGAGATGAGATGGGAATTAATTCCAAAACCTCGAAGCATATTCCTTCGAGTAAAGTGCTTGAAATGCGCGAATGAACAGATTGTCTTTGAGAGATCCAGCAGCTACGTCAAATGCACAGTCTGTGACGAGTTGCTTGCCCAACCTGCGGGTGGAAAGGCCAAGATTCGTGGCGAAGTTCTACAGTCGTTGACCTAGAAAGAGCCCACGCGAATGTCGACCCAGACTTCTCAGATCATCTTTCCCGAAGTGGGAGACCTTGTCGTCGCTACAGTGAAGAGGGTCGAAGACTATGGGGCCTATGTCAAACTCGACGAGTTCGCGGGCATTGAAGGCCTTGTCCATATCTCGGAGATGGCGACGACTTGGGTCCGGAACATTCGAGACCACGCGCGAGAAGGCCAGAAACTCGTCCTTAAAGTTCTAAGAGTAAATCCTCAACGGAATCAGATAGACCTCTCTCTCCGACGAGTTACTGGAAGAGAAAAGTCGGAGAAGATGCTTGAGTGGAAGAAAGAGAGGAAGGCGGAGGCCATTCTCAAGAGCGCTGCCGAAAAAATGAACAGGCCAGAGGAGGATGCAGAAACTATCAAGAACACGATTCTAGAAAAATTCGGCGGTCTCTACGATCCGCTGGAAGAGGCCATGGACGAAGGTCCAGAGGCCCTAGTCAAAGCGGGGCTAACAGAGGAATGGGCGCAGGCCATCGCGGAAGTCTCCAAGACCAAGATACGTCTCGAGAGGTCAAAGGTTCGAGGAACTGTGGCAGTCACCTGCCACAAGCCTGGAGGGTTAGAGATTATCCGGCAGACGTTGCTCGGCGCGAAGAAGATCCGAAGGCCGAGAGGGAGCGAAATTAAGATCTACACGATTGGAGCGCCCAAGTATCGGATCGAGGTTGAAGCCGGAAGTTTTGAAGCGGCGGAAAAAACACTGAACCTCGTGACTGAAGAAATTCTCGATTCTATCAAGAAGGCAGGGGGAGAAGGAAGAAAGATTGGATGAAATGGCTGATGCGGAAGTGCACCCAATGCTCCCGGTACACTCTGAAGAGCATCTGTCCCAACTGCGGAGCCTCGACTAGGATCCCACATCCCGCAAAGTTTTCGCCAGACGATAAGTACGCCAAGTACCGAGTGAAAGCTTCGGAATTAGCCTCGACGACTGAGACTATAGCTGAATCAGTGTCTGATTAGCACTCAGTGCTATGTTCAAGCCAAGACTTGGATCTCCGTTCCACCATGCCCTAACATGTATGGGGCTTATCCCACTCGGAACCTTGTTCCAGTTAATCTGGTATGTCCCTGACGTTATTGTGCTATTTCCGATAAACGTCCAGGTCTTGTCATCAGGTTTTGCATACTGAAGAAATACCTGGATCGTGCTTGTAACAGGCTGTCCGTTGGGATAAGTCAGGGTTCCAGTAATACTGTTGCCATTGCTGCCGCCCTTAGGGATGTAGGGATTACTGAGCATAGCTGTTAGAGTGGGTGTCTGGGGATAATTGACCTTGTAGACTAATACGTAGTTGTTCACGGATTCGAAAACTCTATTGAAGAAGTGCGGCGTTGGGTCTCCTCTGTTTCCTGAGTCTTGGCTAGGCGGGTTATTGATGCTCGTCGGATAGCTGTTACGCATCAGAAGTCCCAATAAGGTATTGCTAGTAGGCCACAGAACATTCTGAAAGTTGCTGGTGATCCGAGTGCCATTGTCTATCTGACCGTTCACGGTGATGTATCGTATGTAATCGCTTTGAGTTGCACCATTTGACGTGGTCGTGGTCTTCTGCTGGTATGTGACCGTGGCAGGGCCGAGGGGCGTGTTGATTTGAGTACCGTTCCCAATCCTGACCATCCAGTACCACTTACTGTCGTCTCCATAGCCGCAGACGGGTGGGGCCCCAGCAGTCGAGCTACATAGAGGCGAGTTCCCAGATTGATAATTGTAGCTGATGAAGAGCGCGACGTGCGTTACACCGTACTGGTGAAGTAGGTTTACAGCCATCGACTCGTTCAGCATCAGGCCTGTCGCTATGATCTGTATCTGAGTCGAGTTTCCTGTTCCGTTATCAGCGAGAGTGTGAAGTCCAGTGTTCACTGAGATCCAGTAACCGTAATCCCACCACGCGAAGACCACGCTGGTGGAGGGTAGATTATTGTTCATCCATGTGAGGGCTTGCAGCCAGTCCGGAAAGTTTCCGCGTACCGGAAGGCTCGCGGAGGCTATGGTGGTGGGCGTGTAGGCGGATTGTACAGCGTTGATGAATGTCGGCACAACTAGGATGAGGATTATGAGAAGGATTCCAAGGCTAAACTCTCTACTCACCCGGCTGGTAAACCTGAGCTTGCGACGTGGGAATATGACCGCTTGCTGTATGATGTCCATCGCGGGCTTTCCAAGTTCTACAACAGTTATGGCTGCCAGTGTTGCCATCGCTGGAGCCAGAATTAGGGTCAACCTGACTAGGCTGGCGGCAAAGTAAAACCCGGTTACACCGAAGACGATGAGTAGAACATCACTGTCCCGCAGACGCTGGAAGGCAAAGAAGAAACCGAAGACAGCCAGGAGTATAACGCTCCCGATCTCTAGGTAGAGGCTTGACCAGGTCGAGGGCCTATTCTCTGCAACGGAGGCTACGAGTGGGATATTGTTCCTGACGAAGGGGTCCAGGGTCGCGAGGAATTTTCCTCGCAAGCCTGCTGAGATCAGCCCTGTTCCAACTCCGAGAACCGCGATGGCCACGACACCTGCGACCGCGAGGCCGAGCACGGTCAGCCTCCCCCTTGAGGTTGGGGCCAGTCTTGAGAGTTCCATAACTGCGAGTAGACCCATCACACCCAGCAAAGCAACCGTTGTGCTCTCTGTAAGGTAAGTGTGTCCTAGAAGGGGCAGTTCGGTGCCTGTGAACAGGAAGAAACCGATTGTGATTCCGTAGGACAGCAACAAGCGCGGAGTGTAGCGGCCCAGCACAATCAAGGCTAGGGTAAATAGCCCCAACACTTCAGCAGCGTATCTGAAGCTTCCCCAAGCGAAACTCATGTAGATGAGACTGACGCTTGAGAGCATGCTGTAGACGATGGTGCCTTTCAATGATCGACTTGGGTTTATTGCTCGCATGAAAAATAGGAAGGCCATTACCATTGTGGGTATTCCGACCGCTTCATTGCGGAAGAAACCTAGGTTTGTCCGGCTGATCAGGCTGGAACTGAAGGCTGAGAAGAGCCCGGCTAAGAGCCCCGCGCTCTTGCCCCAAATATCTCGAGCGAAGAAGTAGACAACTAGCACGCCGAAGACTCCCAGAATTACTGGGGCGTATACGGCTGCATCATAGAGGCTGATGTTGATGCCAATTGCTTGGAGAAATTGATAGATGAGCGTGCCAGTGAAGCTGGTTCCAGGATAACTGGTGGAAACCGGGGGTCTACCGAAGGGATACCATGCTGCGAAGTTAACGTAGGAATACCAGCTCTGCCATCCGCTGGAGGTTATCGCACGCATATCGTTGAAGTTGAAGTAAGGGTCGAATTCGCTAATGTAGGCACCCCACCTTAGAGGTAGAAGACGAATTATGGCTGCAAGTCCCAGAGTGAGGCTCAGTATGGAATAGTGTAAGACGGTCGCTCTAGGGATTCCGCCGAGAGTCTTCCTGATCGCTCTAAAACGTGCTGAGATGTTTTCTCGACTAAGCCCTCCTCTTATCCCGGTGAGAAACCCCTCTGGCTCAATGGTCATATTGAAGCGTGGTCCCCTAACTGTGTCGGGCTACTAGGATAGCGAGTTCTTCGCCTCGGGTGTTAATATTCTTGTGGTCTGAGGATCTATTGGAGTGCTGGCTCTCGAGAGGGTTACGAGCCTAGTTTTGTTCCGCAATTCTTGCAATATACTGCGTGGTCCGGATTCTGGGTCTTACAGTTTTCGCAGAATCCTTTGAAGTTCGAAGGTCTCGGTATTGTAAATGTCTTTGTCGCGCCAGCATACAGGTTGAACTTGTCGCCATTGTCGCATCGGAATCGAGAGACGCGGTACTTCTGGAAGTTCCACTCTCGTTCAGGCGGTGTGGAGATGGGGCTCCCGCATCTCGGGCAGTTCATGATGAGTAATTCCCCTAGACTGGGGTTTCTAGAAAACGGATATTTAAGCTGGGTTGAAACCTGGAGTTTCACTCTTCACTGTCTTGCGTAATTGCCATCGGACTTCGTTACTATTGGTGTCGATCCATATTAGGAAGGCTTGTCCCTTGTTCGTTCCAAGGTTGTAAGAGTTCAAGTCTTCCAGAAGCTTGGGGTCGACTAGCGCTTCAGCTGAACCGCCTTCACCGGTGTTCGGATCCACTAGGTCGAAACTAATTCTGCTGAGTTTCTCTTCCGGGACTGCCGAGTAATGAAGCACGTAGAACCCTCGGCCATTGAGGCTCAATAAAACTGGCCTCTCGTCAGTCTTGATGGTCAATCTTCCTACCGCTCAGAAATAATGCAGAGTATTAGCCGTTTTTCCCCCGCAAGACTGTCTTGTCTGACTCTTTGTCCCGCTTCCAAGTTTTGTGTCGCAGGAAGGAATTTTTTTGTAAATTCTAGGAAGGGTCTTCTCGCCATCTGAAACAGTTTTGGGCGAAATTGTAGACTTATCCCGCAGAAATGGCTGATCAGCCGTTTTTCGAGAAGCATCCATCTGTATCATTGCAAGCGTGAACTAGGCATCATATGAAATGCCTGTCCCAGATCCCGGATCAGGGCGGATTCTGAACGATTTCTTTGCTGAATCTGCGATGAATCTTACGATGATGGTATCGCCCCGTTCTCCGGTGTAAGAGGGTCTTTTCGGATATGGTGGCGCCGGGAGTGGGATTTGAACCCACGAGGGCCTAAGGCCCATCGGATCTCCACACCCGCTTGGGCAGGTTTAGCAATCCGACGCCATACCTGGCTAGGCGATCCCGGCGTTCGATGAGCCTCGCGTTCAAGCTGTAAATAACTATGTTACGAACTTGTGATTCGTTTCCAGGGAGTTTTGGAACCCTTTGAGGGTCGGTGTTAAGCATGCTTTTTCTAGAATTGGAAAACGCACTTTTTCCGTCTTGTCGGGACGTGTTTGGGCCGTTTGTGGACGTTGTCGGGATTTTTCTGAGCGAATAGTATTCTTTGACTGTCTCGCTTAGTCGGTTAGAGATGGTTTATGGCGAGGATATCTGCTACGGTCTGCTGCCGTCTCAAGCTAAGACTCGTCCGAGTCATCTTCTCTCGAGAGGAAGACTTGCTTGCCATTAACATTCGGTGGTGAAGAGCATGGAGCGACTTGAGGTCGGAACTCCAGCTACATTCAATATCGAGCGATACGAGGTTTTCAAAGATTCTTTTATCACGAGTAATTGATGGTCCCACCGCAGTCCCAGACAACGGACAACTGTTACAAACTTCTTGACGAGACGCCTGCTCAACGCGATAAGTCGTAATATGTCAGGGAATCAATAGAGTTCTGTTCTTCGAGCCGTTAGGTTTATGGCCATTTCAGCGACATCTTCCGAATACTCCGAGATGCGTTTGAGGCTCTCGAGTACGAGGCGGACCGCGACGGTAGACTTAGGGCTCAGTTTGAAAGTGAAGAGCTTGTCCATCACATTCTCAGCTTCTCTCTCAACGCTCTCGGCCGAGGCTATCGACTTGTTGGCAAGGATCCCATCGCTTTTAGCGAGTGCCTTTAGCGAGTCCTCTAACACGCTGATCGTAATGTCGCTGGCCTTGGATATCTCATCGACGAGGCGGGGCGGCAACGGATTTTCGATGCTGGCGGACATCTTGGCAATGGTGGTTGCGTGATCCGCGATGCGTTCCAAGCTCTTCGATACGACACGATAGACTAGGCAGTCCCTCGGATCAGCCAAACCTATCTCAAGGATAAGGCTTCGATTGAGAACAGCCATTGTCAGCTGTCGAATAATGAACAGATAGAATCGGTCAACCTCCTCATCTCTGCGAATGATCTCCTCGGCCAAGGCCGGGTCCCGCCCCTTCAGAGAATCCACCGCGTCTCTCAGCATCAGTTTCGCGATAAGACTCATGCGGGAAATTACCTTCGGTGCAGGAAGATCGCCGTAGCTGGAGAGGCATTGCACTATGAGCTCGTCTTTGGACTCTTCGATGATTTCTGATCCTACGAACATCTTTCTCGCGGCCTCTCGGAGGTAGGTTCTGAGGTCAGGTCTTGTCGTGATGGGAAATCTTACTCGTATTATATCGTATCCCGCAAGGTACTGGGCGAGGACGGTTCGAAGAATCTGTTCCTTGTCTTGTTCCTTCGGGGGAGAAACAGTAACCTCCGCTCCTCGATTCTTACCGGTAGGGATCTTCTCATGGGGAATGAGCGTTAATGATGAGTCCGAGCGGGGCATTATCGCCACTATGTCGCCAACTTTGAGACCCTGCTCTTTCACCCAGTCCTTCGGCAGAGAAACCGTGTAGCTCGCGCCCCCAGTCATCTGCAGCTTTCGCAGTTCAACCGAGTTCAATTTCGGCACCTCTACTGACACATATGGATATATTTATAGCAACTATATACCCGGCCCGGCATCTACTTATATGCACACAGTTAGCGGCGCTTTGGAAAATAGTTGCACATGGCGTTTCTTGAATCGCCTAAAGGGCGAAGTCGAATTGGAGTCGCGCGATCCAGCCGTTTCCCAAGACTTCGTACACGACGGGTACGGGCGGGTCCAGAAAGTTGCGTAGACCGAACAATCAGAACTTCTTGTCCAGATACTGGTGAAAGCGGAGAAGGTTACGATGTCGAATAACTTGTTCGTAACGGCCGGGGGATCAGTTGCAAGTCAAGCTCGAAGAATGGGAGAGGCTATTGTGACCTCCGGCTCTATGTAGCCGCTCCGTATAATCAGTGGGACGGTTAATTACACAGTATTCGGGGTTAGGACGCTGGTCAATCATGGCGAGTGTTCCGGGGCAAATAGTAAGGCGTGGCGGAATAAGCAGAACGATATTCATCATCAGCTTAGTAGTGGTTGCCGTAGTAGCAGGGCTTGGCGGATATTTCACCAACGCGTTCTTGCATCCAGGCGTGCCTACAATCGAGTTGAATGGTGACGGTTCCACTTTGGTATATCCCGTTCTGTCAGCATGGACTTCCAACTACAACAAATTACATACCAACGTGCAAATCAACTATCAACCCGTGGGCAGCGGCACTGGAGTGACAGACTTCACGAACAAAGTCGTGGACTTCGCTGGCACAGACGCCGCCCCCGTTCCTTCTTCGTTGCCAAATGTCACGCTTACCATTCCGGAGACAATTGGAGCAGTCACTCTTGCCTACAACATTCCAGGCGTCCAAACAGGGCTTCATTTGAACGAGACAGTGGCCGCTGAGATTTTCAACGGGAACATAAGCAAATGGAATGATCCTGCTATAATGGCACTTAACAACGGGCTCAGTCTTCCTCCCAATACCATCACAACCGTTCACAGAAGTGACTCGTCGGGAACTACGTTCATCATCGAAGGATACTTGATCAAATCAGGGATATGGAAGTATCCGCAGAGCAAATCATGGCCAAGTGCTGCAGGAGGCACCTTCCTGGCCGGCCTGGGTAATCAAGCAGTGGCAACTGACATTCTAACGACGCCTTACAGTATGGGATACGTGGAAGTCGCTTACTCACTCCAGAACAACATGAACGTCGCCTTTGTCCAGAACAAGGATCGGTCGTCTTTCGTAGAGCCCACGCTTGCCAACATTACTGCAGCTGTAAGCAATGCCGATGTCAATAGCTTACCGACGGGACTGCATGATTGGAGTGGGGTCAGCCTTATCCTCGAACCGGGAGCGAATTCGTATCCAATAGTAAGCTTCACTTACATTCTGGTCTATCAGCAGCTGAATGTTCGGCCGTTGATGACTCTGGACAAGGCGAAGGCCCTAGTCGACTTCATCTGGTATATGGTGCATGAAGGGCAGTCGGCCGGGGCTAGTCTCGATTATGCTACTCTTCCTCAGTCAATTGTGACGATCGACGAAACGTCGATTAAGTCGATAACCTATAACGGCCAGAGTCTCCCAACCTGAGGCTTTGGGCCGTGATTCTCTCCGTCTGGTTTTTCGGCAATCTCTCCTGAATCTGGGTCTTCTGGAGCCAATAGTTAGTGTCAGACCGATTGAACTTTGAAAAGTTGCTGGAGGGCTTGAAACACCCTTCCTCTGATGTTTTCTTCAAGTACGGCTCCTTGGTCTTCGCCGCTTCGGTTGTAGGCGTCATCGCGCTATCAATGGTGGTCTTGGTTCGAGGAGCCTTCCCGGCCTTGACAAGCTTCGGTTTCAGGTTTCTCACGGGAGTCAATTGGGATGCTGCAGCCGGTTTCGGCGCTCTTCCATACATCCTAGGAACCCTAGTCACAGCATCAATAGCGATTATCATCGGGGTTCCGATTAGTCTTGGAATCGCGATCTTCCTCGCCGAGATGGCACCTGACGTCATAAAGGTGGCCGTGTCTAATATCATCGAGCTCCTCGCGGCTGTTCCGAGCATCATCTACGGCCTATGGGGTCTCTATGTTCTCCGGGTCTGGGTGGCCAACTACGTCCAATATCCACTCCAGAATAGTTTTGGGTTTCTGCCCATTTTCAGTGGCACGTCTTATGGCTTGAACTTTCTGACTGCTGGTCTAATTCTAGCAATAATGATCATTCCTACAGTCGCCTCGATCTCCCGGGAAGTTATGGTCTCAGTTCCAGTTTCTCAACGGGAAGCAGCCTATAGCGTAGGGGCGACCCGCTGGGAGGTTGTTCGAATGTCAGTGCTGAGTTATGCGCGGTCAGGAATATTCGGCGCTGCGGTCTTGGGTCTTGGAAGAGCCGTGGGAGAGACGATGGCCGTGACTATGGTCATAGGTGGAGCAACAGGTGCATCGGCCCTGCCGACCTCGCTGTTCAAACCTGGCCAAACCATGGCCACGATTCTAGTCAACCAACTAAGCGAGGCCGAGTCTGGGTCTCTTCAACTAGCCGCCTTACTAGGCATTGGCCTGGTCCTCTTCGCTATTGCATTCGGGATCAACATCGTTGCCCAGCTTCTTGTCTGGAGAGTACTCAAAGTGCAGGCAGGTGCTGTCGAGTAACAAATGTCAAACTACTCGATGCGACGATTCAAGAACAAACTTGCTCTCTGGATCGGTGCACTTTGTGCTGCGCTAGCCATGATACCCCTAGTCAGCATACTGTATGATGTCGTGAAAAACGGGGCATCATCACTCAACGTAGATTTTCTCACCAGCGCACCGGGCGTAATAGGACAAGCTGGAGGCGGAATCGGGCCCGCTATTCAGGGCACACTTCTCCTGGTGGGGCTTACAATCATCATGGGAGTGCCTTTGGGAGTTCTTTCCGGAATCTATCTCTCAGAATTTGGAGACAATCCTGTCGGGCGAGTTATCAGATTCTTAAACGATGTTCTGGCAGAGTTTCCGTCAGTCGTAATCGGCGTCGTAATCTTCACTCTCATAGTGCTAACCTTCAAGAGTTTTTCAGTTATTGCAGGTGCTCTTGCGCTGTCCATCATAATGCTTCCAATAATAACGCGCTCCACAGAGGAATCCCTGAAGCTAGTTCCGAATTCAATTCGTGACGCCTCCATGGCTCTCGGGATAAGACGATGGAGAACAACTCTGAGCGTCGTATTAACGACAGCCAAGAGCGGCGTTGTTACCGGAATATTGCTGGCGATTGCCAGGGTGGCTGGTGAAACTGCCCCCCTAGTCTTTACTATCTTGGGGAGCCAGTATTTCTTCTCAGGCCTAAACAGCCCGATGGACGCGCTTCCAATCCGAATATACCGGCTGGCGCTGCTGCCCTATCCTTATGCGCAGGCCCAAGGGTGGGGAGCAGCACTGGCGTTAACACTCATGGTCTTGGTTGTTAACATCGGAGTGAGATTGGCAACTAGGGGACGGCTGTACACAACAAGGTCACGGGCTTGACACTACACCTACAGACAGAAGAGAAACAACCCCTAAGTAGAGAGGAGATTCTGCAACCTCACAGGACTTTGGAGAACAGTAAGGTCCGCACCGAGGACTTGGACGCATGGTACGGGAATAACCAAGTCCTGAAAAAGCTCAACATCGAGGTCCGTGAGCATTCAGTCACCGCAATAATCGGGCCTTCAGGGTGCGGAAAGTCCACGCTCATCCGCTGCCTTAATCGAATGCATGAGCTAGTCCCGAGAGCAAGGACTTCAGGCAGGGTAATGCTTGACGGCTCTGACATTTACGCTAAAGGAATCGACCCCGTAACCATACGGCGGCGAGTCGGAATGGTCTTCCAGAAACCTAACCCGTTTCCAACCATGTCAGTCTACGATAATGTCGCCGCAGGTCTAAGACTGAACGGAGAGAGAAATCATTCAGTACTTGACAGAGCTGTTCAACAAAGCCTTGAGCTAGCCTTCCTATGGGACGAGGTTAAGGGCGACCTGGATAAGTCGGGCGCGAGTCTTTCTGGAGGCCAGCAGCAACGACTCTGTATCGCTCGTGCACTAGCAGTTCAACCAGAAGTCATCTTGATGGATGAACCTTGTTCAGCACTCGACCCCACAGCCACCGCAAAGATAGAAGAATTGATTGCAAGCATCAAAGGGAATTACACGGTAATGATTGTTACGCACAACATGCAACAAGCCGCGAGGGTGTCAGACTTTACGGCATTCCTCTATTTGGGCCAGCTCATAGAGTATGGCGAAACGACGAGCCTATTTGAGAATCCCGTGGAGGAGTTAACAGAGAGATACCTGACGGGAAAATTTGGCTAGGACGAAGAGAAACGAATGCCAAGACTGATGGACATGGGTCTGGAGAAGCTCCGAAACATGGTCCTCGACATGGCAGAGCTCTCTCAGAACACCGTATCCACATCGATAGACGCGTATGTTCAAGGAAGAGACCTGCGAGATCGAATCTACAGCTGGTCCGAAGAGCTACGAATGCTGCAAGACGAAGTGAGCGAGCTAGCGGTTGAACTCATCGCGCGATACCAGCCCGTAGCGTCAGACCTCAGATTCATCAAATCCTGCATGGAAGTGGCGTACGGTTTTTCAAGATTCGGAAGATACGCCCACGATATTTCTGATGTAATCGGAATCTTTGGAGATCTGTCAAGCTGTGATAGGCAGGCTGTTAAGGAGGCCGGGTCACAGGCCAAGGACATGATTCGACTCAGTATCAAAGCGTTTACTGAACGAGACGTTGAATTGGCGGGTAGATTGAAGAAAATGGATGATGTTGTCGACAACATCTATCTCGACTTTGTCAAAAAATCCGCCCACGAACGCGAGGGGAATCTGAAATGCGTCGTGTCTGGGACGCTCATTCTCCGATACTTGGAGAGAATCGCGGATCACGCCACGTACGTTGGCGAAACAGTGCCCTACATCGTATCTGGTGAACGATCAGCGAGAAAGTAAGATAGGGATTACTATTGTGATCTACGTCCCGACATAGCTCGACCATACACTCAGCGAGCATCCAGTTATTTTCATTCCTGTCATGGAAGAGACCGGAACCGATGATTCACGAGAAAGTCTCTCTAGGAATCGAGCAGGGAGCAGAAAGCGAGCACTCCGTTGAAATCTCAGAAACTGCTGACGGTCGCAGTAGTCATGGTAGGTTGTTCTTGGAAATCGAGAACCAAACCCTCCGGTTCGGCAGTCTCAGGGCTTTTGAAGCGTGAGGGCTTGTGGGATATGCTTTCTAACAGGCTGTGTCCAAGATGCGGGCGAACAGAACTCAACATCTACTTTTCCGGCGACACCGACGAGATCCTGGAACATGGTGTCAAAATTGCAATCACAAATCATACTTCGACGGGAACGAACCGGTCTTCATGAGACATTCTGAATAGGATCATCCAGTGAGATGACGCTGACCATTATTGGATTGAGTCCATTGATCTACTTTGGAGTATTGGGTGCGCTTGTCATCCCTTTATCGTCCTTAGCGCCTACACATACCGGGAGGCTCGAGAAGACGAAGATGAAGGGTGGAAAACATAGGACTCCATACGATAGGGAGAATCCATTCCGAGAAATCTTTCAAAAACAAGCCCAGATCAGCGATCCGAGAGGAGATTTCATATGATGCCCCAGTTCACGCTTCCACGGTCCCGCTGGTGCGCTAGTTGAAAAATGCTGATTCGGCTGTTCTCCGCGAGAAACCGGTAATCTCGCCAGGAAACGTTTCAGCCAGCGAATAACCCCCTTCTAGAATTTACAAAAAAATTCTTTCTCGCGACACAAAAAGAGCTCTTTGGGAGGAATTCCCTCACTGAAAGGATCTCCCTTGATTACAATCCTCTCCTTCTGTACATTGTTTGGTTTCAAAACGTAACAGAAAGTTTGACCCCTCATTTGACTAGACACTCTACGAACTACTGTAGTGGTCTTTTTTTCGCAGCTAGGTTGGTGTTAGGTTTATTAAACGGCCGATTACTTTCACTCGTCCAGCCTGGTAGGTCGGACTCCACCCGTCCATCCACTGAGGTAGTAGCAAGTACTTGGTTAAGAAACAGATCAAGGAGAAGGAACCCTCTTATGACATATTCAAGCACGACCTTGTCCCCAAACACATTCTCCTCAAGCCCAATGAAGCGAAAGAAGTTCTAGAGCGATACCATATCAAACCCTTCCAGATACCATACGTAAAGTCAACAGACCCAGCCGTCCGAGCCATTGGCGCCAAACCTGGAGACATTGTCAAGGTCATCCGAAAAAGCGCTACCGCCGGTGAATCTGACTTTTACCGGTATGTAGTAGAAGATTTTTGAAAAATAGTTTCTTGAAAGTGAAAACTTGGCAGTAACAACAACCCAGCTCTGGAACCTAACAAAAGAGTTCATACACGATAGCGGTCTAGTCCGGCAGCACATCGACTCCTACAACGACTTCGTCGAACGCGGACTCCAAGCAATTGTGGACGAAGTAGGAGAACTACCAATAGAGATAGGTGACTATCCGCTCAAGATCAAACTAGGCAAGGTCGAGATCGGCGCGCCCCGCGTAATAGAAGTAGACGGAACAGAACGATCTATCTATCCTGCGGAAGCGCGAATCCGCAACCTCACCTACGCCGCTCCATTACACATGGAGATGATTCCTGTTATCGGAGAGCGTGAAGGACAGCCCGAAATGGTCTACGTTGGCGATCTGCCAGTCATGCTCAAATCACGAATCTGTCTTCTCTCCAAACTATCTAGCGACGATCTGATCGGTGTCGGCGAAGACCCCTTGGATCCTGGAGGGTATTTCATAGTCAACGGATCCGAGCGAGTCATAGTTGCACTAGAAGATCTCGCGGCCAACAGAATCCTTGTCGATATCGAACACACTGGCGTGAACCCGACCTACAAGGCCAAGATCTTCTCGACAACCGTCGGTTTCAGAGCCCGCATCGAAGTCACTCTCAAGGCTGACGGCGGCACCTACGTCACGATGCCAGGGATTCCCAGCGACATACCGTTCATGATCGTCATGCGGGCTCTCGGGTTCGAGGAAGACGCAAAAGTCGCGGAACTGGTAAGTCTAGATCCAACCATCCAGAACGAACTAGAGGGATCATTCGAAAAATCCTTGGAGGCAACTAACCAGCGAGACGCACTTCTCTACCTCGGCAACAGACTCGCACCCGGGCAGGTCGACGAATACCGGCTCAGAAAAGCAGAATCAGTTCTCGACAGAAACTTCCTTCCTCATATGGGCCGCGTCCCCGCAGACAGGAGGGAAAAGGGGCTCTTCCTCACGGAGATCGCGACCCGAATAATCGAGGTAAAGCTTCAAAGGAGAAATCCCGACGACAAGGATCACTACGCGAACAAACGGCTCAAACTGGCCGGGTCCCTTCTCGCCGAGCTTTTCAGAATCTCATTCCGAAACCTCACTCGGGACCTAAAATACCAGCTAGAGAGAATAACCATCAGGCGTCACATCGAATTCTCCATCGCCAATGCGATCCGGCCTGGAATAATCACTGAGCGAGTCCAGCACGCTATTGCAACTGGTAACTGGGTTCGAGGAAGAATCGGTGTCACGCAGCTCCTCGACAGAACAAACTTCATCAGCACTCTAAGCCACCTTCGTCGCCTCCAATCGCCGCTGAGTAGGAGCCAGCCAAACTTGGAGGCCCGCGATCTTCATCCAACCCACTACGGAAGACTGTGCCCAGACGAGACACCTGAAGGGTCAAACTGCGGACTGGTCAAGAACCTCGCCCTTTCGAGCAGTATCAGTGTCGGCATCGATCCTCACGAGATGGTTGAGAAGCTCCGTCGAATGGGAGTCATACCCGTTGAAGAGTCCGACAAGAAACTCCGCGCGACTGGCGGGAAAGTAGTAGTCGACGGAATAATCGCCGGCTATTCGAAGGATCCAATGGCCCTCGCCGAAGAGCTGAGGGAATACAGACGACAGGGCAAGATAAGTTCCGAGGTCAACTTTGGATTTCATCCACCAGAGGTCGAAACAGGAAGAAAAGAACTCTACATCAACTGCGACCCAGGCCGAGTACGCCGCCCGCTAATCGTTGCCGAAGGAGGGAGACCCAAACTCACCGAAGAACACTTAGCATCAGTGGACGACGGACGCCTAAACTGGCAAGATCTTGTTCGAAGCGGAGTAGTAGAACTCCTTGACGCAGACGAGGAAGAAAACGCGCTTGTCGCCATGTATGAACACGAGCTGCGAAAAGATCATTCCCATCTTGAAATCGCCCCCTACGTGATGCTCGGAATAGCTGCTAGCCTGATACCATTTCCGGAACACAACCAGTCTCCCAGAAACGCTTACGAGTCAGCAATGGCGAAGCAGGCACTGGGCGTTTTCTCTACAAACTTTTTCACCCGCGTCGACTCACGCTCCCATCTCCTCCACTACCCACAGACCCCGATAGTGCAGACGAAGCCCATGGAGGTCTTCAACTATCTAGAACGACCCTCAGGGCAGAATGTCGTAGTCGCGATCCTATCCTTCCAAGGGTACAACATGGAAGACGCCATCATCATCAACAGGTCATCCGTAGACCGGGGACTCTTCAGATCCACATTCTACAGAATCTACGAGGCAGAGAGCCGACAATACCTTGGAGGTCTAAGAGACAAGTTCGAGATTCCTGAGGCAGGCATTAGAGGCTACAGAGGAGACCGCTACTATCGTCTCCTCGAAGAGGACGGCATGATATCGCCCGAGGCAGAGACTACAGGAAACACAGTCCTAGTCGGTAGGACAAGTCCGCCGCGATTCCTAGAGGAGTATCGAGAGTTCGAGGTGAAGGGTCCAACTAAACGCGACTCGTCCGTGACCATGAGGCCTTCTGAGCAAGGCACGATAGACCAGATATTTGTCACAGAATCCATTGAAGGAAGCAAACTAGTCAAGGTGAAGGTCAGGGACTTGCGAGTCCCAGAGCTGGGTGACAAGTTCGCCTCACGCCATGGACAGAAGGGGGTCATCGGACTCCTTGTACCCCAGGAAGACATGCCCTTCACGGTCGACGGCGTTGTCCCGGACGTAATAATCAACCCCCACGCCATCCCATCCAGGATGACGATCGGCCAGTTCGTAGAGACGTTAGGGGGAAAGGCCGCGTCTCAGATGGGCGAAATAATGGATGGGACGGCCTTCGAGAACATCGGCCCCGAAGCCATCGGCGAGATCCTCACCAAGCTCGGATTCGAGAGTAGCGGCCGAGAAGCACTGTACAATGGAATCACGGGAGAAAAACTTGCAGCTGACCTGTTCATTGGCGTCGTATACTACCAGAAACTGCACCACATGGTCTCGGACAAGATGCACGCCCGAGCCCGCGGCCAGGTCCAAATGCTCACTCGACAGCCCACCGAGGGACGGGCTCGAGGCGGAGGTCTCAGATTCGGAGAAATGGAACGCGACTGCCTCATAGGACACGGAGCGAGCGCACTATTGCGAGACAGGCTTTTGGAGGAGTCTGACAAGTACATAGCCTACGTCTGCGAAGTCTGCGGAACCCTCGCATACCACGACATCAAACAGAACAAGTACATCTGCAGAATAGACGCAGAGAAAGCCCAGATATCCCCTGTAGCAATATCCTACGCGTTCAAACTACTAGTACAGGAACTCATGGCGCTCGGGATCGCACCTAGACTGAACCTCGAGGAGAGGGCCTAGCCATGGCCCTTGCAACCGTGGACGAAACAGCGAAGGTAATACAGAGCATACGCTTCACGCTATTATCTCCAACCGAGCTCCGAAAGCTATCAGCCGTGGAGGTACAGGCTGCAGACACTTACGACGAGGACGGAGTTCCCATCGTCTCAGGTCTAATGGATGGCCGACTCGGAACTCTAGAGCCACGGCAAAAGTGCAAGACATGTGGGAACACAGCCTCCGCGTGTCCCGGCCATTTTGGACACATCGAACTGTCTGAGCCGGTAATTCACGTCAGCTTTGCAAAGCTGACACACCGACTTCTATCAATAACTTGTAGAAACTGTGGAAGAATTCTACTGACTGAAGAAAAGATCGAGAAATACAGGGCCCGATATGCGGAACTGAAAGAGAGGCTCAACACCGTACCGGACGCGTTTCTAGACGAGATTATCAGAGACGCGAAGAAAACCCAACAGTGCCCACACTGCAGCCAAAAACAGTATCCTATCGAGCATGGAAAACCTACGACATTCCACGAGATTGTTGCGGAGGGCGGAGCAGTTCGGCTGACCCCTAGCACGATTAGAGAGCGGCTGGAAAGGATAGCCGACGATGATCTTATCCTCTTGGGCTTGGACCCGAAGGCAGCGCGGCCAGAGTGGGCTGTCCTCCAAGTGATGCCTGTCCCGCCTGTCTCAGTAAGACCCAGCATTACTCTTGAGTCGGGAATCCGATCAGAAGACGACTTGACGCACAAGCTAGTCGACATCATACGGATCAATCAGAAACTTCGTGAGGCACTCGAATCAGGCGTGCCGATCAATATCATCCAGGAACTTCACGAGTTGCTCCAGTATCATGTAACGACCTACTTTGACAATGAAGTCTCAGGCCTCCCTCCCGCTAGGCACAGATCAGGCAGAGCGCTCAAGACTCTGGTTCAGAGGTTGAAAGGTAAAGAGGGAAGATTCAGAGGAAACCTGTCCGGAAAGAGAGTCGATTTCTCAGCCAGGACAGTCGTGTCCCCTGATCCCAACCTCGACATTAACGAAGTTGGAGTCCCTCTGGATGTTGCGAGCAGGCTGACAATTCCCGACAAAGTTACCGGTCACAATATCGAAGAGATGAAACGGCTCATCGATAACGGCCCGGACAATTATCCAGGAGCACTCTATATTGTGCGGCCCGATGGAAGACGAGTTCGTCTCGAATTCGTAACCGACAGAAAAGTGGTCGCAGAAGCCATCCAGCCCGGGTTCGTCGTCGAAAGACATCTTCGAGACGGAGACATCGTACTGTTCAACCGCCAGCCAAGCCTCCACCGGATGTCAATAATGGCACACCGAGTCCGCGTACTGCCATACAAGACGTTCAGACTCAATCCGACAGTATGCACGCCATACAACGCCGACTTCGATGGTGACGAGATGAACCTACATGTTCCACAAGGAGAAGAGGCGCGCACTGAAGCCCGACTCCTCATGCAGGTACAGGACCAGATTCTCTCACCAAGATATGGTGGACCAATAATCGCCGCAATACGCGACTCCCTGACGGCCGCGTTTCTGCTGACGCAAAAGTCTACAATGCTAAACCGTCAGGATGTTTCCAAGCTCATCGCCGCCGCAAACTACGAGGGTCCGATGCCGGAACCGGTCACTGTAAAAGGCGAGGAGCGATGGAGTGGGAAGCAGATCTTCAGTATCGTTTTGCCGAAGGGCTTCAACTTCGTCTCAAAATCAAATCTTTCGAGCTACTACAAGTGCGCAGACTGTGACAAGGGTGTCATGCACGACTGCCCCTACGACGCGTTCGTAGTCATCAAAGACGGAGTCCTCGAACAGGGCGTGATCGACAAGGCCTCTATCGGCGCGGAAAAGTCTGAGAGTCTGTTCCATCGCATCGTCAAAGACTATGGGGCGGAGGAGGCAAGGAGGTTCCTTAACGCGGTCACGAGACTCTTGGACCGGTTCATGCTACTCCGCGGATTCACCTATGCCATGGACGAGCTCCAGCTAGCCCCAGCTACTAAGGAAAAGATCACCAAGGCGATTGCAAAGGCTGAGGAGAAGGTGGATGAGTATATTGAGAGTTATCGAAAGGGCACACTGGAGCGGCTTCCTGGACAGTCTCTTGAAGAGTCGCTAGAAATCTACATCATGAACGAGCTCTCAAGAGCGCGCGATGTCGCGGGAGATTACGCAGATCAGTACTTCCAGATGGACAACAGCGGCGTCATAATGACGAGGGCGGGCGCCAGAGGCTCGTCGCTCAATATTGGACAGATGACTGCCAATGTGGGCCAGCAGTCTATCCGAGGAAAGAGAATCTTGAGGGGATACAGAGGAAGAGCCCTCAGCTTCTTCAAACCTGGAGACATGCGAGCTGCGCCGCGGGGCTTCGTCTATCACAGCTATAGGGACGGGCTGGACCCGATAGAGTTCTTCTTCCACGCAATGGGAGGAAGAGAGGGGCTTGTGGATACTGCGGTGAGGACTCAGCAGAGCGGATACATGCAGCGCCGTCTCATCAACGCCCTTGAGCATCTTAGAGTCGAGTATGACTCGACTGTGCGAGATTCTCGCGGCAACATAATCCAGGTACGATATGGTGAGGATGGAGTAGACGTCGCCAAGAGCGACCATGGCAAGTCAGTGAACATTGACAGGCTGGTAGAACGCGTACGTCTTACGATGAAGAAGGGAACCGCGGCTGGCAAAGAGTATGTGGAGGAACAGGTCGACACATCAAAGGAAGTGCTCTCACCTCTAACTCTCAACAAGCTGAGACAGACACTGCTCAACGCGAAGCTCACCAAGACGGGAGTAGACGAAGCAGTAGCTGGAACAATCGAGAACTACAAGCAAGCGCTGGTGGAGCCGGGAGAGGCAGCGGGAATAGTCTCAGCCCAGTCTATTGGCGAACCGGGGACGCAGATGACGCTGCGAACCTTCCACTTCGCGGGAGTCAGAGAACAGAATGTGACTCTTGGCCTGCCTAGATTGATAGAGATAGTGGACGCGCGGAAGATTCCCTCGACGCCCAACATGACTGTCTTCTTGGAAGCGAAGCATCGTACGAGCCGGGAGAAGGCTCAAGAGGTCGCGACACTCTTGACTCACACAACTCTCGGGGACATCGCCAGCACCTTCGAGACGGATGTGACACGGATGAGGATTGATGTGAAGCTGAATCCTCAAGCGATGAGGGAGAGAGAGGTGAGCGTTCAAGAAGTCCGGGAGGCACTAGTCCTGGCGAATGCGGATGTGAAGGTTGAGTCGTACTCGGTTGAGATCAAGACGAAGGATCTTGAGATTCCACAGTTCAGACGCTTGGCGGGTAAACTGACGGTCGCCCATATCAAGGGAATTCCCGCGGTGAAGCGGGCGTTGGTGATTGAGGAGAAGGGCGAATGGATCGTCCGGACTGAAGGCTCAAGCCTCGCACTAGCCCTAGAAGTTCCCGGAGTAGATACTTCACGGACGGTCAGTAACAACATCAACGAAACAGCCCTGGTGCTCGGAATAGAAGCAGCCCGAAACGTCATCGTCAAGGAAGCGCTGGGTGTTCTAGAAGAGCAAGGGCTAGACGTTGATGTTCGGCATGTGATGCTGGTGGCAGATATGATGACGTCTTCCGGTGACGTGTTGCAGGTGGGACGTCACGGAGTCAGCGGTGAGAAGGCGAGCACTCTTGCGAAGGCAGCGTTCGAGATCACAATCCCGACGATTGTGGATGCTGCCGTCAAGGGTATCACTGATACTCTGCGGGGCGTTGCAGAGAACGTCATTGTCGGTCAGCAGATACCGATGGGCACTGGTCTAATAGAGGTGTCCATGATGATGCCGCGTAAGGGAGGAAAATAGGCGTTTGGTCGACATCAACAAGCAGATACGCATGGCCGTGAAGACGGGTAAGGTCGGGTTTGGGAGCAAGGACGCGGTAGTGAGCACTGGCTTTGCTCGGGCGAAGATGATTATTCT
>VBAW01000150.1 GCA_005888635.1 Candidatus Bathyarchaeota archaeon | reverse complement strand
CGATAGATACGACAGTATTGGTGGCGTTGCAGGCCGAGTTCAAAGGCGAGACCCGCGACAGGGCGAACCATCATTTGCGGCCGCGGAGGATCAACCCAGAGTGGGGAGCGCAGCGTCTAGTCAACCTCATCGGTGTCTGGCATGACCAACTGATTGAGATTCTCAGCGCGATGGGCATGCGGGACGTCCGACGTCTAAGAGGAGACATCGGTCGGTCAATGATGGACTTGGAACTGCGGGAACAATCGTTCAAGGGGATAGCATGGGCAACCTAGAACTCATCCTCGAGAAGCATACCGACCGGATTCACCACGGCCTCGAAGTACTGCCGACGCTAAGGCGCGGCGTGCCAGAAGGTTTGGGGAACAAGCGGTGGACTGGCGAGCTGATCCTTGCGACGTATGAGCAGGCGCTGACGGGAGAGATTCCAGAGAATGGTCTAGAGTACAAGACTGGAGACTCAGGAGGCGGCTTCGACGTGCTGGGATGGAAAAACCATGAAGGGGTTGCGAAGGTCGACGAGGATACTGTCGATCTATCAGTTTCACTGAACAAGCGACACGAGGGTAGGAAAATCGAGATCCCGCTACCGATCTATGGCGGGGGAATGTCCTTCGGATCGATCAGTCTCAACTTCATGATTGCCAGGGCCAGAGCTGCAAGGAAACTTGAGACCTTTACTTCGACAGGTGAAGGCGGTTACCCAGATCAGATCGTGCCCTACCGGGACCACGTGATTACTCAGGTTGCCACAGGCATGTTCGGCGTCCGAGAAGAGACGATACAGTACGCACCGATTGTCGAGTTCAAGTATGCACAAGGAGCAAAGCCGGGACTGGGCGGTCACCTTCTCGCCGACAAGGTCACGTCTGAAGTCGCGAAGATGCGAGAGTCGTCCATGTTCACGAGCCTCTACTCGCCCTTTCCATTCCACAGCGTGTACTCTGTGGAGGATCACAAGAAACATGTTGACTGGATCAAGACCGTCAATCCACGAGCGCTTGTATCAGTAAAGGTCTCGACCCCTACTGACGTCGACATGGTAGCAATCGGGAGCTACTATGCGGGGGCGAACATCATCCACATCGACGGCGGCTACGGCGGCACCGGGGCCGCCCCGGAGATCGCGAAGAAGAACATTGCAATGCCCGTCGAATACGCGATCCCGAAGGTCCACGAGTATCTAGTGTCCGAAGGGGTCCGGGACCAGATCACGCTAATGGCGAGCGGTGGGATCAGAAC
>VBAW01000106.1 GCA_005888635.1 Candidatus Bathyarchaeota archaeon | reverse complement strand
CTACTTTGACGAGACCTTTGGGCAAGTCAGCCGTTAGGGGTCTCAGTCGAATACCTTCGCCGCCTGACAGAACGACCGCCGTGGTTGGCCAACCGGTAAGCCTTGCCAATACTCTTATCGAACACCCATGCGTTACCGATTGGGTTTAAGCGTTCCACGGTGAAGACTCACGCGCAATCATAACCCGTATAGGCGAGAGGGTAGATTCTCGTTTTTCCGCCCCTGTTTTTCTTCAAGTTTTCGAAGTTGGGCTGTTTTGACCTGCTGGATCCTGGTCAAGGAAAATGTGGATCTCGTATCGTCTCGAACCTTTCAAATAATATTGGGTTACGATGCTCCGTCCGAATCCTCAGCCTGGGATCGGAAATGCCAATAACCGCGCGTTGACGGAGGGCTTTTGGACCTTCCCAGTAACAAAGAAATAATTAGATGGTCCATTGTTGCTCGAAGAGAAGTCGATGAGTGAAGAACCTCCGCCGACGAAATACGTCGTTCAGATCGTTGTGCCAGAGAAGCCTCCAGCCACCCCAAAACAGTTCGTTCAGGATTTGAAGGGCGTCGCGGGAGGAAAACAGATAGCTAGAATGAAAAAGGAAGCGGTCGCCTGCCCCGTTTTGAACAAGACCGTATCCTTTGTCCAGTGTTTTGCTTGTCCGAACTTCATTCGCAGAGTGAAGGGAAGAGTGGACTGCAGAGGTCTGCCTCTCCCGTCTGCGTAGAACAAATAGTCTGGGTACTTTTTTTCGGGATTACTTCCAACCTGAGGGCTAGTGATGCCGGTTTTATTTCAAGTGTTTTGTCGGCAGGGTCTTATCCTCCAGAATAGGATGGAGTTGGACGGGGCCGGGTCAAGGGTTACTTTGAGAACGTTCTAGATGGAGCACAAGCATTGTCAGTAGATAATTGAATGGTGTGCTCACTCCCGCTTGGCTTCCCAGCCGAGTGATCGAACCGTTCAGTTGTATAATCTCAGTTTTTCGACCTGCTTCAATATCTTGGAGCATCGAAGATTTGTTCCTCGATGTCATAGCCAAGACTTTTTCGAACATCCGTCTCGGGGCAGGCCTCAGAGCAATCCCGTTTGCACAGGCTACGGCCGTACCTTCGTCAATTACCTTGGAGGCAATCTCTCGGAGCTGAGGTGTCTTGAGTACATCCCGATTCTTCACGCGAGCTATAGCTGAGATGGGGTTGATTGCTGAATTCACAATGGCCTTAGCCCAGAGTACTCCATTGATGTTATTGCTGATGAGTGTAGAGAAGCCGGCTCTGCGAAACGCCCTCTCAATAGCTAGGCATCGTTCAGAGTGCCTACCGTTTAACTCTCCGACCCATGTCATCCCGCTTCCGGTATGAATCACGCTACCTGGCCCAGTTGTCAAGGCGGCCTCAGTAGTTGTTCCAGCAATGATCGAATCTGAGCCCAAGCGAGCCTCCAACGTCTCAACATTTCCTAGTCCGTTCTGAAGACTCAATACCGGCACACTGTGCATGGCTAATTTCATGAGAAGTGACGCGACTCCCTCTGTGTCGTAGGCTTTCACTGTGATCAATACAAGTTCCGGCTTGTCATGCTTTGACAGCCTCGTCCGTGTAGTGATGCGCGTGCGGACAACCTTTCGCGAGGGCTCCCGAATTCTAATGCCCTTCTTCTCAATGTCGGCTGCGACACTTCTTGTGTGATGGATCAGTAGAACGCTCTGTCCGGACCTTTGCAGCCGGCCTCCGAAAAGACAGCCGATTGCTCCAGCACCGACAACGGCGATCCGCAAAAGTTTAGATCTTCCGTTTAGAATCGAGCTTTGCCCGTTGGTCTTCTTCCATTCTGAATACGTGCTGTTCTTCAGGGAATAGTCCGTTTCGAACGTCAGCTGCAAAGTTCTGAAGGGCGTTCTTGATCATAGCCGCAACGTCTACGTAACGCTTAGCGAACTTTGGCTTGAAGCTCGGGTACAATCCGATGATGTCATGGAGTACTAGCACTTGGCCGTCGCAAAACCGCCCTGACCCTATCCCGATCGTTGGAACGGATACGGTTTCGGTTATGACCCTAGCAACTTCCTCGGTTATCATCTCTAGAACAATTCCAAATGCCCCCGCTTTCTCAAGCGATTTGGCATCTTCAACGAGCTTGTCGCTAGAAGCGGCGTTTCTCCCCTGAATTCTATAGCCTCCATACAATGTTGCCGTCTGGGGAGTGACGCCAATGTGGCCCAGCACGGGAATTCCTATGCGGGTGATGGATTCCACTACCTTTGACGCTTCGCTGCCTCCTTCAACCTTGACCGCCTCCATACCTCCTTCCTTTACGAACCTGCCCGCGGTACGAACAGCTTCTTCAGGTGAGATCTGAAAGCTCATGAATGGCATATCGCCGATTAGAAGAGGGCGAGTCGCTCCTCTCCTAACGGCTCGGCAAACTGGTAAAAGCTCCTCTACGGTTACTGGAATCGTGTTCTCATAGCCCAGGACAACCATTCCGTAAGAATCGCCCACGAGAACTGAATCGACTCCCACTGCGTCTGCAATCGCTGCGGTCGGGTAGTCATACGATGTCACCATGACAATTCTACGTGCCTCGGTCTTCATCCTCATGAATGAGGTGACAGACACCTTTTTCCTATCCGGGTCGTCGCTGGGTTTCAGTTCTTTATCCATCCTTGGAGATATTGAACAATCTGTTCTATCGCATTCGCTAGGTTTCTCTCGTTATTGAAGCTCGAAATGTATTTCTCCAGTTGACTCTGAGGGAGTTTCTTCATTTTCCGAGAGGATTCGATCAGGGCTGGAATCGCTCTTACAAGATTGTCAACAATTGTTACGGAAGCGACCTGAGATGTTCGTGACATAGGATTTAGGTCGATTGCAATGACTCTCTTTCCCTGGTTCTCAAGAGCTTGAGCCCTATCGCCGTCCTCGAGGGGAATCAGAACTACGTCTGCCTTCCCAATCCCGTTGGGATCCACTTTCGCTCTAGGACTCGAAATGCCTCCGATGGTCTTGCTCGCCGCAGAGCCCACGCCAAGAATCTCTTTTGCTCCGAAGTTTTTCAAATGGCGAGCGATCAGTTTCTCTCGGTCTAGTGTCCTATGGAATAAGTTCACTTCAATGGATGCAGAAACGGTGGATGCCAAGTTTACTATTTCCTTTCCGGCAAGTGCCGCAGCATTTCCATTGACTGATATCACTGGCGATTTTGCCTCTAGAAGAAGCGCTACCGCGGCCAAAGTTGCAATGGAGGCAGTTGGCATCGTTCTCTCCCCTATGAGGTAGTCAAAGGCTTCCCCTCTCCCCTGCGCGATTAACCCTTGAGGAGCGACCAGGCCGCTTGCTACGGCTTTGACTAGATCGTCCCGTGTCTTGAGGGACAAAAAACGAGGATGATGAGGGGAGAGATTCATATTAGATGTGCTCCTGACTGAGATAATGTCGATGTCGTCGGGGTTAATCCGTGGCTGCGTAGGATTGCCTCTACGCGCGCTCCGTCTTCGTGTGGGAGTAGGCAGAACAATGACTCTCCCAGCATCATCATACTGCAGGTGTAACCTGACAAATCCAGTGCACTCACGGCTCGTCTAAGCCGGGAAGACATGAGTCCGACACAATTCGAGAATTTTCGAGATATGGTCATGAAATTGGAGTAAGAAGCGTCTCCAAGAAATTTCTGAATGAGGGCCTGTCCACAAGCATTGATGGTTTTCTTGAGGTGATGATCTGCCAGCACCCTTCGGGTCGAAATCGGCCCGAAGCTCGCCGATACGACGCTTAAGGAGGATGGGAGATTCAGCTTTCGTAGTTGTCCAATTTCCGGAGCTCCGGGTGCGGTTCTAACCGTGAGCCCTCCAGAGAATACGGAGGCGACCGTCCCAAGGCCCGTCTTGCACTCCACTTCGCATAAGTGAGCAATCTGAGCTGCCTCGGGCATTGAAAGAGACAATCCCATCGCCTCGTTCAAGGCGAGGGACAGGCTGAGTGCACCTGACCCACTCGTACCATATCCGAGGCCTGACCGGACGGCGCTCTGGTGAGAGATCTCGGTGTTCCATGATCTCCCATCAAGCTCGCAGTATCTTCTGGCAACTTCAATCGAAACCGCCTCCGTAGTCAGTTGATCACCATTGAATCTAGCTACGATACGCGGGTGCCGCGTCCGTCGAAGACTGACCATTGTTGTTACTCCGGTGCCTAGCGCCACTCCCACCCCGGTTGAACCGATCCTGAGCGGGTCTCTGGCAGAATCATGAATGCGAAAGAACCCAGTAATGCTGCAAGGCGAGAACGCTGAAGCTTTAGTTGTCGTTGGTCCAAACCCGTCCTAGATGAAGTGAAGGACCAATTGCACTATTCCAAACTATTCTCAGTGCAACTTCTAAGAATGAGGAGACTGTCAGAGGGTCTGAGGAAAGACGTCCATTGGCGAGAGCCAGCGAATCGGCCTGAAAACCTCTACTCGTTCGATGACCCTAACGCGTCTTTGGGTCAGGATTGGAGTTTCATGGGTCTTTCTTCCCGCGCGGATTGCTTGCTTATTTTACCTAAATAAAGTAGGAATGTCCTTGAACGCGTATCTAGGTCGTCGAAGGTTGTCCTTTCACGGATATTGACTAAAAGAAATCAATGCCTATCGTCCCGAATCGCGAATCCCGTTCGATTTTCCTATCGATGCTAAGACGAATGTTTCGGAGAATATGCGAAGATATTAACTGAGAAGGGAGAGTAACGGAGGGCTTCGAATAACCCCTACCGTTGAAACCTAGCGTGGATAGCATGTTTGAAGAGGAGCCTAAGGCCCGCTGCCCAGACTGTAATCAATCCCTGACATTCGTTCGAACCAAGTCCCATGAGAAAAGATGGTATTGCTATGGATGTGAAAAATACGTGGACCATTTCTCTCAGACGCCTTTCATAAAAGACGCTCACTCCAGACTAGAGACTCTGAGTGGGCTGCAAGTCGTCGATTCGCACGGAATATTGGTAGGAAGAGTCCGAAAGGCGATCCCGAATGATTCTGGCGATATCAAATCTCTGCTGCTTTCGGTGGACAAGGAACAGTTCAAGACGCTACTCGATGATAGAGACCTGTCGAGAGAGTTTGAGGTCTCACACGATAAGATCGCGACCGTTGGAGATGTGGTGATTCTTGCAGACGTCTTCTCCCCAAGCGCTCTCGCGCCCGCGAGGCCAGGCGATACGATACAGGGGGTCCGCTGCTGCGGAAAGTGTGGCGCTCAACTTCTCCAAGGAGCCAAACACTGCATCAAATGCGGATCACTCTTAGACTCGACCGACTGTCCAACCTGTCGAACAGTGAACCCCGTGGAGGCAAAGTTCTGCAAGAACTGCGGTGGCAAGATCTCGTAGATTCTTCACAAAAGGCAACCGATGGTGGGCATTAGCCGAACGCACTGGGCAGATCGAATTTGGGCTTGCATGAGCTCTTACTCAGAGAGAACCCGCCCTGGTAGAAACTGAACTAATAGAAGACCAAGGGAGACTGAGAGGATTAAGACGCGCTCCCAGCTCAGAAGAGGCTGTCCAATAGGAAAATTTGACCTGACGCAACTTTGCATAGTCGCGCTCGATTCATACTCCTGGACAAAGCCCGAGTAGAGTGTGACTATTGCAACACTCTGGATGAACGCTATCGCGCCAACTCTTGAACCCGGACCAAACATTCGTCGGGCCCTTCGTGATCTTTCTCAAATCCTAAGAGATCAAGGTCATTAGTAGGGGAGGCTGATGTGTCCTGTAGCTTGGTTTCGCGATGTGCAATCGCGAAGATCATTGTGCCACCTCCGCATATCACTAAGAATGTTCCAAGTGATCCAAACGAGAGAGCTGATTAGATGGTGTCTCCCCACGGTCCGAGGGCTTGCACCGCATCTACTCGAAATAACGCAAAGACAGAAAGAAATAGGCCGGCCATGACGCCAGCCGCACCAGTCAGGACTTCGATCTTCATTCCCTCCTTCTGGGAGCTGAAGATCGCCTCCAAGCCCTTCCGTTCGTTTCTCCTTCTGTTGGCCCGCGTTAACAAACCAGTTCCTCCGAGTTGCAAGTAGATCTTGGGATCTCGTGTCATGGAGATGCCCAATAAAGGCTATAACATTACTTTGAACCGCGCACTTTCCGCTGACAATCGGAGTCGACACGTTTGAAAGGGCTGATTCTTGCTGGAGGATTTGCGACAAGACTCAGACCCCTGAGCTGTTCTAAGCCGAAGCTACTCTTTCCGCTCGTAGGCATACCGCTTGTAGATCGCATGGCCGCATGGTTTGCCCGAGGAGGCGTTACCGAAGTGATACTTGCAGTCAATCATCTGTCGGACAAGTTGAGGGTTGAGGTCAGTCGAAAGAAGCTTGACACCAAGACTGTATTGTCAGTTGAGGAGACTCCTCTCGGGACAGGTGGACCCGTTAGCCTTGCAAGACCTATACTCAACAAAGATGATCCGTTAATCGTTGCCAACGGGGATGTAATCAGCGACATCGATCTTCGAGGACTCATAACCTCGCATGTTCGATCCGGGGCAGAAGCAACAATTGCTCTTGTTTCAGCGGATGATCCGCGGCCGTTTGGCTTGGCGACTCTTGATGCGAATGATCGAATCATCGGATTTGAAGAGAAATCCGAGACTATTCAAAGTCCCGGCTGGATTAACGCAGGAGTGTACGCGTTGAACCCTAAAGTGATTGCAATGATCCCACACGGACGTCCAGTAAGCCTTGAACGGGAAATCTTTCCGACACTCGCAAGCCAAGGGAAAATGAGAAGCTGGAAGCATATGGGATTCTGGTATGACATTGGGAAAATTCCAGATTACGTAATCGCTAACCGACAATTATTGCAAAGGGCCGAATTCCGAGAGACAGCGAACGCCGAGACCGGAATGCTGGCGAATATAAGACAACCATCGTACGTAGGGAGGAACTCAACAATCGAAGATGGCGCGAAACTCGGACCCTACACGATCCTGTCTCAGCGAGTGAGTGTGAAGAGAGGCGCAGAGGCCAGTGAGACGATAGTGTTTGAGCAAACGAGCCTAGGCGAAAACTGTATGATAGAAGATTCACTTATCGGAGAAGGAGTCACGGTTGGGAAGGAAGTGAGGATCGGAAAGGGTTCCATAATCGCGGGCCAAGTAGTCATCCCCGACAGAGCAGTCATCAGACCAGGTTCCGTGATTCTGAACTAGAATGACAAGCGATCTCGAGGGAAGAGAGGACCAGAATTGACCACGCCCCGGCTTTTCGGGACGAACGGAATACGCGGAGTTGTTGACGAAACCATTACCTCAGAATTTGCGTATGGAGTCGGGTCCAGCGTCGCTTCCCTTTTCAAGAGCAAGAAGATACTCGTGGGTCGAGACGGAAGAACTTCCAGCCAGATGCTCGCGGAGGGGGCGGTTGCGGGGATACTCGCACGAGGAAATGGCGTGGAGGACTGTGGCGTCATAACCACCCCGGGACTGCAATTCCTCGCAAAGATTAGCAGCGCTCCCGGGCTTGTCATTACTGCGAGCCACAATCCGCCTGAGTACAATGGCTTCAAGGTTGTGGACTCTGATGGGATCGAGATTCCGCGCGAAAAGGAGGAACGGATTGAAGACCTGGTCATGAAAGATTCTTGGAATGTTAATAGTATCCCGGGGCAGCGTGAGCAACGAGTTCTACCTCTCGAACCCTACTTGTCAAGTATCAAAAGCTACGTTAGGAAAGAGAAGCTTGCTAATCGTCTCAAGGTCGCGGTGGATACGGGCAACGGGGTCTCATCATTGACTACTCCCCTCTTACTCCGACGCATCGGCTGTCAGGTGGTCACTATCAACGATAACATTGATGGCAGATTTCCCGGCCGGAATTCTGAACCCCGACCGGAAAACTTGGGTCCCTTGTCGACTCTCGTACGACAAGAGAAGGCGACGTTTGGGGTTGCCCATGATGGCGACGGAGACCGAGCAGTATTCGTAGATGAGACGGGGGCTGTTCAGTCGGGAGATAATAGCTTGACACTCATCGCCGACGAGATCCTCAAGAAGAATCCGGGAGCCAAGGTCGTTACTCCCGTTAATTCTTCAATGTCTGTCACAGAGGTTGCTCGACGGAGAAAAGGAAGGGTGATTCTGACTCAAGTTGGAAGTATTCACGTGGCGAGGACGATGGTTCGAGAGAAGGCGATGCTCGGGGGGGAAGAGAACGGCGGGATATTCTATGCTCCACACCAACCGGTGAGAGATGGGACAATGGCTACAGTATTGATCCTCAATTCTATACTAGACAATCGCATGCCTCTCTCCAAACTGATGGCTCGTCTACCGACCTTCTTCATGGCTAAAGAGAAGCGCAAATGTCCCGATGAGAAAAAGAGCGAGGTTATGAAGAGGATTCGTCAGCGGCTCGGAAACAGAGTCACGAGCATAATCGACGGAATCCGCGTCGACATCAAAAACCGGGGATGGTTCCTTGTCAGACCGAGCGGAACAGAGCCGCTAATCCGAATCTATATTGAAGGAAAGACAGAGAACGATCTGAAACAACTTCTAGACGAGTTCAGACCGCTCTTCGACGAAACAATCGGAACCTGAACCAGAACCACAATCCTTCCGTGTCACCCCAGAAGAACTGGTTTGTGTCACGAGGAGCAACTGCTTTTGAGATTTTTTGGGAGGGGGCCCGCCAGGCGAAGCTGTTCTGGGCGAGTCTTGTGGAATAGGGCGCGGAATCATCTGATAGGGTGTTTTCGACATGGTGTAGCTCAGCGTGCAGGTCAAAGTGCAAAAAGCGTGATCTCAAATCGCCTGCCCCGATTGCAGATCCGGGCTTGTTCTGCCCTTGTCGGGTTTGAAAGAGAATCGTCTGCGGGCTTCTTTCTCGAAGATCGGGGCGGAGAAGGACGTTACATTTTGCTAATTCCTTTGCCGGAGTCGAGTTTTGTGTCGCGAGCATCAAGTGGAATTGGCATTTCTCGACGGGTGAAGGGTTCGGTAACCGTGAATGGTAACAACAAAGAGGAACGGAATAGTTTCTTCGTTGGGCTGGAGAGGAGTTAGCATTGCATGCGTGGGCAACTTGCCTTTCTGGGATTGAAGCATCTGCCACTCGCGCTTGTCAAAGCGCAGGGCGGAGGTAGCCTAGGTCTGGGTCTCCTTCCAGGTCCTCCTAACTACTCCAGAGATGACTTTGATCGGGTCCTCCATTTCGTGGAGTAGTTTCGTCCCTCGCCTTTCCTGCAGCTTTCTCTCCTCGTCCGAGGACAGGCTCCTGCTGACCATTAGTGCGATCTCTCTGGGAGACTGGATCGTCTTGACCAAGCCTTTTTTCTCAAGGTACTTGATGTAAAGCGGTTTCTCCCCGGGAAAACACGAGATAGCAGGGCGACCCAATAACGCTGCTTCAACAGTCATCGTGCCCCCGGAGCCGATGAAATAGCTTGAGTAGTAGAGGAGGCTCGTCGCGTCGATAATATGATCGACAACTCGGACTCTGCTTCCGAACCTATCCCTTAGAACTGGCGCCTGCCGTCCGTACCTTGTCGAAATGACGATCTGAGCATCCAACTTCCGTCTCAAGAGTTCTTCTGTTATCGGCCCAATCACCGGCGCTTTGTCGCTGGCCTTGCCCTCCAAGTATGAGGCGAACGATTCTTCAGTGCGTAATAGGATGATTGGCTTGTCCCTTTTCAGTGAAAGCTGCTTGAGCACTGCGGAATTCGGCTTGTGTCGTTTCAGCCAAGCGGCAGCGTCTAATGCCCTGTACGTGACAATGCCATCGGGCCATGCTCCGAAAGAGAGCCAGACCTCTCTACCGATTATCCAGGGCGAGCAGACGTATCGCGAGAGAGGAATGCTGAGTCGAGCGACAAGCCAAGAATGCGGAGAATCGTTCACAGCAACGTGCGGAATACCAAGTCCGAAAGCGACGCGCGCCGCTTCAGGAGAGGAGAACGAGACCGCTGTATCAGGACTCCAGCGCTCAATCAGCTGGGCCAGCTTCACCACTCTACGCCCGCTAGCCAAGAGTTTACCGTAGCGAGAAGCGCCTCCATGTTCTCCGACAACACGGAATCGTAACCGTTTCAGCTCTAGTGCTTCTTGAGCCTCACGATAGATCCTTGTTGTTAGTAGCAGTTGGTGCCCGGCTCGGGCGAGATCTCGATATAGTGGCTCGAAGAAGAGCGCATGTTTCGGGGTTAGAATGTCGATCCAAACCTTCATGCGCGCGAATCCCAGGTCAATTTCTCTAAGACCGTCCTGGGTAGATAAGAGATAGAAAACATTCCCAGATCAG
>VBAW01000105.1 GCA_005888635.1 Candidatus Bathyarchaeota archaeon | reverse complement strand
TATCATTTTCCATATTCTTGGTCACAATCAGCCCTGTAGTATGGGCCCCTGCCGGTGAAGCCTACACCTTGACCATCTCACCGTCTCGGCTCCAGGAGAGCGCCAGCAGTCAGGTTATCCTATCGCTCAAAGTGACAAACGCTACCACATTTACAACCTATTCGTTCACTTGGAACGTTGTAGACCCATCCGGGTCTAGCCGGACGGCTACTAACAGCACGAACACTGGCTTCGGCGCGTCCTTTACGCTGAGCACAGACTTTCCAAAGAACTTCCCTCCCGCCAGCTTGAGGTATGTAGGGAACTACACGGTCCGCGTGGACGAGACTAGCCCTGCGAACAAGCCGAATGTCGCGAGCGGGCATTTCCAGGTTGGGCTAACAGGCGGGGCAACCTACCGGCGAACAGACACGACGTCCATTCAAGGGATCGGATACAGGGCTGGAGAGAATGTGACAATAGACATGTCCTACGGCTCAAACTCTGTTCCGGGCTTTCCAAACTGGGGTTCTGCCGACTCCAACGGAGCACTGTCATACCTCTGGCAATCTTCTCCCGGAGCAGCAACGGGAGTCTACAACGTAACTCTCCAAGGATCAACGACTCCCAAGGTTCCAGCTGACACGCAGGTGTTCACGCTGCTGGTCACCAACATTACCATACCGCAGTTGATGGTCTCTCGAACTTCTCTCGTGAGAACGGAGACCCAGATTTTCACGTTCAATCCGACATATCTGAGCGGAGTGGCAGTGCAATCAGGAGCTGTCACTGTAACCGTTGTAGAGCCAGACTCGACTACGACGCATTACACAAGCGCGACCTACGATTCGACCATGGGTTTGTTTGAGGCCAACTATCGCATACCGTTGACGAGCGAAGCGGGTACTTGGGCTTCAAGCATTCGCGCGGCGAGCTTCAACGATGGTTACGGAAATACCGGTCCACTGGTCGGCGTGACCGACGGTTTCAACGTGCAGCCAGCTCAGCTCTCAGTCACTGTCAGTCTCCAGAACAAGACTTACGCTCCCGGAGATGTCGTGGCTGTCTACGCGAGCGTTTTGAGCCCCGATGGAAGCCAGTTCACGTCTGGCACGGTAACCGCGTATCTCTCCCCATTAAACTCTGCAGCCCGGATAGGATCAGGGGTTTCTCTCTTCTATGTTCCGAGCCAGGCGAGATGGGTTGGAAGCACGATAGTAAACTCTACGGATCCTGCCGGTGTCTGGTTGGTCAACGTTAACGCCTCGGACACATACCGCAACACCGGGCAAGGCACCAGTGTTGCTGTGGTGAACAACAGCCTCGCTCCGCCAAGCCAGCCTCTCAACCTGTTCTATTTCCTAGTTGTGGCGGGAATAATCGGCGGCGGCTTCACCAGTGCTCTACTCTTCAGGAGATTCAACTCGACAGACGCCCCCTTCGGAGAACTATACACATTCACAGGTGGCGAGTTCCAGCCTCCTACTACATTGATGATTCGAGGAGAATCAGGCTCTGGAACCACCACCCTAGGGTTGCAACTTGTCTACGAGAGCCTACAATCGGGAAGGTCGGTCGTCATATTGACCTATGAATCGTTCCCCTCTGAGATTCAGAGGCAGATGAAGGATATGGGATGGGACGTCCAACGATACGTCGACGACGGAAACCTCCAGTTCATCGACTGCTACTCTGCCCTAGTAGGAGGGGAAACGTCAATCAAAGACCCTATAGATTTCACAGAAGTCAGCATCCAAGTAAGCAGCAAGGTAAGTGGCGCCAAGGGCCCCGTCACAGTATTCCTAGACTCATTCACGCCTATCTTCAACACCGCACAGGTGCGTCATGCGATAAACTTCCTCCGGGTCTTAGGTGCCAAGGTGAAGAACGATGGAGGATTCTTCATCATGACGGGAACAAAGGGGTCCCTCCCGGAAGCGGTCGAGTCGAACCTAGAATCCGTAGTTGACGGTGTCATTGACCTACACATCATCCGAAAAGGGCATCGAATGATCAGACAGCTGACTGTGAAGAAGGTCGCGGGCCACCAGATAGGCTTCGTCGAGAAAGAATTCAGAATAGTACAAGGAAAAGGAATACTGTTCAGGATGCCAAGAATAGACCTAGACTTCGTGCGGCGAAAGTAGAAGGCGTAACTGCAGGGACTGTTACTCCAAAACGATCTCTAATACTCCAAGGTCAAGAGAACACGTGGAGACGGCGCTTCCAGAATGGCAATAGATCTGACGCTGTCATCCAAGGCCGCTGAAAAACGCCTCTGGATCGCTCTCGGAGTCTCACTACTAATCGTCGCCGTAGAAGTTACCGGAGGAGTGCTGGGTCAGAGCCTCGCACTGCTAGGCGACTCAGCACACGTGCTGACGGACGTTCTCACCGTCGGAATTGCGATACTAACACTACGGCTCGGCCGGATGCGTCATACACCGAGACGGACCTTCGGCTACCATCGAGCAGAGATATTCGCCGCGCTAGTTAACGGCTCAACACTCATCGCAGTAGCACTCGTGATTATATTCCAGGCATTTCTGCGACTTCAACAACCTCCAAGGGTCCAAGGCCCGCTCGTCCTTACTGTCGCATCTCTTGGTCTAATGGGAAACTTGATCATGGCCGGACTGCTGGCTCCGAACCGAAAGACAAGTCTCAACGTCAGAGGCGCTTTTCTACACGCCCTCGGCGACACTCTCTCCTCACTCGCCGTAATCATCAGCAGCCTCATCATAATCATCACAGGATACAACGGGATAGACCCACTCGTGGCCGCGCTGATCGGAGTCCTGATCATCCGAAGCGCCTACGGCTTAGTCAGAGACTCGACCAATATTCTACTGGAGGCCACTCCGAAACAGTTCGAACTTGGAAAGATCGCACAGACAATCCGAAGCGTCTACGGGGTTAAGGGAGTGCATGACTTGCACGTCTGGACGATTACGTCTGGGCTCTATGCGCTGAGCGGGCACGTAACACTAGATTCGGACTCGATCAGTCAGGGGTCTATCATTCTCAAGAAAGTGGCCGCGAAACTGAAAGAATCATTTGGGATAGAGCACGTGACTTTACAGATGGAGAAGGAGACCCTTGAGAGTATTCAGCACGAATCCTCTACGCTTTGAGCAGCCTTCATCGCAGGGAAATTCTATATAAGCTACCGGGTAACTTTGCCCGCTGACAACGTGGGGTCTTTGTCAGCACGACCGTCGCCTATCTTCCGGAACGTCTCCTCAAAGGTTGGCATAATAGCGGCTTTTACGGCGCTCAATCTGGCGACTGATTACATGCTGACAGGCCTTCCGAACGTGAAATTCATGGATGCGTTCTACTTCATCGCGACATTCGAGTTCGGACTCTCAGTGGGGCTTCCAGTAGTGTGCTTCACAAGGACGGCATACGCGATCGTCAATCCATTGGGAGCAGCCCCTGGATTTCTGATCGTCTTCCTTGTCGTAGGAGATAGTATGTACGTTTTGTCGGGATATCTATCCCGGAGGTTCAGATTAGTCGAGAAGGAAAGTAGTGCGGGGGACCGTGTTCTGTCTATTGGGCTGATTGGACTTTTCAGTGCGCTGGGATTTGATCTGATTACAAACTTTGGCACTGGTCTGAGTATGGTTGGAGGGTCAAGCCTACAATCACATTTGTGGGGGGCGTTGGTCTTCGGTCTGATCACTATGAACTTCCCTCTTCCACTCGGGATCGTCCATGAAGCCAGTGATTTCCTCTTCTTCTCTACGCTCGTCCCATCTTCGCTCGCGCTGCTGAGTCGTTCGGGCTTGATTACCACAGGCCCTCTAGGACGGGTGATCGGCAAGAGGGGGGATAACCAAAATTGAATTATCGAATATTTGCTCCTATGATGATAGCGATCGCGCTGTTGGGTCTCTTCTGGGGTCTCGCCGAGTATTTCGGGCCTAGACTACTCAACATCCCCAGCGGTTCCAATGACTCCTCAGGGAGTCAAGGAACGGCAAACATGAACGTCACCTTACTTATTGACTTTGGAAATGGAACCAAACTCTGGTTCAACGACACAAAAGTCGCAAGAACGGAAAACTTCTACACAGTAACCTACAATGATGTCAGAGGAGACCTAGAGGCCGTCTGGAATGGGTATCCAATTAACGCTCATCTCGTATACAAGATAATGGGATATGGTTGTGGCTCCACAAGTCCAGGTTGTAATGGTTATTGGAGTTTGTGGGTATGGAATGCGTCAATAGGGTGCTGGAGCTATTCGGAAGTTGGGGCTGACTTAGTAAGCGTCCAAGGTGTAACCATGGTAGCATGGTATTTTGCCGATAATGATCCCCATTCCTTCCCAGGCAATTGTAGTTAGAGACGGTCCCGGGAATGGTATGATCTGTTGTGACCCATCGCATTTGAAGCTCCCTGAAACGATTCTCTTATCCTCCAGGATACAGTTTGTTTGTTTCCAGATGGTAATCTTTTATATCTAAGACTAGCGCTACCAGCGGGTAACTTTGCCCGCCTCAAAACTGCCATTATTTCTGTTGCTTCTCATGATTCTTGCAACATCCCCGGTCACACCTCCAACTTCGCCCAACATTACAACAAAACATTCGAGCACGAGCTTTCTCCCCGCGCAATCATCCGGGCTCAATGGAGCTCTGCAGTGGTTGGCATCGAATCAGTCTTCTTCGGGTTCCTACGGGGATTATCGGGAACATTGGGCAGCCTCCGCTGCATACGCGCTTTGGCTGAACAACTCGAGCTCGGCAAAAGCCGAACTATCCTATTCCTATCTTGCAAAGCAATTGAACGGTTCTTCAACTTGGTTCTGGGGAACCTACGGGGAGGCTGACGTCCCCGGCGCCGTTTTGTTAAGCATTGCATCAAGCTCGCATCTCGGCCTAGTCAATACAACAGCTGCAACAGCTGAATTGTTACAGTTTCAGCAATCGACAGGTGGGTTCAAAGGATACTATGACCCTAACCAGGCTCAGACAGTCACGAGCAGTGTCGACACGGACATGGCTCTCCTAGGACTCATCAATTCGAATTCGATTCCGATACAGAATCGGATTTTCGCAGTTCGGTATCTTCTCTCTCTTCAGAATGCAGACGGTAGCTTTAACCTCACCAGTTCAAGCTCGTTTGACCCGATCTATTCGCTCGCACCCGACCCAATCAGCATCACCTCACTAACACTTCTCGCATTGAGAAGTGAAGGATTCACGGCTGACAATCCTACGATTTCAAACGCTCTCAAGTTCCTAAGCAAGAGTGCTGCCGCATACTTTGACGAGAACGGACACGTTTACTCTGCAGCCATGTCTGCTCTTGCCTTCAAGGCATATGATCAGCCAGATAGCACGATTAACGCTACGCTCTACATTTTCTCGCAGCAAAACAGCGATGGAGGTTTCAGCGATTCCAGCCGTTCCACCTCCTACCCAGAATCGAATGCTTTGGATACGGGATGGGCCTCAATCGCTCTTGAAACGCAATCCTCGGAAGAAGGAGGCGCGCCCAGCACAATTAACAGTCCCCCAGTGGCCTCTTTCTCCTTTACTCCTCAAGCGCCCACCGTAGGTGTAACCATTCGTTTCAACGCAAGTATGTCTCACGACTTTGACGCGGACCAACTGTCATACATCTGGACCTTTGGCGATGGCTCGAGTGCGGAAGGGGTGAATCCAACCCATGCCTATGCCGAAGCGGGGAACTTTACGGTAACTCTGACTACTTTAGACTCCGGAACAAATCCTGGACCTCTTTCCGACACAAGGTCACTGGCCATTACCATACGGCAAACAACCGTTCAAAACTCCTCAACCCTTCTGATAAGCACTGCCTTACTCTGGATAGTCGCTGGCACTATCGGTGGATTGGCAATTATTGGGATCGCATTCTATCTGGGAAGAAGGAGCGCTAGAAGCTCTACTGTCCATCGTGCCTGAGCAGATTAGGTTTCCCCAAAAAAGGGGCTTGGAGATTGGGTTCCTAGCTAGCTTTCTGATTATTAGGGCTAGTTTTGGCTGTGCTTTGTCGGTCCGGTTCCTTCGAGAGCGTGGACCATGTTGACGACGACTTTGATGGTTGGGATCAGTGCGATCAGCAGAAAGATTAGCGGAAAGGCCCACGGCTGCGCTGTAAAGTAGGGCTGAGCAATTCCGTTAGTCACTGAGTAGAGTATTCCGATTGCTACGATCTGGAAGAAGTATGCGAGTAGCGGTGTCCATGTTCGATAGTTCTTGTAGGCGTCGGATACGGTGTCGGCGAGCTGGGTGCCGAATTTGAGGATGATGAAGCAGACGATGAGGCCGAGCATGAAGACTACGATGTTCGCGACTGATATGGTGGATCCCGTTATTGGGTTCGATATTCCTGGAAAGCCAAGAACTACGGCTTCGACGATTACAAGTACTATGACGCCAGCGACTAGTCGTATGAAGGAGGGCATGACAGGAGCAAACGCGCCCCAAGACTTGTTCGAAGTTGAGTCCGTCATTATTTTTTACACTTGAAAAGATATCGCTATACCAATGGGATATTGCTATGTCGAAACCTTGGATGGTATGGCGGAGTTACAGCCTGACATGGTTCAGGTTCGACCTCCTCCAGATTTAATATGGAACCCAGCAGCTGAACGGGCATTCGGACGGTTCTAGTCGCTTGGGAGGATAGAGTATAATGACGGTTCATGTGCTTCTAACAGCCGACAACCATCTCGACCCCTCCGCCGTCCAGTATGGTCCCAGAAGGTTCGAGAGGAAGCGAGACTTTCAACACAGCTTCGACGTCTTGGTCAATTTCGCGCTTGAGAACAGGCCAGACCTCTTCCTGATAGGAGGCGACTTCTACGACGGCATACTTCCCGGCAACCCGACACGAGCTTACGTGGCTGAGCAGTTTAAGCGGCTGCACGAGAAAGAGATCAAGATAGTTCTCGTCAGCGGGCATCACGATACTCCAAGGAGCATAGAGCAGGGAGTCTCACCCTTATCCGTCCATGCGAAAACGGGACATGTCTACTTCCTACAAGACCCACGACCAACACCGAAGATGTTCCATTTTGGAACCGAGACAGTCAATGTGACAGGAATGAGTCTCAGCCCCGGGCTTGGTCCAGAACAGGACCCGTTGTCCGGACAAGAGCTGTCGCGCGAAGGAGACGTGAAGATCTTCCTGACTCACTATCCGATCGAAGGGTTCGAAGGCTATTTCGGACAAGAGACACATATCGGAAAATCTTCGATTCCTAGAAACTTCCAGCTTTTCGCGTCGGGACACCTTCACCGACATCAGAAGAATACGATCAACGGGACAACTGTCGTGTATCCGGGCAGTACCGAGCGGGTCAGCTTCAACGAGGAGGGAGAAGAGAAAGGATTCTGCTGGCTTGAACTCGCCAAGACCGGCATAGTGCATCAAGAGTTTCACTCGACACCTGCCCGGCCGATGGAAACGCTAGACTCACGCGTCACCGGTGAGGGTGGGAGTCTAACCCGGCAGATACAAGATCTTCTTGAGAAGAGGCGTGGCGCGGAGAAGATTCTGCGCATTCGAGTAACCGGTCGAGTATCACTGGATCAACTTTCAACATACAAACGCTCAGCCCTGCAATCATACTGCCAGGAACGCTTCTTCCACACAGAGTTTGACGAAGACGGACTTAATGTTCTCACGACAGAGGCGATTGAATCACTGCCGAGGACTACACCGCTCGAAGAACTCGGCCGCTCATTCCAATCTCTCCTCTCGAACGTGAAGGAAGAAGAACGCCTACTCGTCCACGAAGCGTGGAAAGCGACAGTTGCAAGACTACAAGAGGAGGGAGTGAGTTGAGACTAGTTAGTCTTCAAGCACAGAATTTCAAGAAACTGAAAATCAGCAAACCACTCCCATTATCCGAAGGCATTATTCTCATCACCGGCCTCAACGAGAGCGGCAAATCCACAATACTAGACGCCGTTCTCTACGCGCTGTTCGGCCGCGTGATTCGTCCCAGCAAGATGCCGAGCAATGAGGACATTATCAGCTACGGGAATGGCGAAGCCCAAGTCCGCCTCGAATTCGACATAGGCGAGAATAGGTACCGCGTGGTCCGGGAGGTCCACAAGACCAGACCCAACCGAGCGACGCTCGTCGAGGTGAGACCCAACGGGACGACAAAGACCCTCGCCAGCTCCGTCAAAGACGTCACTGCCGAGATCGAACGGCTGTTAGGAGGGATAACTTACGACGAGATTGTCGCAAGTAGTGTAGTTGCCCAGAAAGACCTTGAACGGCTCATCAAACAAAGGCTCGATGATCGTAGGAAGGTCATCAATGTCTTTCTCAACCTCGAGAGCTTCAACAAGGTCCAGGATCAGCTCGATAATGAGCGGAACGGGATCGAAGGGACGAGTAGGACCCCGGGACACCTCACAGTCGAGAGGCAGCGTCTCGAGACTCTCAACGAGCAGCTGAAGGAGTACAAAGAAACAAGCGTTCAGCTAGACAATCTGAATGCAAAGGTCGAGAAGCTCAAGAAGGATCAACAACATCAAGAGAAACGGTTCGACGAAACCGACACTCTATACAAGACGCTCAACGAGTATGGAGAAGCGGTCAAAGAACGAGACTCTCTACAGCGAGAGATAGAAGACAAGAGCCTCCTCACAGACAATCTCCAGCAACAACTCGCCAGCGTCGACACGCAACGGTCAGAGCTTGGAAGAGCTGAGGCAGAGGTCAAGAAGTATGGCGATCTTGCCGAAGCAGAGAAAGCAATAACACGAGCTTCAGAGGTTCTTGAAAAGGTTCGGAGCGCTGAGCTTCAGATAGCACAGTTCGAAGATCGAGAACAGAGACTACAAGCGCAGATTACCGAGACAAACAAGAAAGTTACTATTGCAGACGAATCGCGGCTATTCTCTTCAGAAAAGCCTCGGAGAATCTGGTCCTACCTGATTGCAACGGCCGCCTTAGGTGCGGGAGCGATCCTCTCTTTCATACTCACCTTTGCGGCACTATCTGTCGCTCTGGGATCTCTTGCCGTTGTATCACTTCTTCTGCTAACTCGCCAAATCGTCTCCTTATCGCAACAAGCCGAAGCATCCAAGCAACAACAAAACCGCCTAGCTAGTGCTCAGCTACTCGTTTCTTGGGAGAACGAGTTAGGAGAAGTGAAGAAAGGTCGAGATGTTGCAGACGCAACGATCAGACAAGGGTCCAGGCAGATTCTGCAGATCCTAGGCCCTATCGAATCATACTCTAGCTACC
>VBAW01000153.1 GCA_005888635.1 Candidatus Bathyarchaeota archaeon | reverse complement strand
GGCCGGGACTCTCCGCCCTACGGAAGCTTTTGAACCCGGGTCGCCGGATCGAGAGTCCGGCATACTTTCGGCCATGTGCAGACCGGTCTATACTACCGGAGCAGACGCCCCGGGAAAATATCCTTCAGTTAAGTCTTTTCTGGAAACGACCTAATCAGGCGGCGGACCCTGGCCCTTCGGCATCGGTGGGGGTTTCGCAGCCGCGATAACATCGTCGATTCTCAGAATCATCGAAGCCACTTCTACTGCCGAGCCGATCGCGTGCTCCTTGACCTTGACCGGTTCGAGTACTCCTTCCTTCATCATGTCAGTTATCTCGCCTGTGTACACGTTGATGCCGCTCCAGAGTCCTTTCGTTTCATGCGCGGCTCTGAGAGCGACGAGAATATCAACCTGGTCCAAGCCAGCATTCTCAGATAGGGTGCGTGGGATCGATTCCATTGAGTCAGCAAACGCTTCCACCGCGAGTTGTTCTCTGCCACCGATCTTGGTCGCATAGTCTCGTATTCTCTTAGCCAGCTCGGTCTCGACTGCACCGCCGCCAGCTACTATCTTGTTCTTCTTGACTACATCGATGACGACCGAAAGCGCATCTTTGAGAGACCTTTCAGCCTCGTCGACCATACGCTCCAGACCCGCACGGATCAGAATACTCACCGACTTCGGGTCCTTCGCGTCTTCAATGAATATCATTTTGTCATCCCCAATCTTCCTTTCCTCGACAAGCCCTGCGTTCCCCAGATCGCTAGCGCG
>VBAW01000152.1 GCA_005888635.1 Candidatus Bathyarchaeota archaeon | reverse complement strand
TTCCGTCTTCTCGATCTCCATTGCCGTATCCAGGAGCGCTATCTTGGCTTTTTGCATCCGCTTCGGCATTCCAGGATGAACGACCTCCTTGTCAATAATCACACCATTAACGAGTTCCGTGTCCATCAGGCTCTTCCCTTCCTTCTTAACGAGCTGAATATTATCGATGTCAGCTACGAATGAGTCTCCCCTCTTCTCAATAATCTGGTTGACAGCTTGGACAGCAATCTTCGCAAAATGCTCGGTAGCGCCTCCAAGGCTCT
>VBAW01000151.1 GCA_005888635.1 Candidatus Bathyarchaeota archaeon | reverse complement strand
GCATTTTAGCCGCTGGATGTTGTACGTCTAACTCGTCTAGTACTGTAGCTCCGTCGCTCGTTATCGTCACATCTCCTAGGCTGTCTACCATCATCTTGTCCATTCCACGTGGACCTAGGGTAGTCTTTACCACCTCAGAGACAATACGTGCCGCGCTGATGTTGCCTCTCTGGGCATCCTTTCCTCTGTTGCGCGATGATCCCTCTTTCAGAATAATGACCTGTTGATTCGCAAGATAAGACAAATCTGTTTCTGCTCAGTGGCGAAGCGGAAATATTTCGATAAAAGGGTTTGTTTATCGTGAATGTTTCCAGTCTTCCGGTAACAGAACCCTTTCAGAACCGAGTCCTAAGGGGGTGTCCAAGTGACGCCCTCGAAGAACACGATTTCTTGGCAAGAGTGGATAGACGACCCTTCTATCGGTGAGTCAGCCAAGTACCGTAGGAAACACGTTCTACGCCTCTGGGCTACAGCCAACGGGAAAGCTGGTCCCCAAGAAGTCATTGACGACATGCTTCTGGATAGGGCGACCCCCTACTCCACAGCCAGAGCCTTTCTTAACTGGCTGGGCGACCAGAAACCCAAATTCAAGCCCAGTAGCATAGCCCTATTCAGAAGCACCCTTCCGAGCTTCTTCGAGTCTGTCCTCGGAGCCGAGAACTTCAGCCAGACAGTTTTCGATAGACTTGTTCCAGCCGGACAGAACTACGTCAGCACTACCAAGCGAGCACCTACGGTGAATGAGCTAACCCACATTCTACGGAATCTTTCCAGTCTTCGAGACCGAGCACTTGTAAGTCTACTTGCCACCACGGGAATGCGAATCTCCGAGGCACTTAGCCGGAAAATGTCCCATATAGAGCGAAGGAACGAGCACGCCAGAATCAAACTACAAGCAGAAAGCACTAAGTCAAGGTATCTTCGGAATGTGTTCTTGACTCAAGAATGCCTCGGCTTCATTGACGCTTATCATAAGGCACTACCAAATACCTTCGACTCCAAGACCAAGGGCGGAACGAACACTGAGTGGATATTTCCGGGAGAACACGGCTCGCACATGGACCCGGTGACCGCGTGGAAAGCCATCAAGACATTATTCGGAGCGGCTGGATTGAACGACAAAGAGGACGAAATCTACTCGCCCCACTCTATGCGAAAGTTCGCCCAATCCCAAATGCGAAGGTCGGGGCTGTCGGATACCTTCGTTGATGCAATAGTGGGAGAAAAGGGCGGACTCGGTGCCAAAGCCAACTACATTGATTGGGACGAAATCGAGACTGAATGGTTAGACAAAGCCGCCGACTACATGACTTGGGTAAAGAAAGTCGAAATCGTCCAAGTCCCGGACCCCAAGCAAGAAGCGAGAATCCAGAGCCTTGAGCACGAGCTAAAGGACCTACGAGAGCTAAAGGAATTCATGCAAACACTCACCGGATTGGTACAAGACAACAAAGAATGGAAAGCATGGTGGGAAAAGAAAGTCCTTGAAACCAAGAACCAATTGAAACAGCTTGCAGAGCAACCACAGTTTGAGGACAAGTCAAAGGGCGAAGTAGGAGCCGGGGCTTAGGACAAACACCTAAGTCTCGTTTCTTCTATTTTTCTGAACGTTGATTTTTGCTCCATGACACGTTCGCCAACTCCCACGTGGGAATTACGGAGATGGATGAGAA
>VBAW01000104.1 GCA_005888635.1 Candidatus Bathyarchaeota archaeon | reverse complement strand
GAGATCCGCATACCCCCTTGGGGGGTCTAGAATAGTTAACAAGAAAAGAAAAACAAATCTCTATGCGGCTTTGCCTTGTGCGAACCTAGATTTGGCGGGCGTGGGCATTCTACTCGTCTGGGCCGGACAGGTACTTCTCGTCCAGCGGTGAAGCATATTCTCTACTGTAAATCGCCGGCAGGGATCTTCGTTCAAGGTGTGGAAATGGGTCCGATCTCGCTCGGAGTCTGCGATGGTTCACCGGTGGGAACGCCGCCCGGTGGCGGCAGCGGCATTGTAGGTTTGCCGGCTGGAGGACGCACCGCCTGTACTATGTTGACCTGGACGGCTCGGACCCACGCGTTGCCGAGGTGGTTCTCAATAAGCTTCATGGTCGGAGTTCCCATGAACGTCAGGCTCATCGAGTGAAAGACCGACAGCACGAGATCCTCCAACTTGGGATCCTGTTCCATGTCTTCGATCACAAGCCCCATGGCCCTGGCGGAGTCTCGGTCTATGTGGCGGGCGTGGGTCTTGAACATCGTGTGTTTAGCCAGCTTCTTCGCTATTGTCGACGCTTTCATGCCAGCATTTCGTTGACCCTTGAGCATGTATTTCGCGAGCCAAGTCTTGACGAGTTCCCTGGATAGTTTCAACGACTCTTCGCACTGGACCAATAGCGCGGGCCCATACTGCGTGAGCATCGGGACCCAGGCGGCGAGGTTGTTACGGTCCCGACACTCCTTCTTCGCCAGCGAGAACTGGTCGAGGATTGCCTGGGCCGGACTCGACCTGGCCACTCCGCCCTCGCCGGTCACCGTGAACTGCGGATCGATGGGACCGATCGACGACTGCCTGCCCATCGAGATCCGGTTCGACGACGTCGACAGCATTGTCGCCGCCGACATGGCCGCGTGAGGTATCAGCACCCTGAAGTCCGCGAACTTCGATCGGATATAGCTGACCAGCGCCTCCGTCGCCTCAGCGGATCCGCCGGGAGAATGCAGGATCAGGTCGAGACCGTCTGACGCGGGAAGCGGGGTTAGCGCCTCCATGAAGCCCTCCATATCCTCGTCAGTAATCATTACTTGTTCCGGCGACACGGGGACCGGAATGGGCAGGGCGTGGGTCCAGCGCGCCGCGTAAAGGACCGTGTTTCTGCGAGTGTGGTTCTGGAGGGCTACCAGGTACTTGCGTCTGAGGGTGTCGAACGCTCTGGGATCCTGCTTCGCCTGAAGCTGGTTCAGTTCCCCGAGAATGGTACCCCAAGAAGGCACTCTGGTCTCGGGCCTCTCATGATCGTCTACGACGCGGAGTCCGAAACCGTCGAGGTCGGCTGCGGCACCCGAAGGTACTCTTTCACCGAAGCGGTTATTTCCGCGTACTGGCCGAATGCCTTCATAGCGTCGGCGACTCCGGGCTGTTCCATCGCCCTGCGAAGCATCTGGTCCAGATCGGCAGAAAGACCAGCCCTAGCAGGTTTCAACTCGTTCCTCCATACTGCACGAGCCCTTGCCGTAATAAGACTGTCCCCTCCCCCCGGCGCCGCCCCCCCGGTTACGGCCAAGCATGAGACCCGGATTAGCCTTCGCGAATCGAACGTGCCCCGATGGGTTGCTTGGTTTAGCTAACGCCATAGAATGCGCAGATTCATCCAATCACGCGTGACTTCGCCTTAGTTTGCGCTTGCCGAAGGGCGGCTCACCGTTTTTTGTGCGTTTCTTCTTTCTAGCTCGTCAATACCGAGACGCAAAGCCCGACGCGCGATTGAACTCATGCTTGGACGATCCTCCCGTGAGACAGTAGCCTCACTTCTTGCGGCTACGAGGAGCCTTCGGATTCGATCGTCATCCTCAGGTTCGATTCTTAGGGGTCTGAGAAGCTTCGCCTCTTCGAAGGAGACTTGAATAGACTCTGTCCTGGCCGGAACAGGAACGCCTTCCGGATGGTTGGGCGCAACTAGGCCTGCGTCGGTCAGAATCTCCACCGCCATTACCTCCCAAGCCTCCTCTTTCGACATTCCGGATTCACGGAGCTGGCTAAATCGACTGACAAGGGGGTCTCGGGTCTGCAAGACCGAATACAACCGGATACAAGCCTTAGCTTTCAGATATGTAGACCAGTGAGTAGAATGAAGATGCAAACCGATAGCGGAGCGGACCCCGATAGAATAGAGCTGTTGGCCAGTATCAAGAGACTGACGAGGATCGTACTTGACAAGTTGGAAGAAGGGTCCAAGGAAGGGTCGCTCGATCCTGCACAGGCCAGACTCTACGGCAGCATCGCCACAAGATCCCTCTGTCTATGGCTGGAAGCACGAAGTCCAAGACCAAGACGACGAGTTGGAAGGGATCTGCACGACGAGATAGACCGGCTCTACCGCGAAATGATGCAGGAAAAGGAGGCTGGGTCCTGATCCGAGAAGAGGAGCGGGACGAAGACGAGCTTAGGTCCCGCATAATCGAGCAGCTTGAGCAAAGCCTCGAAATGTCTCAAGGGATGATGACGAACCTCAAGTTGGACCCAAAAAGCCGCGAACGATGGACCCAGCTTCACACTAACACATCTCAGGTCCTGAACCAGGTATTGAAAGACAAGCAATACAGGGAATGGGAGAAACGGCTCAAGGATCTAGAAATCTCAGGCCACATCCCACGAAATACGGGCCGGTAGATCAGTCATGCCAGAATCAGTTCGTGGAAGAATAGACCGTTATCACAGAGACCTCGAGAACGAGCGCGAAAGAGAGGAAGCAGGCAAGAGACCGCTCACTGAAGAGACTGATGTGGTCGAATTCTTCAAGCATCTAGGGTTCAGGCCGACAGCCTATCAGGAAAAGTTGCTTCGGGACAAGAGCAAGCTCATCCTTGCCCGATGGTCCAGGCAGAGCGGGAAGAGTCTCGTCATGGCCGGAGTTGTGTTATTCAACGCTCTAACGCAGAGAGGATTCAGGGCCGCTATAGTCGCGCCGAGCCTGAGGCAGAGTAGGAAGCTGATTGACAAGATCGATCGGCTGATCTCGCGCTTGGGAATCGACGTTCTTGAGGGTCTGCCTCGGAAGGGGAAGCTCGCATTTCGAAACGGGTCCGTGATAGAGGCCTTGCCGAATAGCCCTGACACGATCAGGGGAGAGACTTTGAACATGGTCGTAGCGGACGAGTTTGCATACATCGAACATGACAAGGAATTGTATGATGCCATCATCTTCACACTGAGTACTACGAACGGCCCGTTCTTCGCAACTAGCACTCCTGGGTCCCGGGACACACTCTTCTTTGGAATGGCTACGGATGATGAGATCTTCGGCGACTTCTCACGCCACCATGTCAGCTACAGGGAAGCGTTGAGGCCGAACGGGCCTATCGACCCGGAATTTCTTGAGAGGATCAGGAAACAGTACCAGACGGACCCGGGACGGTGGACGCGGGAGATGGAGGCGGAGTTTGCGGACGACGAGGACGCCTACTTGCCCCGGGAATTGATTGAGAGCTGTGTCATGGATAACATTGAGACGTTCACAAGAGAAGACGTGATCGGTGGAAGACTGTCACGCACCGGGAAGTTCTTTGCAGGCTGTGATCCCGCACTCAAGATTGACCATTCAGCGGTCGCAGTAGTTGAGAAACAGGCACCACACATCTACGTGACCCAGGTTACCGCCTTCCCCCAAGCCACTATCTTCTCGAACGTAACTGGATATCTCAATCTCTTGAATGAGAGGCTGCAGACCCTTTCCCGAATCTACATTGACGAGACCGGTCTCGGCGGATTTTTCGTACAGGACGCGGTCAAGTCAGGATTGAAGAACGCACTCGGAATCAATCTATCCCTCCCGGAGAAACAGAAGATAATGGACATTCTCAAACGCCAGATGCAGGACGGAACCCTCCACATCCCACGCGATCCAGAGCTAATGAACGAGATGAGCAACGAGCGAGTCCAGCTCTCAAAGACCGGCCAGCTACAGTTCTCACATCCAGCCGGGACCCACGACGACAGACTCTGGGCAGTCGCACTGGCAGTCTACGCAGCAAGAAACGAAATCACCCCATACCATCCAGTAGCAGCCCTAGGCAAGAACCCGAACTACATCGGACCCACGTTCGACTTGCGACGCCTTAGACTGGGAGTGGGACCATTCAACACATCAAACCCGGGAGACCCTCCGTGGACTATTGCGAACAACCGACCATGGAACATTCGGCGATGGTAAACGAAAGACTCAACCCTGGAAATTGTTCCGAAGAATTACCAGTCGAGCCTCAAGGGTAAGGCTTTGAAGGCCAATGAGGTCGAATCCGATCGGATTCAGTAGTAGACTCCTAGTGGTCCTTTCTTGACCCAATCAAGATTCACTAGGCTCATTAGTGACTCGATCATGAATAATTTTCAAAATGCAGGGAGCTGACCAGAGACAATTCGAGCGCCTCTGCAGGCAAGCAGATTTCCTGCTGCATACCAAGCGCTATGCCTTGTGCATAGATTATGCGCTGAAGGCCCTTGCAATCATTCCGGATGACCCCAGGCCGCATGTTCAGATTGCATATGCAAAAGCAAGGCTGAAGGATTCAGAGGCTCCAGAGTGGGCTCGAAAAGCGATTGCGCTCGAACCCGAGAATGCTCAATGGCACGCTGCCTTGGCGGATACGTACGGCATTCTGGGTAAATGGCGTGAGGCTTTGACGCCGATGCAAGACGCAGTCAAACTTGATCCAGAGAAACCTGGATTCCAATCTGGCATGGGACAGTGCCTAACCTTCTTGGGCAAGGCCAAGGAGGCCGTACCATATCTTGAGAGAGCCCTAGAGCTTAATCCTCAAAGCGCAGTCAGTCATGCTAGAATGAGCGTGGCTCTTTTCAAAACGGGAGACACTAAGGGTTCGTCACAACATCTTCGGAAAGCTCTGGAACTAAAGCCGGACGATCCAAATCTGCAGACTCTCCTCGGCTGGGAGTACACCAGAAAAGGGAAACGAAAACAGGGGAACGAGGCATTTTACGAAGCACTTCGACTAGATCCAACGCTGGCGACGGCGAAACTCGGAATTCGCGCCCGCCTCGGGTCTAGGTTCAGCCTAGCCGATGTATTCCTGAGAGCGGCTTTCTCGAACCCGGGCGGGAAACGTCTGCTCTTTCTGAGAATCTTTTTGGCTCTGTTTCTGTTATTCGAAACCAGCACTTCCATCCACAGCATATACTTATGGCCAGTGTGGGGCGTGGAATTGATCCTCTTGTTTGCCTTCTATCGTATCGCTCACAGAGTCTTGAGATTTGTCGCTAGAAGGAGGGGTATCAACGCCGTCTAAAGCCATTGACGCTCTCAGACGTTTGGTCAGGGAGCGCCCCACAGATTTCGATACTCGCTTAGACCTTGCCGAGCTTCTAGTTACTGACAAACTTACGGACGAGGCATCTCTTGTGCTGCGCGAAGCACTGGCTCTGAAGCCGGACAACGCCGAAGCGCTACGCATGTACGCTGGTCTCTGTTATGAACGGAACTCGCTTGAGGAAGCTAGGGACCGGCTTGAGACTGCGGCAAGAGTTGGCCCCGCCGACCCGAAGTCCGACTTGCTGCTCTCTCGCGTGTATCTCGGGCTCGGCGACAAACATCGCGCCCAGGCATTCTACCAGCTTGCTCTCAATCAAGACCCGGATCTTGAAGACAAGTCATTGTCCGCGTCAATCGGCCTAGCTGAATCGGCAAAGCGTGTACGGATCAAACCAGCCGGAGACGAGCACGCGCTAGATTACGAGTCCTCCCCTACTGGAATCTCGTTCAAGGACGTTGGAGGGATGGAGGATGTGAAAGAACAGCTGCGGATGAACATTATTCTTCCACTGAAGAATCCCACCCTATTCCGAGAGTACGGAAAACGCATCGGCGGAGGCATTCTGATGTACGGTCCGCCAGGCTGTGGCAAGACGTACATCTCTCGGGCCCTCGCAGGAGAGATCGACGCCGCATTCTACGCAGTGGGAATCCATGAGATTCTCGACGCCTTTCTAGGCTCCAGCGAGAAGAACATGCACAATCTGTTCGAGACAGCGAGAAGGAACGCTCCCGCAGTTATCTTTCTCGACGAGATTGACGCTCTGGGGCAGAAACGGGAGAGTGGCAGCTGGGGCAGAGCGCTTAGGGGGACAGTTGACACGCTACTCATTGAGATGGACGGCCTAGGTAAGCCTGACAAACCGATTCTTGTAATTGGCGCAACCAACACGCCGTGGGCTGTTGACCTGGCGTTGAGAAGACCGGGAAGGTTCGATCGTGTGATATTTGTCCCGCCACCCGATCAAGGAGCAAGGGAAGAGATTCTCAAACTACACTTACGAGGTAAACCGATCGAAGACGTAGACGCCGCCGGGATTGCATCTAAGATCGACCGATTCTCAGGAGCAGACATTCAGGCGATGATCGATCGGGCAACAGAGGAAGTAATCAAGCGCGCCATGCGCTCTGGAAAAACGGAACCCATTACCACCAGGAGTCTACTCGAAACTGCAAAGAAGATGCGTCCATCCACTACCGAGTGGCTGGCCACGGCTACAGACTACATCCGTTACAGTAATCAGGGCGGTTTCTACGACCAAGTCAAATCGTACCTCGACAAGAACCAGTAGCTCCCAAGACAAGAACCAATCGATGGCGTCCCGTCCAAATGCGATGCTAGAAACCGTCCCAAAATCGGCTTATCGCGACTCTTCCAAGAAACATAAGAGCCATAACTCAAATCGTCATCTGATCCTGTGGAAATGGTCAGCAAATACACCAAGAACCATCCCACTGATGTTTTTCCATGGGACAACGCTCGGGGACAAGTGTCGAAATGCTGTTTCTGCAAAGCTGACTGCACCTGGGTCATGTGTTCCAAGTGCGCTGACCTGATCTCGAAGGGTCTCCCACCCCAGAAGCCTGTCTATCGCCCGCGCAAGAAGGGATTGTACCGTCGCCACACCTTCGGCGGAGAAGTACGTTAGGTACGCTTGCAATCGCAAGTGCAGGCGAAAGAAGGATGACTCAGGCTCGCACTCTAGATAATTCGGCAAGAGCATTTTCGTAACCGATTTATCAGCGAGGAACCAGAATAGGACTCACAAGAACGTGTCGTCCCAGAGGCGGCGGAGGCTGGCCGCGATCATGTTCACCGATATAGTCGGGTACACTCTGCTGGGACAGAAGAACGAATCGCTCTCCCTATCGTTGCTAGAAGAGCAGAGAAGACTGGTTAGAGAAATTCTGAATCGTCACAACGGAAGAGAGGTCAAGACCATTGGAGATGGGTTCCTCATCGAGTTCCCAAGCGCCCTTGACGCTGTCAGATGCGCGTATGATATCCAAGGAAAAACTAGGGAGCACAACGTCCCACTTCCTGAAGAAAAACGGGTCCACCTAAGAATAGGAATCCACCTGGGCGACGTGGTCGAGTCTGAAGGTGACATTTCCGGCGACGCCGTAAACGTCGCGTCAAGGATTGGGCCATTCGCTGAAAATGGGGGCATTAGCCTTAGCAGACAGGTCTACGACCAGGTCCAGAACAAGTTCGAGCTACCACTCGTAACTCTTGGCGCGAAGACCCTCAAGAATGTCGCAACGCCGGTTGAACTCTACAAGGTCACACTACCCTGACAACAAGACAGGCCCCCTTCATCAACTCAACTCGATAAGAAACGGATAGCGGTCCTCCCGTTCGCAAACATCAGTCCCAATCCAAGCGACGAGTACTTTTCGGATGGGATGACTGAAGAACTAATCGCGACACTCTCGAGAATCAAGAGCCTCGGCGTTATCGCACGAACGTCCATAATTAGATACAAGGGTCTGACTAAGCCAGTCGTTGAGATCGGTCGAGAGCTCAACGTTGGAACAGTCCTCGAGGGCAGCGTTCGAGTCGCAGGCAAGAAACTCCGAATAACAGCACAGCTCATCGACGCCGGGACGGAAGAACACCTCTGGTCAGAGACATACGACCGTAATCTCGAGGACGCGTTCGCAATCCAGTCCGACATCGCGAAGAGAATCACAAAAGCCCTAAGGGTTCGTGTCCTCCAGAGCGAGACACTCCGGCTTGAGAAGAAGGCAACCAGAGTTCCCGAC
>VBAW01000035.1 GCA_005888635.1 Candidatus Bathyarchaeota archaeon | reverse complement strand
CTGCAAACGCGGGGTCCGTCCAGAACACTCAGAGATTGACGATTATCTTGCCAACACAGTTGTAAGAGAAATGTGGAAGAATCAGAAACAGAAAGCATAGAATGATCGATTAGCCAGGGTATACGTCGTTTAGGAAACTGAGCATGGTATCGACATGTCTACCATGACTGGTATTCTTGGTACCAAGGAACCGGTGTGACTTTGGTATAGCAGGCACTAATGTACTTCTTCGTCTGAATAATGGTTTCGTGAGAGGATTTGTTGAGAAGAGCTGGCCCGGCAATCGCACTTGCGGTGGTAGCACTGTCGGTTGCTGTTGGTGCGTCCTATTACTATGCATCGCATAACGGACCCTCGGGTTCGGATCACTCTCAATGCAGCGACCCGGACTCAATATCGAGCCACGTCTACAATCCATACCGACTCCAGATCATCAAGTCGTGCATAACAGCCTCGGGAATCGTAGACAACGTCATTCAAGAGGCCGACGGCGACTACCACGTACGACTAGCCTCGACTCACAATACAGCAACCTCACTACAACGCGAATGACCAGTATCAGAACTATGACCTGGTCGTTGAGATAATCTGTGCACTACCCGTAACTCAGCCCAATGCGGTATCGGCCTGCCAGAACTACACTAACAACATCACAATACCCAGCATCAACCACCACATCACAGTTGCCAGACCTTACGTCTTGGATACGTCCCACAATAACTGGGCGGAGATCCACCCAGTCTACACCCTTACAACATCTTGACCTTCTGAGAGAACGTGAAAGAGGATTTGACTCCAACCCGATTGGATATGATGGTTCACGTCGAATACCAGGAGGACCTATTGTTGAACATGGAAAATCCTCACTATTTTCCGCAACAAGGGTAGACTAAGGTTATTACCCCTAATCCCAGAACAGAAGCGCTCATGTCCAAGTTCATAATGTCACTAGGAGACGTCGCGTATGAGATCCTTCAATTGGAGGCCGCGAGACGATATATCACAGTACAGGAACTGTTGAGAGCTGTAATTATTCCTGAATGGGTAGAACAAAACCCGCCCGCTCAGAAGATACTGGGCCCACGTCTAGCACCCCCGCTAATTCGATCATGATATGCCAGTCTTGCCACAAGTCGATACTCGACGGAGAAACGCGGCACCTCAGATATGATGATAGGGCGGGAATGCTAGAACCCGTCCACGACAAGTGCTCGAAGGGCATCTGATAGAGTGGCATGAAAGACTATCTCAGTTTTTCGTGGCTCATGATGTTCTGAACACTCCATTTGCATCGCACTAATCGAAAGGTTTTGCCATCTAATCTCCTTGACCTCTGCCCGCACGCAGAGACTCCTTTCACAAGTATCCATTTGTGCTGGTTCGTGGACGCAACCCCAATATGCCGACCATAGGGGTATGGGCCGTAATAATGGATAATGGATGAAGCGGGAACAGAGAATACCTCAGGATAAGTGTACCCACGCCCAAGCCTTCCGCAACAGGGATGGAACCATGGAGTGTTCCGAATGCGGCAATACATGGGAGTCGCTACAATCCTACGTGTTGAATTCTCGAATGAAACTGTCGAAAACCTACACCATAACTCGCTAAGTATCGCCTACCAATCATTGCAACTGGAGAGTTCCTCTCGACCACTTCCAAATAGTCTGTAGAACACGATTCTATGAGTTGTAATCCGTCCAGCTTGCGGGAGGTAGAGACTTTCCGCGGGCTAGTGCCAGGCGTTACTGACACGGTTCGTCTTGGGTACAGTTAGAGAAAAAAGGTCTATCACCATGGCTCTCCACGGTAGAAAAAATGACGAAAAATGAACAGACGAGCTACATATTCGCCAAATGCAAAGGAGAACGTGCACACACAATTTCTCAGATCGAGCACATTCCGAACGTCGAATCTGCCACGCCTGTAACGGGGAGATTCGACCTGGTGATCAAGCTGGGAACCAACGAGCCGACCAAGGCCTTCACCACCATGGAGAAGATCAGGGACATCCCAAGCATCACGAACACTCAGACAACCATCTCGTTCGAGAGCATCATCAACAGCTCCAACAAGGCAGACAGCGAGAGCCCCCTAGCATTCGCTCTCTTGAAAGTCAAAGGCAGCTTCGATACGATTCTGCGGAAACTCAAGACCATTCCGAACTTTGCAGAGGCACACGTCATACCTGGAGCGTTCGACATACTTGCGGCTTTCAGGGCAGACAGCTCCGAGGAGCTTCTGGAAAAGTCCGTTGAGAAGATAGGCAGCATCAACGGAATCACGGCCAGCGAGACCCTCATATCATACAACCTGCCCGGAAGAACCGAAAGGTTCTAGACCAGAACCAGCGGACTCTTCAGAAGCCTCCTTTTTTCTCTCGACCAAGACCAGCGAACGCCCTAGATGAGTATCCGGGCCAGCATCTTCTGGTCGCTCACCTTCTCGCTGGTGAAACCTCAGTGGATGCGCTGGAAGGGCTAAACCTACTTGGAGTCACTGCCTCCCGGTGTGGCATTGAATCGGATCAGACGAGCTTCTGAGGATAGTATTACGATTGGCGCCTAACGATCGGGTCTGTCAGAGCGACCATTAGGGTCGCCAATGTTTGAGAGAGGCAGATCAGGATCAGACTTCATCGATCGGTTCCCTTGACAGCGTCTTCATTCTTTCACTATCATGCCCATAGAAATCAGGTGAAGGAAGGTTTTCAGAAACGCCTTCTGCACTATCGGTTCCAGCGCCTGTCCAGTCTTTACGTATTCTGCCGTCCAAGAGACGAGCCTTGAGGATTTTGTCAGGAGAACCATCCTGATCTTGCCGTCTCTTGTCAAGTAGCGCTCACCAATGACTTCATCTTCAGCAGCACCTGCATCGATCGGAGACACCATGCCAACACAATTATTGGATTGATGTCAAGCTCGCAATAATAGTCGAGTTCAACCCAGCTGAAGACAAGCCGGTGACAAATCCATTGCGTGAAGTGGAGTGGCTCTGAACGGTCTGCACGAGATCCGTTATTCCTTACTGGTTAGAAGTTGGAATATAGTAGATTGTCTAGGAGGCTGCCGTTCTGCGTCTGTATGCTGCCCTGCCGTATCTGTAGCGTAGATAGAGAACTTGTAGTCCAATCCCTATCGCCGCGAATACGCCCCCGACCGTTATTGAAGTGAGGCTGTTGTTCGTGAACCCCCACCACATGAAAGCTGCGGCGAGTATGAGCGCGATTGTTGGGGGATTGGGGCCTCGAATATCCAGCATTTTTCCATCCCAACAATAATTCCGTCTGTGGCGCTCTTAAGCAGGCTGATACTACGGTCTAGGACTCTATTACCATCACTAGCGAGAATCCGTTACATGCTTAGGGGTTAACACGTATCCCTCCAAACCCTGCGGACCAATGTTACATTACTCTTAACCTCGACCAAGAAATAATGCTATTCTAGGAATAATCGCCATGCAGACAGCGATCGTGGAAACGTTCCAGTCGACTATGAACAAATGCTTCGCTACCGTTGTAGAAGATATTCTAGGCCGGACGGTTAAGGAGGAGATATTTCTGCTACTCAGCAGGAACGGGATCCGAACTTCAGAGATCGCTAGCCGGTTCGACGATGTGGTCGGAGTCCTCACGAGTGCCTTCGGAGACGGCGCTCGCGTTCTGGTATTCAAGACTGTGACTGAGCTCTACAAGAAGTATTCCCAGCAAGCCGGTTTCAATTTCGGCGAGTCTCTGAGAGACCAGATCACACTGTTGAGGGAGAGAGTGACCACGGATCTTCTGAAGCCCAAGACACTATCCTAGCATCGACGACTCGATCTATACCGCATCGTGGAAGCCACCGGAATAACTCACCCGATCCACATTTGCCACCTCCCAAAATAGACTAAATTCTCTAGAGCCAGTATGGACTCGATTATCTAGAGAGAGTCGGCAACCATTGAATATGCGAAACTCGCGGTACCAGAGCGCATGTCCGGACCGTGCGCGACTCCAAAGATTCCATCAACTATAGACGCGAGCTTGAACATGCTCCAATCCGCAAGGCAAACGAAATAGTTAGAACCAGTAGCGCCATTGTCCAAGAGCCGATAAGAGTCTCCATAATTCCTCGGCCAACGCAGAGATCTCACCCAGAATTAGAGAAGGACGAAGGCCGTAATTTACGGATACTCGTTGGTAGGAACTTCCCGCGCCCATCCGGAGAGACGATCTAGAAGCGGGATCTTCACGGTTCCTGTAAGCATTGCAGTAATTGGCGCAGGCTTTTGGGGACAGAAGGTCATCAGAGAGATTCTGAGCCTTTCGCGGAAAACAGGCATGGTCAGTCTGCGCTCCATCGTTGATAGCTCTCCCTCCGCCTTGGAACGGTGTCGCAAGAAGGTCGGACCATTGGACTACAGGACAGATTACCAGAGTCTCCTCTCAGATCCGGACCTCTCAGCAGTTCACATTTGCACGCCAAACTCGACCCATTTCGAGATAGCATCCTCGTTCATCAAGGCAGGAAAAAACGTCTTGGTGGAGAAGCCCCTCGCCCTCAGCTCCAAAGAAGCCTACCTCCTCGTCGAGCAGGCCAGAGCCCGGAGAGTAGTGCTGTCAACTGGGCATTATCACAGGTTCAACAACGGACTCAGAGCGCTAAAGAGCACGCTTGAGCCATCGATTCTCGGGGAGCCCAACTATTTGGGTCTAGAATGGACAGGCATCTCACCACCGCAAGATCAAGGAAACGTGATTACTGATCTAGCGCCACACACCTTCGACATCACAAATTGTCTCACAGGGCTGTGGCCCGACAAGATTTCGTGTGTCGCAAGAGGATATAGGAACAAGGAGAATGAAGAGGTTGCCTTCATCACATGCGAATATGAGAGTGGCCTTAGTGCTGAAATCGAAGTTAGCATTCTTGATCCCCGGCAGCGAAGAAACCTGAGAATTGTGGCCGAGAAAGGGAACGCAAATCTAGACCTTCTAGAACAAAAAGTGGTTCTTCAGCACGAACACGGAGTCGTGAAGATTCCAATAATTCCAAGTAATATTCTGAGAGAAGAAATCGAACATTTTGCGAACTGTGTCGGTCGCAATAGACTTTCGCAGACCTTCTCCAACGAAAACGATGGACTGCTGGGCGCACACGTAGTAACTTGCCTTGAGGCAGCGAGAGAATCCCTGTCAGAGGAACAGTCGGTGAGGGTCAAGTTCCCCTCTATGCACGGTGAGTCGGCGGTGATGAACTAAGATATGACTGCGGATACGAACTATCCTGATACCGCAGAATCGGGCGAAACATACGACGTGTAGCGAGGTTCCGTTCAGGCTTTGTTGGAGGGTCAGGTTAGCGGGGCCTCATCACCGGAGAACGGAAGATCCATTCTCGGAGTCGAGGCATCTGGTTCAGTTAGGAGATAGCGTTTGCAGTCTTCTGTTCGTGTCTACGCCCGAATGCACGTGGTGGGAGAAGAATCTGCAAGAGGTTTCTTAACGAGTCTCTCGAATCCTCTCCTCGCGCAACTAGGGCTGGTTCTTCCTCGACTCTGTGATCAGTTGTTTGCTCTAGTTGCGCACGGCCACGCTGATGAATGGGGCTCCCCCGCAAATGTTCGATCATCAAAGTTTGGGGAGCTTGTAGCCCACATGCCGGGCAGGTGTAGATGACTGTTTGAGAGGCTGAGGTTACATTCGAATTGTCCATGGTCGCCGCGGATGGTTTCGGCGCTGTTCTTAGATGTCCTTTGCGACCCGTTCCAGACCTGACTCTTCGAGTCTTCTTCTGCTGCTGCTGCTTCCTGTTGGCTCTAGGCCTTCCCGCTAGATGCCTCCCTGCACTTGCCGTATTACGCGAAGCTGTCTTCTTTCCATTACGCTTCGTACGGACGAGTCCCGAGATAGCCCGCGTAACTCCTTGCAGGAATCCAGTGATCAACGCTTTCATGCCGCCAAGCCCGCAAAAGATCGCTATGAACTAGAAAGGGATGGACCGGTGATTCCCCATTGCTACTGGTGCCAGGAGATAATGGTAACGGTCGTCGTAAGGGTCAGACGATTCTCTCTGGCGAAGAGACTTCGGTTTCTATCCTTGGATATAGTGCGCACACACGTTGGAGCTCCGACCGCAAAAGGCTGATCACGTACTGTCGGGAATAATTGTGTTTAGGTATTCCTGATACACCCAGTTTACACTCTAACAATATCCTAACCTCGCGCTTGGTCCTCCTGACCCAGATTCGGGAGCCCTGTTCCTGTTATTCTGGAATCGGCGTGTTCACGCTCCGGTTGACACTGAGGATGTTTAACAAAGTGAGATGTTTTCCACCATGACAACCGATAGCCATCGCGGGCTATGAACAGTCTAACAGAGCTACCCGTGGCTATAGTCGCTCCCCTGTGCCTGCTACTAAAGCTAAATATGAGAAGCCACCGAAACGCTTCGTCGGAGAGCTGATTTGTTCATTTGAACAAACGATTAGTCCTCATGATATCTCTCGTCCTCACCGTTTTCCTGTTTGCACCATCAATCCCTAGAGTTCACGCGATGACAGGTCTCGTCTGCATGACCACAATAACGGCCAACGCCTGCCCCGCGGGTCCCCCCGCTTTCGGTCCTTTTGCCGTCGGCACAAAGTTCAGCGTCGGTGTCTACATTCAGGCTTCTGACGCTATGGCAGGCTTTGACATCTACGTCGCCACCAACAACGCGTTTGTGCATCCCACCAGTGCTGCGCTTGGAACACTGATTGTTTCTCCATCGTTGACGTCTATCTGTGTCAACGACGTGTCTCAGACTGGCACGTGTACTGTGGGAGGCAGTCCTAACGGGCCGGGTGTCGTCGAGGTTACAACGATAGAAGGTTCGGGCGCCAGCGAGTGTGGTGGCGCTTCACCATGTTCGGGTATGGCTTTCCTCATAAACTACACAGTAGTAGCACCGGCCGATAGTACACCTCTATCTTATCCAGCGGCACCAGGATGTTCCACCAGCAGTGTATCTTCACCTCCGAACGTGTGTGTACAAGTGGCTGACAGTCTTGGAACTACTCTCCCCGAGAATATCCAAGCCGCCACGGTCATCCAAACGACGTCGCCGGACTTTGCGATCACAGCGGTTCCGAGCAACCTGTTGATCACCGCGGGCTCCTCCGCGGTCTCCAACATCACCCTGACGAGTGTGAACGGACTCAACGGCATAGTTACACTCTCAACAACTCCTCCACCCGCCTGCCCTCCTCCATGCCCAGCATGGAGCATCAATCCCTCCACGGTTCAACTCAACGCTGGAGGAACAAACTCGTCCAGACTGACCTTCTCCACAACCTCATCCTCCTCAAATAAATGGAATATCAACGTCACCGGAACGCTCGGGGGCATATCGCACATCGTAAGCCTCTTCCTCACAATAATACCATCCGGCCCTCCTCCCGATTTCATAATAGCCGCCAACCCCCGTTCACTCATCATACCCGCCGGCATCAATGCTAGTTCGACGATCATGTTAACCAGCGTCAGCGGGTTCAGCGGAATTGTCCATCTATCCACCTCTCTCCCACCCTGCCTTCAGCCTCAATGCACCACATGGTTCGTGACTCCGACCCAAGTTACTCTTACCCCCGACGGAACCGCCGATGCCTTCCTGGTAATAACGGCGGCAAACAGGGCCGACAGCGGAAGTATCGAGGTCACTGGAACAAGTGGCAATCTGACAAGCGGCAATTTTCTAGTACATGGCACCATCGTCTCGTTCCAAGTCCAAGCTTCCTCAACAGACTTTAGCCTCAGCGCCTTTCCATCCTTCTTCAGCCTTCCCGCGGGGACGGCTGCTAGCTCCCAGATCCAGATCTATCCTAACGTATTCTCCACCGGTAACAGCTTCAGCGTCACACTGTCAGCTGCGGTTTCGCCACCAAATGGCCTAACCGCAAATCTTAACCCGGCCATCGTAACCCTAAGTTCGTTCACTGTCTTCTCCACGCTGACAATAAGCACTCTCGCTACGACACCCGCCGGCAACTACACTATCAGCGTCACAGGCGCGAGCAGCGGCTTCATCCATTCCGTAATAGTAAACGTACAAGTCCTGCCTCCTCCGACGCTCAAGCTTACGCCGACGACCGGCAGCATCGGAACGAAGGTTCTGGTTCAAGGCTCAGGATTCCCGGTCCAGTACGGTCCCTCCGAGATCATCGTCAGCTTCGATGATCAGCTCGTCGGATTCATATTCACTCCAACAACCGGCTTCAACTTCACATTCAACGTACCAGAAGCGCAAGCTGGACCGCACACCGTCAAGGCTTTCGAGCCGTTCTTCTTCAACGGCTCCGGCACGATAATGGCAACCGCTCCCTTCGAAGTAATATCAAGCCCTACAGGATTCACGGTCACCCTAGACGTCGGAACACTCTACTTCCCGGGAGACAAGGCAACGGCCTTCATACTCGTCGCACAGAACGGCCAACCGGTCTCGCCGATGGGCCTCCAGCTAACGCTCCAGCTTATCAAACCAGACGGCACCATTCAGATTCTTGTCGCAACCAAGCTCACAACAGGTGTCTACTCCGCAGTCTACACGATACCGACAACAGGGACAGCCATCCTTGGAACCTACGCGATAACCGTGACGGCTCACTCATCGAGTCTGGGCGACTCCGCAGCACTCGGTAGCTTCGAAGTCAAACCGACCTGGCTCAGCAAGAACGCAGGAACAATAACAACAGGCACCGCCATAGCAGGCGTTGTAGGATTCGGAGCAGTAGGCCTCGCTTGGAAGAAAGGCTACCTCAAGAAAAAAGACGACGAACAAATCCTGCATGCCTAAATCTCCGAATCAAATAGTCCTCGAGATCGTCCGTTCATTGTTGGAGACGTGAGCTTATCATGTCCGGGCGTATGCAGTGGATTGTTTGGCTTCCCCATGCGCCCGTGACGCATTTCCTCTCCTGTTTCATCATCGCCTCAAGCTCGCACACCGCGATCGTGCGTCCAATCTTCCGAACCATGCCTCCTTCCACGGATCATGCTTCCAACGGACAGTCTCAGAAAGTTCAATTTCAACTCAACACTAGCACTCTTGAGCCAGAAGGCAGCAGTGAGAGTGCTGCATATCCTCCCGCACTATCCGATAACGCTACTAGAGCTCCAGCTTGAACATGACCATCCTGCTGCTCTAGATCAGGGCGATTAACCGCTGAAATCTCCACCAATGCCCTCTCAAGCCTAGATATCCGAGCATGGAAGAGCCTCATGATCTTCTGCTTACGGAAGCTAACCCTAACGTGACGCGAGAAATCCGGTCTTCTTGAGGTCATAATCGCCCCGGCTGCGAATGTTGGAATAAAGGATAGTTCTGGTTCCTACTTCTTTGGGAACTGGGAGACCTCCCAGAGGTTGCCCTCGGGATCTTCGAAGTGAGCTATTCGCTGGCCCCCGGCTGTGTTGTTGGGGCTTTACGAAATGGACGCCCTTGCGTTTGAGGTCTCGATATTCCCAGTCGACGTCGTCAACGAAGACCGCATAGGTGGGAGCCGAGGATGATCACTTCTCGCGTGTCGGCTTGTGGCCTCGGTTCTTCGACGGGACCCACCCTCCATCCCTCGTCCTCTGGTATCCCTGGGCGTAGTGGCGAAAGAAATCTTCGGGCGTAATCAGGGACTCTTCTGGAACGATGGCCGCCCATCCAGACCCGCTCAATAGGAGTTCCTTGAAGTCTGGGTTGACTATAATGTCCTTGGAGACTTGAGCCCGGTCGTGCCAGACCTCCATGTCGAGTATTCGGAGCCGCTCTCCTCGATCGGCAATGAGTTGCGTAGCGACCTCTGGCCCGGCCGGTTTGCCGATTAAGTCCCCCGCTTTCACCCCTGTCTCAGAACCATTGTATCTCAGTGTCCCCTTCCCGGTGAGGATCAAGTAGTATTCGTCCACGTGCGAATGACTGTGGAATCGAGCAGCGCTCTCGTCCTTCTCGACCAGTCTGACCCGGAAGAAGGCGCGCCCAGGCCCGAGGAGCGGCATCAGGAACCTGTCAATCGAGCCCGTTTCCTTCCTCGAAGTCAGCGGACGCTCGGCTCCTTCGAGGGTGTCATCATCGAGAACGTTCACGACCGGCCTCCTCCACATGTTCCCCGACAGAGACCCTCTCTTCCGTACATAGACCTCGTCAGCCCAGAACGATGCCAGGCGCACCACGAAGTCCAAGGCTTCAGGAGCTAGGGGAGGGATTGTGACCGTTGCCTCCCCCTTCGAGAGCTTCATCAGCCGTCCTGCTCTCTGGCCCATCTCGTCCCAGAACCAGTTGGCGAAAGGGAGCAAGGGTTCACCGTGTCCCTTCGGCATCTCCGTCTTCGACCTGAAGAACAATTCCCACGCCAGGTCTGCGCGCACCGACCGTTCCGTAACCTGGTCGTCGAGCACGATTTTCATATTCATCAAAACTTCAAGCCGAGAGGTCTTTAAGATTGCATAGAAGCAACCTATCTTCCCACTTGGGAAAGGGGTCTAGAGCCACTAATCCTCGCGACCCTCTCTCGCTCGTGTCGTTCCTGGCTGCTTCTAATCGTACACGTTTTTTCGATGTTCAAACCTGAGGAGGATCAGTGTGTCTCCTTGGACTGCGTAGATCAGTCTGTAAGGGCTGATCCGAACGGTCCGTTCCCCTTTCAAACCATACTGCAGGGGCTTCCCAGCCTCAGGAGTCTCAGCGATCTTCCTCACCTGATCTTTCACTCTCTCCTTTAGGAGACTATCGCGGACCTTCTTTACGTCACGCTCAAACTTTTTCGTGTAGACTATCCTTTTGATCTCTACCATTCTTTGAGCTCATTGAGGAATGACTGCTTCGACATCACACGGTACCTTCCCTGTTCGATGTCATTCCAAGCTTCTTCAATCAATTTCAATGATTTTAGATCCTGCTCCGACAACTTGGCATCTATTTTCTTCAATACTATCATGTCCTTTCTGGCCGCTACAGAGAATACTGTCCCTTGCTTAATTCCGAGACGCTTCCTCAGCACGGTTGGAATCACGACTTGGCCTTTCGAGCTTGCCTTTGTGAAGCTGATATCCCGAACCTGGTCACGCATGTGAGTAAGATATTCTTACCCAGTACTTAAACAGTATCATTCGCTTCTATCTCTAGCTTAGGGTGGCTATTTGTGCTGCGTATCGTTTGGTTGCGACGAAGAAGATGTAGAAGGCTGTTAGTCCGGTTATGTAGAATGCGCTGGCGATGAAGAAGGGCAGCTGTAGTAGTCCCAGTCCGAGTATGAATCCGCCGAAGTAGGTGCTCAAACTATTAGGCAGTCGGAATGTAATATTGCTCAAAGCGCTGACCAGGCCTCTCTGTTCGGCGGGGAATATGCTCATGGAGAATGAGTCCATGAGCGGTCCCGCCATGTTCATCAGCGCTGATCTTACAATGTAGACTCCTGCTGCAAGCGCGAAGATGGGGATGAAGGCCATGCTTAGCATGAAGAGCATGGACGAGCCTGTAACGAGGATGATGGCGCGCATCTGTCCGAACCTGGTAGCGAGTCTAGGACTAGCGTATGCGGAGAATCCGATGAGTATGTTGGAGAAGGCGAGGATCGGCCCGCTGTAGCTGTCGGAGACGTTGAACCGGTAGTAGAACCAGGCGCCAACGAGTGGAATAATGAATCCTGCCCCGAATCCTATCGTGCTCGCGACAAAGCCGAGCTTCGCTAGGGTAGCCTTGTTGGTCAAGCCTGACCATCTACGTTCCGGGTTGTGGGTCTCGCGGTGGTTCCGGAGTAGAACGTAGAACATCAGGGGACTGAGGAAGCTCGCTAAGCCGAGTATGAGGAGCGTCTCTCTGTGAAGCGTATAGTTTGTGAGGCCAGTTAGAGATTGCAAGGCTGGAAATGCTCCAGGAAGGACGAGCCCGATTCCGGTCGTGACATTGATCATAATGAAGGAAAGCGAGAAAACCCTGTTCCTGTTCGAATTATCAGTAAGATCCGCTAGAAGCGCATTCCAGGTGGTCACGCTAGCTCCTTCAGCGAATCCCAAAGCGACGCTTGCGAAGATGAGATACAGGAAATTCGGTGTCAGCGCGAAGACGAGCAGCGCGCCGGCACCGGCCAGATTTCCAAGGATCAGTAACTGCTTTCGACCGTAGATGTCGGAGATGATTCCGAGAGGAATGGACGTGAGAACGACGGCGATGCCTTGAGCTGAAATTAGCAGTCCTGCTTGTACAGCCGTAAACCCGACAGTGACGAGCCAAGCTCCGAGGACGATGTAGAGGAAACCAAGTCCGAGGAAGATAGGAACAAACGATAGAATGAGCAACTTGGCCGTTGGCGGGACTGGGCTAGCTTCTTGGTTTGCCATGCGATCTTCAGCATTGGGCATCTAGTTCCCGCCCGATAAACCAATGGACTGACGCTAGCGTGGTGACTAGCGTGTCATGCGTTGGCCCCGCGCAGTTGTCTAGAGCGTATTTGTCCCGGTTCGCGTCAGTAACGTACGGCTTGGTTTATCCGGATTTTTCTTCCGCCTTCAAGGCGAGCTCTTGTTTGTGTTCCATCTGTTTCTGTTTGATCTCCTCGTAGAGGTTGCACCAGTCGCGGCCAGAGACGACGAGCTGGTAGGTCTTGAGCTTCGGGTGAATGCACTTTGCCCGGTCAAGTAAATCGGCGTTCAGCGGATCTTTCGTTGCAAACCAGATGCAGGATAGACAGTTTCCGTTCTGCCACTGTATACCCTTCAACCGCTTCTGTAGTTCAGACTCAGGTCCAGACATGATGTTTCAGCATTCGACCGAGTGCGTTTATGAAGGTTCACGCGAAGTTTGCCAGTCTAGGAACAAGCCTAGTCTAACTCGTGTTTCCTTCTCACTGTCTTAGTTGGTACCCGCCAATTTCCCATTCGCTGGCTAGATGAACCCTGAGAACCAAAGGGTAACCTGTCCGCATTTTTCTCGAGTTATCAAACTGCGTCGAAAAGTCTTTTATGATTATAGACCTGATGAAAACTTTCATGTCTTCTCAAACTGTTATGGCTAAAAGATCAAGAAAGGATCTGGAAAGAAGGAATCGCCGTATGCCTAGTGAAATGGAATCGTCAAGTAAGATGTCTCAAAGTCAAATGCAGAAAGGAGGGCACCCTTACATCTACGTCATAGGCGCAACGGGAACGGCTGTCATCAACCCCGCGAACTGGCAGCTTATTGTCATCGCGCCTGGGATAGTGCCCGGGCCGACCGGCTTTCTAGTGGACAATCACTATCTTGACCAGTCTAGTCGGTTGTGGAGTGTCGCCTCCGGGACCCAACCGGTCATGCCCTGGGAGGCGCCTGCCATGGGACGCGTCTCCGTCTGGGACGCAAGGAGCTTCAGAAACGAGAAGACGATCGGCCTAGGACAGAACGTCGTGAACACGGTGGGCCTCACGCCAGACGGTAAGTTCGCGGTCGTCCCGATCTCTACAGCCAACAAGCTCAACGTGTACGACACCAGCTCATTCGAACAGGTTGCGACCATAAGCGTTGGGGCCCGCCCCTGGGACATGATGGTGAGCGCCGACGGAAAGTACTGCTGCGAGCCGGACATGGACTCCGACTGGCTCACAATCGTCGACCCGACGACTTGGAAGGTCAGCGGTAAGATTCCGACCGGTGAAGGGACCGCGCCCTTCATGGTCACGATCAGTCCGAACAGCAAGTTCGCTTCAGTCGAGGGAGCCGGTCATCATGGAGGAATATACGCTGGTGCGACTGGCCCTCCCGCTGTCGCAACTGGGAAGGGCTTCACAAACACATACGTGGACCTGACGAGCAAGTCAGTCATCAAGACCCTGCCTCTAGACTTCTTAGCAGTCTGGGACGAATTCACACCCAACGGAAAATACGACTTCATCTTTGGGCCACTGGCGGCGAAGACGGTCGTGGTCGACACGGGAACATACGAGGTGACCGAAACAATCAAGCTCCAGTCAACCCCAAGCTACATCACCCCGGACCCGAACGGCAAGTACGTCTACGCGAGCGTCAAGGCCGGACTCCAAGTGATCGACACCAGCTCGCTTCAGATCGTGAATACCGTCCCCACGGGCGGAGTCATAGGAACGCCTCTCGTACTCAAGTAGGAGCGAGCAGGTGATCGCGGCATGAGTTTGGAAACAATGAATCAGACAAATTATTTCTCCAGATACCTTAGCCTGAGGCTAACCCGAGACGCTAACGGCGTATTGGTTGCCGAGTTCCACAAAGACGGCGGTCCTCTGAACTTCACGGCGCGAGATCACACGGAACTTGTGGACGCTTTCTACAATATTTCGGCAGATCGCTCTAACATGATAGTGATCCTGACCGGGGTGGGCGGAGAATTTATCCCAACGATCGATTTTTCGTCGTTCGGAAACGTCGCCGACCCGGGTGTCTGGAGCCAGGTTCATGACGAGGGCGTGCAGATTTTGGAGAATCTCGCGAACATTCGCGTACCAGTGATCGCCGCTGTCGAGGGACGAGCCCACGTGCACTCAGAGTATGCACTACTGGCCGATGTGATCGTGGCTGGCGCTGGAGCGACTTTCAACGACATTCCCCATATGCCCGGCGGCTTAGCGCCATGTGACGGAATCTTTACCGCGTGGAGCTACAGGGCAGGACCCGGCAGAGCGGAGGCTTTCTTGCTAAACCCTCAGCCAATTACGGCACAAACTGCTTACGACTGGGGAGTTGTCTCCGAGGTCGTTCCAAATGGAACGGCGCTCGACCGAGCTCGTAAGCTCGCCGCGATCTACCTCAAAGCTCCGGAAGTCACACGCAGGAACACACGCCAGCACTTTATCCAACCTTTGAAAGAGAGAATCGTTCGAGAAGTTGGCTACGCGCTCTCGCTAGAAGGTGCCTCGGCGGCCGATCTCGTCAAGTCAATACAAGCAAAAGCGAAGGAAAAGAAGGAAAGCAAGAAACAAGAACTCATGGCGCCCGCCTAATCCCGAAACTCCGCGATTACTCAAAGGCTCTCAACATCGCTGCGCGAATCTCTCCGCGCCAGCCCGAGGGGAATGCTGGCTCTAGTGGTTGCGAGCACTTCCTACAACAAGGGCCCAGCGAGGCTGATTGAAAAGCGAGGAATGAACTCGTGAAAAAATACTTAAGCTCTGAAAAGACGAATCGAATTCCATGAAACTTAAGCAGAAGGGCGCGAAGCAGTCCGCCAAGAGCACCACCGCGACCAGCAAGGCATTCACTGAGGAGGAACGAGGTGCGATAAAGGACCGCGTCCAAGAGATGAAGGCTGGCAAGGGGGAGGGGGAGAGCGTCGTGCTGGCGAAGATCTCCGAGATGCGGGAACCGGATCGCACCATGGCCAAACGCCTCCATGCTATCATCAGAGAAAGCGCGCCACTCCTGACGCCAAGACTCTGGTACGGGATGCCCGCGTATGCCAAGGACGATAAGGTCGTCTGCCACTTCCAGGCAGCGGCGAAGTTCAAGACGAGGTATGCGACGTTCGGCTTCAGCGACAAGGCGAACCTCGACGAAGGCAACATGTGGCCGAACGCCTTCGCATTGAAGGGGTTGACTGCCGCCGAAGAGGCAAGGGTCGCCGCGCTCGTCAAGAAAGCAGTAGGCTAAGGACCGAACTCGACACTAGGCCCTGCATCCACGCTCTGCATGGGACAGAGATATGGGTCGAGTGTAAAGACAAGGGAGGACCCTGAATATTCAGGTGAAAGTGTTTGCTGAAAATGTTTGGGTAGTTTGCCCAATAGTCTTGTTGGTGTTTTTCGTTCTGCTCTCTTGGACATATCCAACTAGCTCGTAGGACTACGCAGGTTGCAATGGACGAGGATGAGGGGTCTGAGGTTAGGAAGAGTATTGATGCTTGGCGGCAGTCTGAGCGGAAGATCATGATAGAGACTGTTCAGGATCTGATCCAGACTTCTCACAAGTATGCAAAGTCTCAGTATACTCCTAATGCGCAGCGGGTCAGGTGGACCAAGCTGGCGGGTCAGTTAATATGGTATAAGGATCAGATCTTGAAGAATTTCAGTCTCGAGGCCATGACGATTCAGCTTGAGGCCCTAAAGAAGAGGATGGAAGAATCAGAAGAGGAGAGACAGCGTCAGAGCGTATCCAGGAATTATCCGACAATAGTCTTTCGCAAGCCAGAGGAGAAGAAGGCGGAGGATGTGGAGGAGGCACGGAACGGGGAGACCTCTGAGGCTTCCAACGCTGACGACCCTGAAGGTGCCAAAGAAGACGTGTCCGGTGTGCTTGGCTAGCTGAACAAGATTCTCCTGGACAAGGGCGGGATCGTCTGGACGTTTCCCAGTAATCCGAGGCTGCGTAGACTGCTTGATACCAACGGTCGTCTGGGCTAACGTTCTAGCCTTGAGTCTTTCTCGGTGGATACTTGAGGGGGTCGAGCCTGTTGATGCCGGGTATATCTTCGAAGTGGGGATCTGTTGAGAGGATCGTGTCCAGTCCTATTCTCTTCATTATTGCTGCATGAGCACAGTCGTAGGGGCTGACGCTGCTTGACCTGAACAGTTCGACGGTTAGTCTAACGTCCACGTTGAGTAGTTCACTGACAGTGATTCCCGTCGAGTATATGGAATTGATCTCAGGAGCCACTTCTTGGCCGAGCCCGATCTTTCTCAATGCGTTGCATACTTCTACCAGGGCTAGGGTTGATGTGGCGGCTGAGAGTCTTCCTTCGGCGAGGTCGGTGATTACCCTGCCGCAGCTGGATCCGTATTTTCGATCCTTGATCTTGGCGTTTACGAAGATATTGCTATCGAGAAAATACTCCACAGCCAGTCTCTACCGTTCTTCTGACAGATCCTCCAGCTTCTCGGAGCTGAGGGGTTTCCGGAAGAGAGGCCTCTTGCCAATTAGCACTGTCAAAGGGTCCTTGACGGTCTCGAACCGCTTTACGATGATCGCGCCTCCCGGCGCTCCTTCCACTGTGACCTCTTCGCCAGGTCTCAAGCCTACTGATTCCCGTACGTCTTTAGGAATGGTCACCTGAAACTTGTCGGTGACTCTTGAAACTCCCATGTACATCCTACCAGTAGTGTATGTGAGATAGATAAGCATACCGTATACCGCATACGCGGGATGTCTGGTTTACAAATCGTATGTCGATGGGAATGGCTCGCCGGCGCCGGTGTTACCAAAGAAACGGAGAATCTGGCGCTTCATTGCGTTCGTGGTGATCATTGGATTGACACTCGCTGGTTTTCTCGCTTATACCATCTACCAGAATCTTCAATGTGGCAGCTTCGAAGGTTGCGCGCCGTATCCGAAACTGTCGATTCAGGGTGCCAGGGCCCAGGTGGAGTCGTCTGGACCTACTATCTGCCAAACGACCGAGTTCACTGCGGTCTGTCCGATCTTCATCGTGGGAGGGAACTCCGGGAACGTGACGCTGAATGTCACTTTTCAAGTATTCCATCCAGGGACGTATGCAGGGGGAGCATTCGTAGCCTTCTTGGTCTACTCCTCAGCAGCTCCTTATGTGAACTTCACCTCAATTCCTGACTGTGCCTTCACTTCAGGGCCCAGCCTCGATGCCAGAGGGTGCAATGTTCCCTCCAATGGCTCTGCGGAGTTTCGGCTCAACTTCACTGTAGCATCGAGCTATGGTTCAAACCAACGTTGGCCAGACAGTGTAACTGTGTATATGTGGCAGACCTGCTGCTTTCCGTGATTGGCAACAATCGTCCTTGAATCGATCAGCGTAGTTCCTTTGGTCCTTGAACATGTTTTCTCGGTCCACTCGTGACCGCAATGCTTGCACTTGTGGGAATAGTGGAATTCCGCAACGTTAACGACTAGTGGTTTGCCTTCCTGGACGATGAAAACAGGTGGCGACCGCTGGTCATGATGGACCCCAAACTTCTCGTCGCCTAGCTGCCCGGTGGGTTTGCAGACTCAAACCTTCCAGTTATTCTTCATTGTGTCGCCCAGCTATGTCCCACCGTCTTCCTCGGTAGCTCGACAACCTGCGAGCATTACAATCGTGATTTACAAATCTTGCTGCTGGCCCTAGCGCGCTTCCATCCTACGTATGTCAGCATTCCGGAGGGCTCACGGACTTCAAAGCGGCCAATCGTGCACAGTAATCATAGTTACATCAAGGAACAGCCCAGTTCACTTTTCGCTACCAAGGTAGCCGGATCACGGCTTAGCTGAGTTTGCAAGTTTCAATGTGTCCCTTGATTGCAGATAGATACGATCAACGACCTGATCGTCCCTAGGAAACGCCTTGAAAACGGCGGAGGGTCCTCGACAATGTTAAGGTCGGTGAGAGATCTGGGATCAGTGACGCGGACAGGTTGATGAATCTGCGTTAAGACCTGGTCAGCTGACGACGCTCTAAAAAAACAAGGTATGTAGGCCCGTCTCGTTACGCAGAACTGCCCGTGATTCTACAGTTCCCTGATGGCTAATAGAACGTTTCAGAGACGGGTTTGCTATGCTGCCTTCTCTAGGACAATCTCGATCGTCGACACGTTTCGTGTGTCTCCTTCTTCCCCTAGAACTTCCGAGGCGATTCGTACTTCTTTGATGGTGAGTTTTCCCTGGAAGAACCGGCGCCGGACCACTTCCACAACATCCACCGCATGGCTAATCGACTGTCCCCGAGCCTTGACGGTGAGTGTGTTCTGGCCGCTGTTGAAATGCATCATAACAGCAGTAGCATACGCCATCAACGGCTTCTTCCCGATAAACACGGTATCAGGCGGAATCTGGCCCCGAGGCCTCTCTTGTCGTGGCCTTTCTTCCCGTGGTCTCTCTTCGCGTCTTTCTGGGGTTTGTTCTGTTCTCTCTGTGCGGGGCTCATGATGTTCACGTGAGGGCTTGTGCTCTACTTTCTCACTCATTGTTGTGGTCTCAGTTGTCAATCGAGTATGCTCGAATAACGAGCACGGAGCTAAGCGTTGCGTCTTAAGGGTTTGCTACCATCGCGACGAAATCAAGGTAAGAGAAAGGAGAGAAAAAAAAGAGGATAAGAGGAAAGAGGTTTGTTGGAGAGCCGTGTTTAGAGTATCTCTCTTGTGAGAGCTTCTCTGAACTTGACCCTGCAGTCCTGGCACTGGAAGAGCCCGATTAGCACGTTCTTCTTCGACTTGCCGCCCTTGAGTTCCCAGACCTTCGCCGGCTTCGGAACATCAGCGCCGCATTTTGGACAGACCACCTTGTAGAACTGACTCGGGGGCGCGAGGCCGACCGAAGACAGATCCGGTGAACCTTGAATGCCTGGAACCGCTTCTGTGCCTGGAATCGCTGGCTGGACTTGTGAGGTCTCTGTTGTTGCTACTTGTGCGGATGCGTCGAGTGCGGGAATATCGTCCACGACTTTGACGACAAGCGCGTCGGCAACATCCTCCGCAACGTCTTGTGATGGAGCTATGTTGAATGACTCGTCGAGAGGGTTTGAGGATGCGATGTCCGATGATGCAACTGGAGCGCTGACCGGAGCTGTGCTAGCTGCGAGAGCGTCCAGCGGAGTAGTGGATGGTGCATTGGTTGTTTCTGGAGTAGGAGATCCGGTGCCGTTGCTCTCTGGAATAGCCGGAGCTGGACTTGTCGGTTCTGGATTCGCCTCGACAACACTGCTGGGAGTAGAAAGCACTGATTGCGCTGGGCTCTGCGTCGGAGGCCATTGTGGCTGGCTTGGAAGGGAGGGCTTCGCTTGAGCGATAGCGCCTATTCCGACCCAGCTGACGGTCGCGGGCTTGGTTTCTGGGTATGTCTGTTTGAATTCTCCGGGGAATAGTGGTTTGGTTTCGATGTGGCTGAGAGTGTCGATCATCAGTTTGATCTCTTCGATGCTCTTGAGATTGTTCTCTAGTAGGCCTTTGAACTCTGTGCGCTGAGTCCGATACTCAGACTCGTTGACATCACCAGTCACGAATTTCATTTCTAGATTCAGCAGTCGCTGTGGAGTAGTCGCCATCTGGTCCTTTGTCTGTTTCAAATGCTCGTTCAATGTGTAGCCGAGTACGTTGATCCGGTCTTGCAGGTCTGAAGAGGCTCGTCCATATTCTTCGTGGATTGTCCGCATCTTCTCTTTGTAGCCGTTGATCTCAGTGATCAGTTTCTCTATGGTCAGATCGTTTAGACCCATTTTTTCTACCTAGGATTCCGTCATCTATGAGGTAAAATGGTAAAAGCGTTCCAACGCAAAAACAGCCGATAAGACAGCGTCAAGAGTCCAGTTTTCGATACATGATAACAAAAACAGTGTCAATGATCAGACGGATCGCGGATGATTCTAAGCTAGCAAAGATAAATCGAAATTGTGCAAAACACAAACTCGATCATCATTTTCAAGATCGCATATAAACCAAAACCTTCCTGTGGACCCCACAACTAGCACCGCCAATAACTGTCGCAGCCACGTTCTCTATTGCCTAGCCTGCGAAAACCAGGCCTCCAACCTGTTCAAACCACACCTAGCCATGTCAAGAATTCAATTGGCAAAACACTCCGTCAACCGAAGGATCAAGAGGAAGAAATTCCCACATGTCCTACAAGTCCATGAAGAACTGGGACCGCGGGAGCAGAGAACCACTGCTCTCGAAAATAACCGAGCGCGTCCACCACCAAGAACCCCTCAAAGAAAGAATCAGCCAAGTCGTCTACAAGCTGAAAGTACAACAGAACCGGCTCGAAGGAGCCAACATGAAGACACAGCAGCACGACAAGGCGCTATTCGACAAGTGTGTACAGGCACAGATGGTCCACGACACGGCACGCAGCACAATGTACGCTAACGAGATCGCAGAAATCCGCAAAATGGCAAAGATCACACTCCGCAGCGAACTCGCCCTCGAACAAGTAGGCCTCCGACTAGAGACAATCCAGGAATTCGGCGACGTCGCAGCCACAATGGGCCCGATCGCAGGCGTAGTAGCAGCCATCAAGAACCAAGTACAAGGCGTAATCCCACAAGTCGGCTACGAACTAGGCGAGATCTCGGAATCACTCAACAGCGTAGTCATGGAAGTCGGCGAAGCAACTGGGCAGAACTACGATTTCGAAGCGTCCGGAGCAGAGTCACAGAAGATTCTCTCCGACGCCAACACCATCGCAGAGACAAGGATGCGCGAAAAATTCCCGGAGCTACCATCACCCGCTCTCGGCACACTCGAGAGCACGGTGCCGAGGTAGCCCGGACCAACCTTTTTGGAGAATATGATCATGCCCATAACCCTTGAACAGATCAGAAGATTCCTCGGCAGACCCCTACAGGACCCGTACGGGCGCACGTTCGGCAAAGTCGTAGGAATCAACGCCAACCTCAAAGACGAAGTCACTGGCGTAGGAATAGAAGTTGGAAACGGAGAATTCGTACAATGCCCCGGCGACCGAGTCACCATCAGCGCAGACACCCTCGTACTCGCCCCGACTTGGAAGGTTGAGGCAGAGGAATTCCGCAAAGAATTCGACGTGGTCACAAGACGACTCAAAGCCCTCGACGAGCTCTTCAGCGTAGGCGACATACAGAAAGACGTTTACGAGGATATGAGAAAACAGCACGAAGATGCCATCAACGAACTCAAGTCCAAACGCAAGTCGATCCTCGACACTCTCAGCCAGAGAAGCAGCACTCTAAACACCCAGCTCCGACAGCTCCAGACCCACCTCGCCGGCAACAAGATGTTCCACGCCTCGGGAGAATTCGACGACCAGAGCTACAAAGCAGTCAGCGACGCCATCGACACAGGCCTGGTCCGAGCAATGGCCGAGCGGAAAGAGGTCGACTCAATCTTCGGATACCTCTCAAAGCTAGACTCCTCCAGTTCCACCATCCCAGCGCCCGCGACCCAAACACCCGTAGCCGCCCCAAGCCCCACTCCATCTGCTGCAAGCCAGCCGAAGGACCAGGTCATGGTCCTTCATGTACGAGAGACCTAGGGGGTTTCGTGGCCTGTTTAGAAGCCTCGAGGAAAAGGTCCACCCAATTCCTCTGAAGGAGCGAGTGGATCAGGCTCTCTATCGGCTCGCAACCCAGAAAGAAAAACTGGAGCACATGTCCTCAAGGCTCCAGCAGCGAGACAAAGAGATGTTCCAGCGCTGCATAGGCGCACAATTATCCAAGGACAGCGCCCACGCAGCCCTCTACGCTAACGAGTGTGCTGAGATCCGAAAGATGGCACACATAACGCTAAGCAGCGAACTCGCACTGGAAAGGGTCGTTCTCAGACTCCAGACGATCGAAGAGTTCGGGGACATCATGGCCCAGATCGCCCCTGTCATCGGAGTCGTACGCGAAACCAGAGGAAGAATTGCAGGAGTCATCCCCGAAGTCGCCACCGAACTCGGAGAAGTGAACAACATGCTTAGCGACATGGAACTCGAGACAGGAGAGATCCCGGACCAAGCAGCCGACGTTCAAACCTCTAGCGACGAGGCGAAAAAGGTCCTCGAGGAATCCAGCGCCATCGCTTCCCAACAGATGAAAGAACGCTTCCCAGAACTACCCTCGCCAGAGCCGAGGCAAGCAATCGCCGTCCCAAGACCACAGGCACCAGAACCCAGAATTCCCATCGCAGTCACCTCCGGCGGAGTCGAAGAAGAGCCAGAATTGCCTCTGGAAGAGCGGGTCCTGGATTACATCAAGAGTCACAACGGCGAATTGAGCCTCAATTCCGCCTCGGAGGAACTCGCAGTTCCCGCTGACGACATTCGCGGGTCTCTCCAGAAGTTGAAAGATGACGGCAAGATAGTCATGGATTAGGGCGAGGCCAACGTCGCCGCGTCCAGTCACGATCACATGGAGGAAAGGCAGATCTCAGCTTCAGAAGAACTAGAATCTCTCGCAGTAAAGTACGCTCACGAAGCGATAGAGCTTGAGAGAAAGGGCTCCAAACGAATCGCCGGGACAAAGTACCAGCGAGCCATCGAGGTCCTCCTGAAACTCTGCTCACTCTATCCCAATGCTCCACAGAACAAGGTGTACCTGGAGCACGCAGAAGCCTACCGCAAGCGAGTCCAAGAACTACAATCCGACTCCGAACCAATAGCACACCCATCTGACTCCACCGAGACAAAGGACTCGAAGAACATCAAGTTCGACCAGTGGGTTCTAACCGAGAAGCCTGACATCAGCTGGGACGATATAGCAGGACTCGAAAAGCCGAAGCGCGCGATAGAAGAATCAGTTGTCTTCCCAGTGCGGCGTCCAGATCTCTTTCCGCTCGGATGGCCTCGCGGAATTCTATTCTTTGGTCCGCCAGGATGTGGAAAGACCCTGCTCGCTGCGGCAGTGGCGAGTGAGATCAAGGGAGTCTTCTTCTGTGCAGACGCAGCCTCTCTAATGTCCAAATGGCTTGGAGAATCAGAGAGGAACGTCTCCCAACTCTTCGTGAAGGCGAGAGATAGTTCCGAGAAGGGTCAGCCCGCAATCGTATTCATCGACGAGATAGACTCCCTGATGGGAGTTCGAGGAGAAGAAGTCGGTGGAGAAGTCCGCGTCCGGAACCAGTTCCTGAAGGAAATGGATGGGATTCTGGACAAGAACAAGAAATTCCACGTCTACCTAATCGGAGCAACGAACAAACCATGGGTCCTCGACGAGCCCTTCATCCGCAGATTCCAGAAGAGAATCTACATCCCGCTTCCAGACATAAAGACACGGATGGACATGTTCCAGATCTACGCTCACGATCTAAAACTAGACAGTAACGTCGATTTCGCCGAACTTGCCCGAATGACAGAAGGATACTCAGGCGGAGACATCAGAGACCTCTTCCAATCAACCCAACTCAGAGTAGTTCGAAACTTCTTCACCCATGGAAACGTGAACGATCTCAACTCCGTCCCAGACGCCATCACGATGGAAGACTTCCAGTCAATAATCACCGGCCGCCGACCAAGCGTTTCACCAGGAATCCTCAAGCGATACTACGACTGGGACGAATCATTCAAGGCAAGCTAGGAGAGTGCAAGAGTGAACTTGGATAGAACTGACTTTCGAATCCTCGCAGAACTCGTAGAGAACTCCAAACAGTCCTACGTCGAGATCGGTCGGAAGCTCGCTCTCCATCCTAACGTCATAGCCTACAGAGTCAACAGACTCGAGGATCAAGG
>VBAW01000146.1 GCA_005888635.1 Candidatus Bathyarchaeota archaeon | reverse complement strand
CTGAGGAGTGCCACCTGCTTCATTCTGCCTGGAACGACCTCACCAAGGTATGGACCCTTCCAGTTATCCATGCTCTGAGCCTCAAGCAGCCAGCTCGATTCAATGAGCTTAAGCGAAGAATCCAGAATATTAGCGCAACGAGTCTCGCGGAGAGGCTGAACGAGCTGGACCAGAGAAAAGTGATAGAGAGAAAGGTCTACCCCGAGACCCCGCCACGAGTTGAGTATGCGCTTACGAAGAAAGGGGTAGAGCTCTCAGTGATCCTCGGTACTCTGGCGGAGTGGGTCATGAAATGGGACAAACCATCGAACGGCACCGATCGAGCCAATGATGAGAAGGTTCGAGCCTCAGCACGTTCTAAGTAATTGATCTAGTAGATTTCAATATGGTGCTCAGCGAACCCCATCTTTACTAGTTCGTCCTTCATTCTGCTACGGTGGTCCCCTTGCAGCATTATTACGCCCTCTTTTGAGGTTCCGCCAGTTGCTAAACGGGCCTTCAGCCGATGGGCAACTTCGTCGAGTGACCGTCCAGTCTTCGGCAATCCCTGCACGATCGTCACGGGCTTTCCCCATCGTCGAAACTCGACCCTGACAACGAGGTGAGTCTCGCTCTTGTCCAGCTCCTTTAGAGCTGCGTTGAAGTCGAAATCCTCGCTCAAACTCTCTGTCAAATGCTGCACTAAGGGTGCATTAGTTCTTTTCGGCGATTTCCAGGAACTGGTGCAGATAATCTGCCAAAAGTGCTCTGTATTCTTCAGCCGTCATATCTTCTCTTAAGTTCTGAAGCAAATTGCGAAAATACTCGAAGCGCCCTGCGACTGAGGGCGATACTTGGGACAGGAAACTCTTGTTTGCCTGTTCGGCTAGACCGCCGATATCTTCCACTCGATGCCTCGCCATTTGCGCGATTGCACGCGCGTTGTGCGTCATCATCGACGCGTTGATCCAACTATCCATTACGCCGTCGTGTGACTTGGCAGGCTCATCCTTCACCCAGTCTTGAAGGAATCTGGTCATCTGGTCCGCCGCGATTATCGGCGAATTGCGAAGGACCTTGAACGAGATATCGTCGGCGTACAGGTCCTGAATGTCATTGAGTAGGTCGTGGACAATTTTCTGTTGATAGTCGCTCAGGACGACCTTCTTCCCAAGATTGTCAATCGCCTCTTCCAAGATCTGACCATTGTGGGAAGGATGGTTCGTCTGTATCCTGTAAATATGCGACATCTCGTGAATCAGCAATCCCTCAAGCAGTCCAGACCCCACCGCTCCACCAGACACAACTATCGTAAAGTTCCCCCCGTGGGGCATCGTATATCCCATGAACGCGAGCTTCGGATCGATGACAACTTTCACTTCAGTACCGACATCGAAGCCTGCCTTCTTCATCATCTCGATAGCTGTCTGTCGAGCCTTACGTACCGTTTCCCCGATGTCTTCGCTCTCCCCGAGTCTCGGAGAGGTCGTCGTTTTCGCGCTAGCCATCTGTGTCATGTCACACTCCGATTAGGTGGTCGATGCTGAAGGTTCCGCCACCGATGAATGCGAGGGCGAGCGAGAGGAGGATCATTGTTATGTCCAGTTCATAGCCACCCATGTACTTCTTCTTGATCTTGGCTATTGAGAACCAAGTGGTCGCGAGCATCCAGAGAGCGGCAAGAACCGCAATAATCGGCGTAAATAGTCCAATTAGCAGTCCGAGCCCGCCGAAGAACTCGACCACTCCACCGAACGGCACGAGTCCAGTGGGCATTCCGACGGTTTTCATGAATTCTCCTTTCCTCATCGACGTTAGCTTTGGATATCCATGATACACGATAAGGTTAGTAGTTGCACGCTACCAAGTAAGTTGTGCGAATCTTATCAAGTCAATCCGCCTTGACTGACCTGCGGAGTCTCTTCCGAACTGCCTTGGGAGTAAGCCAAATTCGTGCTGTGGAAAGATTCGCGAGGCGTTGAGTCCTAGCGTCTCTCGTCCTCTTGCGCTTGTAAACCAGCAGGAGGACGGTTGTGGCGATCACAGCGCCAAGAAGGGGATACCAATAAGGAGCAGATGATGGCGGTGCTGTGGGCATGTAAGGGGCGCGGTAGACGAGTTGTACGGTGCTGCTGTTGCCGGCGTATATTCTTAGAAAGTGTGAGATGCTCGGGTCAAACGTGACGTTGTGTGTGAAAAAGGCGTTGCAATGGTAACAAGCTCCGCCGGATTGTGCTGTATTGGTAACGTCCGTGATGTGTTCACTGCCTATGATCTCAGTTGTATTGTCCCAGTAGGCGGTGACGTCGACGTCCACTGTCCAGTTTTCGAGATTGAAGAACCAAATGTTAGTCTTCACCGCGCGAACGGATCCAGTACCGGTTATGTTGAAATAAATGGCGCCCTCGATGTATATGTGAGCCGGTACCGAGTGTAGCGCTAGCATCGATAGTGTCGTTGTCTCGACATTTTCCTCTGTTCCCGTATAGTTGCCCTCAAGATTGTAACCCGTATGAAACCCGCCGTCCTGACCTTGCATGGAAAGAATCGTTTTCTCTAGGCCCGTCGGAATCCGTTGACCGGTTTCGGTCAGAGCTAGAAGGTAGAGAGCGTCTTTGAAAGTCTGATACATTCCGCGCTCTCCGGGAGAACCGTACCTGTACACGTCATCTGCAATTCCTCGTCCATCATACATCCAGTTTAGAATCGCTATCTCACGGAGAGCCGCGGTCTGGTTTCCTTCACGCTCTAGTTCCAGAGCTGTGTAGGCAGCAACGTCCCCGTAGACTGCATCAGACAAGATTCCGGTGCCATTGTGGTTCTCATAGTACACCGTGTAGTTGCTATAACTGCTGTAGCAGCAGTAATTGCGCCAAGTGCTGTTTACATTGTATAGATTTGCAGTATGAATCGGCAGCGGAATGGGTAATCCAAAGACTGCCTCGTGCATGCTGTCATTCGCTTGGTTACAACATGGATTTTGATTGACGGACATTCTGATCTCATCTGCTAGACTCGGGTGACCTTCGTAGCAGACAAGATCGAACGCTCTAGGAAACAGTAGGTTATCGCTCGCCACGAAGATTGAATGAGAGCCAAGGGCCTCGTTCAAGAGCCACACATTCGGATTGAACAGATTGGGAAGGAAGTTGTCGCACGCGTTCTTGATCGGGTTCGGTAGTGGAGTAAACCCTTGAGCCGGGACGAGCAGTGGGGTGATAAGTGAAAGGGCCAAGACCGCAAGAAGGGCATTTTCGAGAAACTTCAGGTTTGGCCGGCTCTCGGAAGTTCTTTGCGTTTTCAAGGAATTAACCTTTCCAGAAGTTCTTATTTTCCCAGATCCGGGTGATGTGTGTTTAATTCTCACACATCCCTCGTAGCGGTTAGAGTTCTATGAAGACTCCTTCAGGTCCCGCCTTCACACGATAAGTCGTCACCCTTAGC
>VBAW01000073.1 GCA_005888635.1 Candidatus Bathyarchaeota archaeon | reverse complement strand
ATGTCGTACCTCTGCCAGTTGACGAAGAATAAGGCGAGGGTCATTGGTTTCGACAGAAATAAGCAGAAGATAGAGAAGGCACGTGAACATTTGGAAAGACTCCGATGCGAGAACTACCAACTCATCGCACACGATTCTAGATATGCACATCTGGACTACAAACTCAACGCTGACAGAGTGCTGGTTGATCCTCCTTGCACTGGATTGGGAGTGATGCCAAAGCTATCCATCGAAACGACCAAGAGGGATATCGAGAATCTCTCATCCTACCAGAAACAGTTCATGACCACAGCCGCAGCTTTGGTCAAAGAGGGTGGAACAGTAGTCTACAGCGTCTGCACGGTCACAGGAGAGGAATGCGAAGAGGTCGCAGCGTTCGCGGAAGAAAAGCTAGGACTCGTCAAGGTTGCTGCAAGGCCGATTGTGGGACGTTCAGGTCTCGATTCGGAGAAGCTGACTCAGAGATTCGATCCCGAGCTGGACGGGGCCGGTTATTTTATCGCCCGATTCGTCAAACGATAGCCAGCGCGAAACTTGGCACAACTCGAACCTTTTCTTAGAGGGTTAGCCCAAGCTAAGCAGACGATAGTACAGTCTGGCCTAAAGGACGCTGTCATCCTCCATCACGATGAAGCTGACGGCCTCTGTTCCGCAGCCCTGGCAAAGATCGCGATCGAGAAGTTAGACATTGAGACGCGACTCATCTGTCTCGATAAGCTCTACCCGGAAGTTGTGAAAGATGTCGAAGGAGGTTCACGCCGTCTAGTGGTCTTCTCGGACTTAGGCTCAGGGCATGTTCAACTGCTAGAAAGCGAGAACCGTTCAAGGAGCGTCCTTGTCGTCTTGGACCATCATGACACATCAGAAAGCAGAGATCCGTTGGTTCACAACCTTAACCCTGAACTCAACGGATTCTCCGGGGAGAAGGACGCGTCTTCCTCGACAGTCGCATACTTGTTTGCCAGGACCGTAGACCCTTCACTCGTTACCTTTGCACCTCTTGCCATCATA
>VBAW01000072.1 GCA_005888635.1 Candidatus Bathyarchaeota archaeon | reverse complement strand
TCGCATTACTGAGCTTAAGTGAATCATGTCTTCCCGGAGAACTGTATCAGAATTGAAGTTGCCGAATTTGACACACGACGAACTCAGAAACCTTCTAGTCGGTGTAACGCTTGAGTGGGAAAAGAGATTCAGTGTCGCGCCGGGCATTACTTCTGCTGTGGCCGAATACGACGCTGCTAAACTTAAGGAAACTAGCTTGGAAATAGGGAAAGGACGTGAAGCGTCAGACACGGCAGTGACGAAGGGCGTCGACTTCAGGAAAGGGAACCTCAGATACCAAATGAAAAGTAATAGACCGAGTGGAAAACCTGGCAGTCCGGTGACGTTGGTTGGCAAGGCATCCAACTACAATTGGGATCAGCTCATCTGGATTCTGTATGACCGGGTTTACCACCTGAAGGAAGCTTGGGAGTTTTCGGGCGATGATTACCGCAGACGGTTTGACCACAAGAAACGACTTTCTCCAGACGATATGCGTTCAGGACGCCGACTCAAGTAGAATCAGCCGATATTCAAAGCAGGGATTGTCCCCTTCTCATACCGAGGACCTTCTTGACGTATCCGTCGGGAATGCGAGTCTTGGACTGGATGTATTTGCCTACATTCTCGGTCTCGATTAGTTTCTTCCTGATGCTAGCTGCTTCCAGAGCGTGTCTTTCAACATTGAACAGTTTCTCGAGGGTCCCCACCTTGTTACCTGTCAAGCCTTCAACGAAGTCGTCGAAGGAAGTCGCAGTCGGCTGAGTCTCCTTCAGCATTTCTCTCAGGCCGCTTACGTTGTCTCTGTAATAGCCGTAGTCTTTGCGGTTGAAGAGCCGGAATGGTCGTTTTTCTGTCGAACGTAATCTTTCAGCAATATCATCAGGCAAATGGCGCCGGACATGCGAAGACCCAAAGCAGTTGAAACCCATCCCAAAGAGAAGAATATCCTTTGCCGGAATTACCGGCTTGTTCCGGTGTGCCCTTGTCGTCGGCACGTTGATGCCATGCAGGAAACAAGGCTCACCGCTCTGTTTCTCGATAAGATCGATCATTCTCACTGTTTCGTTGATGTTTCCTACCATGTCTAGCGGATGCTTCCCGGCAAAATCCATCACGAAATAGTTCAAACCGAGCCTAGCGTATAGATCGCTGAGCTGTCTTATCTCCAGCCGCGCAATATGAGGAATGAGTCCAGCGCATGAAACCTTCTGATACGATTCAGCTTGGGAATAGAAATCACGGAGGTAGGGAAGGTAAGAACGGCCGGACAGTTCTGGCACGATCGGGGGAATCCAAATATCGTTGAACGGATGATTCAGTAGCCCGCAAAGATATTCGGTTTCAAGCGAAACTGGCTGCCTGTTTCTTTCATCCTTCTCACTATTGCTGTACGAGAAAATGAACGCCGTAAGGTCTGTGCTTGTGTCTATTCCAGTGAACCTATAGCGAATGTCCCGATAGAAAGTCTCCTGTTTTTCCTTGTCACTGTCGATGTCCTCAAGTTTGGCCTTGTCGATTTCGCGGGGCACCTCATTAATGCCTGTCGCATCAGCATTGCTTTGGAGTGCTTTCGCCTCTGAGTTTCGATCTTGCGTTAAGCACAATGAACGTCTTGGAGTGACAACCGTCTTCGATCGGATTCCGAGCCGAACGAGGCGAGCACGCACTTCCTTGTCCTCCCGATCTACGAGGACGCTGATCTGCGACAACTTTCGCTTACCTCAAAGCTATTAACTATAAGAGTATTCATACTCGCTTATGTGAGCATGCCAATAGACCAGCTGGATACCGTGGAACGGTACCTGCTTCTCTTGCTCTACGCTCCTGATCATACTGACGTCTTTGCTCGACCGGTTCGAGGAAGGACCTGGCTTCAAAAGGAAATGTTCCTGCTTTCTAAGCTCACTGGAGAGTTGGAAGAGAAGACTGAGTATGACCCAAACATCATGGGGTCCTATAGCCGGATCGTCGACGAAGTAGAAGACCAGTTCTACATATCCGAATACGAGGAGAGAATTGGCGATTCAATGAAACTCTCCCTCGAGGGCAAGAAACTTGCCGAGGAAGTCTGGTTGAAGGCCGACGACCGCGAAAAACGGATTGTAGCGGGCGTGAAAACTCTTCTAAACGATATGACCCAGCTCGAGCTCCTCGGGTTCATCTATACAGAGTATCCCGAGACTGCAGTCAACTCCGATAGGAAGGCCGAAGTCGAAGCGAAACGATTGGAGATCGCAATCAATCTCTTCCAGAAAGGAAAGGTTCCACTTAACAAGGCGGCCCAAGTAGCCAAGCAATCAACAGAAGTGTTTCTTCAAGAATTGAAGAAAAGGGGGGTCGATCTCTCCGAAATAGAGACGAAAAACGTACTGCTGGATCGAGCCCTCCTCGAAGAAATCGAGCAGAGCAAAGACGAGTCTAAGCGCGGTCAGTTGGTTCCATGGGAAGCAATACGAAACAGCCCCTAGCATACAAGGTGTTCTTCACAAAGAGATGCGAGCACCGATTCCGGAAGCTGCAAGCCTCTACCCAGAAAGAAATTGGAAAAATAATCGATAACCTAGTAGCCAACCCGCGACTTGGATATCCCCTCAAAGATCCTGTTCTGAAGGATTTGTACTCTATCCACTGCGCCGAAATGAGGATAGTGTACAAATTCACGGATAATCCTGCTGAAATTGAGTTGTGGGCAATAGAACACAGAAAACATGTGTACGAAGAACTCATGCGATACAAGTCCGCGACAAGACAGGTCCAAGTTTGCTAATCGTGCTGGAAGTGATTGCTCACAAAACGTCATTGAAAGGTGGTTGCGAGTATCTCTGACAGTTGACTTAGGGGGGATTGGTACCCTCGTAGTTGCAGCGTTTACCGCTCTGCTGGCTCTTGCCACGTTTTTCATGGCAAGGGCCACATACAAGCTGGTAGCCGAGGGACAGCAACAACGGAAGCTCTTGCTATACCAGACCTCAGCCATGCGTTCCCAATTGGACCCATTAGTCAAGCTCTACGACTGGACCTTCAAGGAGAACAATCTGACAATCGAACTGGAGAATCTGGGAACGGGCAGAGCCTTCTGGGTTGGAGTAACCTCTTGGTTTGACCCTTGCATCTTACGGGTATCCGCAGTAGATGAGGGAAGGGCCTTGACTGGGAATGAAATTAAGGATTTGGCCGCAAAGGGGAAGAAGGCGTGGGCCGAAGCGGTTTCCTTGGACACAACGAAGAGACTCGATTACAAAGACCGCAGAGATGTAAGGACTGCACGCATGGTTTCCCTTCTGCTAAACGATCGCCAAGGGAACGAGCCCATACTCGATGCGAAAGAGAGACGTGTGTTCACGATAGAGCCCCACTTTGTTATTCAACCGAGAGCGGGATGGAGGTCAAGCGGCTGGGGGTGGCCTTTTGGCGGAATGCCTTTCAATGAAATGCGCGACTTTCTTCAATCGAATCATGTTCGATTCGCCGCGATCGGCTTCCACGTCGTATGCAGAAATTCCATTGACGACAATGTTGAGGGTGAATCTTTCGGTTACTTTGTGATGTTCGTGTCTGAGGATTCAACCTTGGAACTCGTGCAACGGAGAGCGTTCTCACATTCGCTCGCGACCATGGGTGAAAGAGAGCTTTCCAAGCTGAGATACATCGACGAAGATTTTTACCTGAAAGGAAGAGTCCCAAAACCGCCGCAAGAAAATCCTCGATAAGAGTCTGAATTGGCTGACGTTGGCAACTAAACCGTCTTTGTGAACACAACTTCCGGTAGTTTCGTTCTCGTGTCTGAGCGATAACCGAACGATGGCTCAACCCTGCAGATGTCGAGTCAGCGGAGCGACTGGCGCGAACGACTACGGGCGAACCCTTCACGAATGGAACAGGAACTTGCAATCAGACTCCAAGACAATGGAATATGTTATCAGACACAGGTCGAGATACCTGTGACCACAGCCGATTTCTACTTCCCGTTGGAGTCTAGACCATTGCTCGTGTTTGTTGACGGTCGGGTCCATCTTGGGACAGCACAGATCGCGAAAGACGAAGAGGTAAGATCATTCTTACGGAAAAAGGGATACAGAATTCTGGAACTGTATTACGACAGCTATTCAGACAAGAAAAGAGATCAACTGTGCCAACAGATCGTGGATAATTTACGATAGGCGTCGGAGAGACGGATGACGAGGAGACAGTGGAACCAAATGTCCTTTGTTAGAGCGCCTGGAGTACGGCTGGCAAATCACTCCAAGGTCTCATCTCTTTCAAGTCAAAGATAACGACGGCATTTCGGTCCCATTCTGTCCTTTTCGAAATCTTTCCAGCGGGAAGTTTGATGAACTTACCGGTCTCGGTCTGGAAAGACCAGATTGCAACATAGACCGGCAGCTTGAGCGTGTTGCTCCACTCCAAATATCCATTGTAGGCTCTCTCATTTACCATCCAGTAATCCTTGCTCTTGCCTTTCCAATCAAGTAGAGCGATCTCACGACCATCCTTCATTATTTTCCGATCAGGTTTGTCTTCGCCAGCCTCCCACACGCGCTCATGTCTTCGATCTTCCCCAAATGGTATCGGCTCAAGACCATTCTTGCGCAATAGGGCATCACCTATGGCCGCAGCACGGTCAGATAGGTCATAATTCTCAAGGAACTTGTTCTCATCTTTGATGACTTGGAAATCTAGATCTTTCACACTCTACCATCCTTATCCAGATAATGCGGTTGTCGGTTTGTTCACGTTCAAACGTCCTACGTCCCTCCCCAAGGTAGGTAGGTTGCGTGAACCAGTTTCTTGAGGGTAATCGCTTGGTCAGTGTACTCTACTGCCCCCAGCTCGTGAAGTATTCGCATCGCTGTACTGATAGTTCGCGCATCGTACATGAACCGAACCGTCTGGCCCCAGGTTTCGCAGATCTTGTCTGCGATTTCTTGGTAGGTGCAATCGATAGCCTTCAGAGTATTGTTCTTGTCATTTGCTATGAGCACAAGAGCGTTCATGACATTGATCAGGAAGCAGTACAAGTAATCGCAGAATTCCCGTCTGAATGATTCGTTTCTCGTCTCAATGAGACCAAAAAGATGGTACCCTTTTGGGGTAAGCCGATTTTGCGCGTCAAGTGCTCCCAACGATCTCAAGGTTATGAGATGATTGTAGCCCGCGGCTGCAATCTTTGGTCGTCTCTTTCGGACCCGACTCGTGATCGCGGACTGCGTAACTGGGCCCTTGGTCTGCCTTCCCAACTCCTCGATGATCTTGACGAGATCTTTGAAATGGTCGATTTCACAATCTCGGATGTAAAACGTGTTAGGAAGCTGTAGCTCAATCGTAGGGGTCCCTTGTTTCCTTCGGACCCGTTCGTACAAATTGCCATCCGGTGTTGTGAAGAAGACTTTGATTTCGTCGGGAACGTATAGCTCTGTGAAGGTATTTTCCGTATCTTTGGGGCAGACTAAGAGAACTGAGGCGCCCTTTCCTCGCTGGTTTAGGAGCTTTTGATGAAGATATTGGTAGGCTTGGCCAATGCCTTGAGTTATTCCGTTGAGACCTACTGATCCTTTGCACTCCACTACGTAGACAATTTCGCCTGACGAATCATATCCAACAAGATCGGCTTCCAACCCGCCCGTAATGATGATCTGGTTGCGCTGAATATTGGTGACATTGGGAAGCTGCCTAAGCCATTGCTCAGTTGCATCGACAACATCCCCCTCTTCCAGACTATTCTTCCTCTTTTCGGAAGATGAGGCAATATTGGTGGTGCCGATTTCCTACCCACGCATTGTTCACGCCTAGAGGTAATAGCGCCTTGTCGTCTTGCAACCATATCTTCTCGTCTTTCGGAACCCATGCGAATGGCTCTTGCGAAAGTGTTGAGACCGTGTCAAAGGCCAGCGGGTACATTCTGCCCTCGAAGAATACGTTGTTCGTGATAACCGTCAAGTATGCGTTGGGTTTCATTACTTTGTAGACCTCGTCAAAAATTGTCTTCATGTCATGTAGGAATTCGTGATAATCGTCGATATTTCCTATGTCTTCGGGATCGATGCTGTAGACCGTGTCAAGACCCTTCTCGACACGATCCTTCTGGCGAATGTGATTTCTCTTGAGTTGATTCCAGTAGGGAGGAGAGGTTATGCAATAATCCGCTGGAGGAAATCCCCTACCACTCCAAATATTTGCAAGATGTTTCGAGTTTCCGTGAATGACTTCGGCCCAAGGGGTCTTCTCCCCAGTAAGAAGCACGCGTCCTCTCTTGGCGTTCAGGACTTCTTCAACACGTTTTCTAGAAATGTCGGCGTACTTGTCGACAATCTCAAACCCCACTCCCGCTCGGTCAGCCTCTAGTGCTGCAACGAGGGTGCTTCCCGTGCCGAGGAATGGATCGACAACAATCTGCGCTTTCTTGGTGAAAAAGAGAACGAATTCTCGAATTAGTGACTCTGGAAAAGACGCGGGGTGACGGATCTTCTGATCGCCCCGCGGCTCGGGTCTGTGTACAAACCAGGATTTCGTGAATTTTATCCATTCTTTGCCCGAGAGCTCATTCAGCCTATTTTCACGGGGTTCAGGCCGATCAGACTCGGCAAAGGCGGTTTGGGTTTCTACCATACGCGACACGAGCCTTGAGCGATATCCAAGCCAGCACTCGACGAGAGCAAGAAGCAGTCAAACATATTGTCGCAACCATATTTTCGGCCCAGAATGCTCTTCGAGACCTTGCCCCACAGCAGAGATGGGCAGGAATGGGAAATCTTCTCGGGGATTACGGAGAATTCGTTGCTCTCTCAAATTACAATCTCAGGAAAGGCCCCTCTGGCGCGGACGGCTATGACGCCATCACTTCGGAAGGCCTGAAAGTCCAGATCAAAGCGAATCATTCATCATCCTCTATCGGTTTTCGCGGCGAAGCCGATCTTCTTTTGGTGTTGAAGATTGAGAGTAGTGCAGAATGGAAGGAACTGTACTACGGACCCTTCAAGCCTGTCAAGGATAAGGCCTCGTACTCAAAACGGGACAACAAGTACACAATACCAGTCGCAAAGCTTCAGCAAATCGCGAAGCCAAAATCCTGATTGATGGAATGATCTAAGGGTCTGGGGGCTTATGTGTGACACTCGGTCGCTGAGAAGATTTTCTGGCTCGACCGTTTCGTTTGTCGTCTTGTCGGCCTCTGATAGGACGTTCGCGAATATCCAGTAGCCACATGTCTTGGATTTTTGTCAACAGTCTTGGCAGCACGTTCCTGGACCCAGGGGTTCGAGTCTCCCTTGTCCACAGTTCTCACAGACTAGAACTCTACTTACGAAGTCGGGGTCTCATCGGTATCGGATCTGGTGCGGTGTGGGTTTCTGGCATGGCTGGCAGAAGGCGGGGCGTTCTATGCTCTGCATGATCCTTCGATGATTATGTCCAGGTACAAACGTGGGAGAGGGAGGGGAATCGTCACAGAAACCATTGCCGGCTGGACCCCAGTTTCAGCTGAAGTCTCAAAGTTCTCGGATTCTCAGCACGGCGTCTTTCTGGACGTTTTAAACCAGTTGATCGCCTGCGATCTAAATACTCTTTAGAGAATCAGACTATTCTAATTAGGGCAGAGAGTTTCGTGTCTGCGAGAGCAATGCAGAAACTTGTTCCGTGGGATACCGGAATAATCGCGGACTGGTATCGCGCAAATACTCTGGTTAGTCTAGAGGTTCCATCAGAAGGGAAAGTCCTCATCAAATTGGTTGAGGAACACACTGAGCAACATTGGGAGTTGGCCTTTCATCCCTATCAAGCGATTAGGATCACAACTGAAGAGTGTGTCTTGACGGTAGGAACGCTCTCTGGAGCACCTCAAAAAGGCGGGTTCTTCGAGGCTCTCGACTCAGACTGGATTAGAGCGCTGGGAAAAGGTAAGATTGCCTTTCTTGAAAAGTCAAGACACTTTATCATCAGCACATATGACGACGTGATTGAAATTATTGCCTGGAACTGTTCTGTTAGGAAGCTCGAAACCAGAGGGTACTCGTAAGCCAAGCTAGGAAGTCTCAGGCTAGAGGATCACAGACTTTCGTTTTGGATTCGAGACTGTCTTTGTATGACCTATTGGTTCTCGGGGTAACTGCACCTGGACGTCTGCCTTGAGACTTCCCTAGTCTAGGGCGGTTTTGTCACGTGGACT
>VBAW01000071.1 GCA_005888635.1 Candidatus Bathyarchaeota archaeon | reverse complement strand
CAGGATGATGGATGGCTCCGTCGTCAGGATCGACAACCCTAGCGAGGCTAGAGCTGTCAAGGATCGGATTGACAGAATTCTCTTTCTCGGCGATCTCATGGTTGGATATGGCGAGTTTCTAGAAAACAACCGTACACTTGTCCCTTCAGGATTCGTCGAGGAGTGGTGGAGCCAACTCCTCGCTGAAAAACTGAAGACGATTCAAGACGATGGTCAGTTCCCACACCTCTCGATTCCTCAAGAACGCCTTCACAGGCTAGCTACAAATCCGCTAACCACAAAACTCTCTGCGACTGAAGCGCTGGAGATATCACGGATCTTCAATGTTCCCCTACATCCCCTCTATACTTTCTTCTGGGATTCGGTCAAACTCAATGAGTTGCAATACTTACGGGAGAGGATTCTCGAGTTCTCAAAACCATCTGAGGAGACTATTCTAATTCCTAACGATGCAATGCTCAAGTCTCTCTTAGAGAGGCTTTGTCTTCCTCACAAGATCCGAGAAGGCTCCGTCCAGATTGGAGAGAACGAGACCATCATTCTGCGGGCAATTCTCAAGCCCGGCAACCTTGAGCCAGAGCATGACGGGTCCAACACTCTAGAGCGTCTCAGCTATCTCGCCGGATTCCCCGTGAAGAGCAAGGCTCCGAATTACGTGGGAGCCCGAATGGGCCGCCCCGAGAAGGCCAAGGAACGAGTCATGACGCCAAAGGTTCACTGCCTCTTTCCGACCGGGCAGTTCGGAGGAATGCGCCGTGATATCGTCGAAGCCTCACGCAAATTGGCCGTCAGCCTAGATGTCGTAGACAGGGTCTGTCCCAGCTGTGATGCCTGGGAGCCTCGCGTCAGATGCCCTACATGTGGGAGTCTGACAGTAGAACACCAGTCTTGTCCAAGGTGCGGCTTGCCTGGGCTCGGAGTCTGCAAGAATTGTAATGTGGAGACTGTCTCTTACAAGAACAAGCCAGTGGATCTCAAGCAGGTATTGGAAGCGGCTGTAAAACGCGTTGGACTAGCGAAATCACCCGAGATAATCAAGGGTACGAAGGGTTTGCTGAACAAGACTAAGACGCCGGAGCCTCTTGAGAAGGGGATGTTGAGAGCTGGGAGGGAAGTGTCGGTCTTCAAAGACGGCACGATACGGTTCGACGCGACAAATGCGATCCTCACACAGTTTCGGCCAGGCGAAGTAGGTCTCTCGATCGAGAAGGCGCATATGCTTGGTTACGAGAAGGACATGGAAGGCAACCCACTCGAATCTCCGAGTCAGCTCTGCGCGCTCGAAGTCCAAGATCTCGTGGTCCCGGAGACATGCGCGCAATATCTGCTGAAGGCCTCCAAGTTTCTCGATGACCTTCTCTCCTCTTACTATGGCCTCGAGAGGTTCTACAATGCGTCGAAGAGCGACGATCTGATAGGCCGCCTCGTCGTGGGCCTTTCTCCCCACACGTCCGTAGGTGTCGTCGGCCGCATAGTAGGCTTCACGAAAGCGAGTGTCTGTTACGCCCACCCATTCTGGCACGCGGCGAAGAGACGAGACTGCGACGGGGACGAAGACTCAGTGTCCCTCTTACTAGACGTGCTGCTGAATTTCTCCCGGGAGTTCATGCCCGACAGAATCGGCGGCCTCATGGACGCCCCGCTGCTACTGTCACCACTGCTCAATCCCGCGGAGATCGCGAGGCAAGCCCTTAACATCGAGAACGTATCCCAGCTCCCAGTCGAGTTCTATGAGAAGACGTGGCAGGGCGCTCACCCGAGTGAGGTTGAGAGTCTTGTTCCGACGCTGAACTCGAATCTTGGGAATGGTGGGGAACACTGGACTATTGGATTTACGCACCCGACAGAGGATCTTGATAATGGAAGGCTGATCAGTTCTTACAAGGAACTTCCCACCATGCTTGACAAGGTCAAGGAGCAACTCCATCTCGCGGATCAGATTGTCGCGGTCAAGGGTGAGGAAGTGGCCGTCAAGGTTCTGTCGACGCATATCCTCAGAGATCTTGTGGGCAATCTCCGAACTTTCACTTCCCAGCGAGTCAGATGCACAAAGTGTGGATCGAAGCCGCGCCGTGTCCCTCTGGGAGGAACATGCCACAGATGTGGTGGAAAGCTTGCGGCCACCGTCTTCCGGGGTGGCGTCGAGAAGTATCTGGATGTGGCTACTGAGATGGTTGAGCGTTACAATATCCGGGAATATTATCGTCAGCGACTCGAACTCATCAAGGTAGAACTAGCGGAGACGTTCAAGGCGTTGCCTGTGGATAGGGAGCAGCAGAAGTTGTTCGTGGCAGACTTCGCCTGAGGGTCTGAGTCTGAGTCCTGCTTATCATCCGAGAGCGTACGTGTCAGGGATGAGGAATGTTAGCAGGGGACTGGTGTCTAGGACCAAGATTATTGGTATTATGGAGAAGGGAAAGAACAACATTCCCGAGATCAGCGAAAAAGCTGGGCTTAGCCAGAGTTGCGTCGGATATCACCTGAAACTTCTATTGAAACATAGAGTGGTGGCTGTGAACCAGTCGGGCCGAGCGGGCAGATGGACCCTAACAAAATACGGACAAGAGAAACTGTTACCCTGAGTTGAAGAAATGAAGGATGTTGGCGAAGCGATCGCATCCGTAATCATTCTTGGCATAGGTCTCTCCATAACTATCTCAGCTGTTGCTTCCGGCAGGTTGTTCTCTCTAGGGAGTGGAGCCTGTCAGGAAGGGACCTCGGGTGACTGATTGCTATTGGCCATTCTTATTGTCTGGGGGCTGGCAGCTACAATTGTGGGGTCAGCCTATGTCGTGTTCCGGATCTGGCGGAACCCTCGAATCCCTTGGCTGCGACCCTAGTTCTGGAATTGCGAGATGCTACTTTGTAATGGTCCGGCTTCTGTCGACATAGCCTTCCAGTCTAGCTCTGCTAGTCCTGCTAATCTGCGGAACTCGTTGACGGACCCAGGTCCGAATCCTGCGAAGTGGTTGTTGAAGAAGATGAATCCCTGTCTGAAGAGGTTCGATTTTTCTTCGAGTGTGTCGTACCATTTCTTGAGTACTTGGGACTGGTCTTTCTGTGTGCCGCCGAAGTTGGTGATGGTTCTGTCTCCTACCATTCGGAGATAGGCTATGTCGGAGGTTGCTTCCGGCGGTGTGGATGCGTACTGGTTCTCGGACCAGGCCAGCGCTACGTTCTTGCTTTCGAGTAGTTTGTAGATGTCGGGTTTGAACCAGGACTTGTTTCGGAACTCTATCGCATGTTTGTATTTCGTGTCGATCTGTCCGACGAAGATTTCCAGGGCTTCCTTGTCTTTCTTGTAGTTGAAGGAGGGCGGAAGCTGGATTAGTAGAGCACCGAGCTTCTCTCTTAGCTCGGAGATGGACTTGTAGTAGCGTTCCAGCTGGGCGAGGCTGTCTCGCAACTTCAGCTCGTGGGTTATCTTCTTTGGAAACTTGGCTGTGAAGACAAAGGCTTCGGGGGTTATTTTCCGCCAGTTGGCGACCATTAGTGGTGAGGGTGTGCGGTAGTATGTGGAGTCTATTTCGACGGCGTTGAAGACGTTTGAATAGAGCTTGAGATAGTCTCCGGGTTTCGCGTCTCTCGGATAGAAGGGTCCGACCCAGTCCTGGTAGGACCAGCCGCTACAACCGATACATAGACGCTCAGGGTTTGGGAACAAGGACTGACGCTGCTTATTCCTGCGCTTTCAGGGTTAAAGGGTTGTTTTGGCGATGAAAGTGTGAAGGAGTTTTTTTGTTTTGACACACCCCCGGGGGGGTCGAGAAAAAGATAACAGAAAAACAATAGTTAGTGGAAAAAGAAAAGATAACAGACTGAAAAGAAAGTTAGCGCAATCCTCGTGCACCATAGCCATATGTGCAAGAATCCCGTGATGAATCGTGACAATGGCATCGCTGTAGCCGAAAGCACTATTGTTACGAACTTGGGGTGCATTTCTCGATAGGGCTAGGAGCCAAGATTGACCGAGACTCTCGACAAGAATTTCTTTAGTAAAACATGTGGAGGGTTAGAACGATTGCACTGAGAATTCCTTGCGTCTTATTTTGCTCTGACGAGAATATTTTCGCCATCAATCCTGACCTCGTAGGTGGGTTCCGGGTTTCCAGCTGGGCCCTCTTTGACGGCGCCCGTCCTCAGGTCGAACCGGGAACCGTGCCATGGGCACTCGACCTCATAGTTGTCGAGAGTCCCCTCGTCGAGGGGTCCGTCTTGATGAGTGCAGACATCTCCGATCGCGAAGTATTTTCCGTCGACATTTGCTAGTACTACGTCCTGGCCGTCCACGGTTACCTTCCTCATTATGCCTGGAGGTATCTCGGACGTTGATGCAACCCGGGAGAATTCGGCTGTTTTGATCGTGGACATGCTCACTAAGACGACCTTGAAGATGATTCTCATAGTATTAGCTTTTTCACGCTGGGAACACCATTCTAATATTCTCGATTCCGTCAGGAATTACTCAAGGTAGAATCTCAGCCCGGGAGTCCGGAATAGGCTCATAGTCGTGGTATGGAGAGTAAGCAAGCATGGACAAGCAGTCGACGATTAGAACCATTCGAGCATCCTTCAAAATAGACCAAGTGGAGAATGGATGGACGGTTGCAACCAGCGACGGCAACACGTTTGTCTTCGCCGACTCCAAGGAGCTGGCCGAGTGGTTCTGTATGGTTGTCGGAGTTCCTCTTGACGAGAAGAAGGCCAAGGAGGATCCGCTTGAACTGGAGATCCGGAAGCTCGTCAAGTCATACAACCTCATCGCCGAAGACGTCGACAAACACTTCGTAGCCACCCACATCCGGAACTAAGTAAGGCTTTCGATTTTGTCAAACTAAGCGAACTTCCCGAGAAGCCCCGTAAGACCGGGGTTATCGAGTTCAGAGGTCCCTATTACACTCCCGTGACGTACGGCTATCTCAGCGACCTCCTAGACGATTGGGGCGAGTATGTCGACGGTTTCAAATTTGCAGGTGGGAGCATGCGCCTGCTCGACCGCGAGAGGACGCGGAAGATTATCCAGCTCTGCCACCAACACGACGTTTACGTTTCGACCGGAGGATTCGTTGAACGGGTAATCGTCCAGGGACCAGACGCCGTCGACAAGTATCTAGAGGAATGCAAATCATTAGAATTTGACATGGTCGAAGTCTCCAGCGGCCTCGCACCGATCAAGCTGGAAGACAAAGTCGCAATCGTCAGACAGGTGCAGAATCTAGGAATGAAGGCCAAGCCGGAGGTCTCGATGATGATAGGTGCCGGTGCTGGAACCCACATTGTGGGCTACAAGACGAAAATGAGAACTTTCGCAGACGTGGTCAAGGAGACAACCGCACATCTCGACGCGGGCGCAAAGATTCTCATGCTCGAATCAGAAGGAATCACGGAAGATCTTCCACCTGGAAAGTGGCGGAAGGATGTAGTCAAGAAGCTCGTGGACAAGTTCGGCTACCACACATGGATGTTCGAGGCTTCGGACCCGCCCGTCTTCAAATGGTACCTCAAAACTTTCGGAAAAGATGTCAACCTCTTCATCGACCATTCGCAAATTGTCGAGTTCAACGCCTGGCGTCTGGGACTCTGGGGAGACCCAGACATCTGGAAAGGAAAAAATCTCAGCTATCCGAGCACCAGATGATAACAAGGGCCTAACGGAGAGTCACCATCGAGACTAGTTTCGAGACATCCTTCGCCTTCTCAAGGTTCCAGACAACATCAAGAATTCTTCTTGCATGATTCTTATCCAGAATTTTCCTCGTAAGCCTCTGGAACTTGTCCTCCACATCCCTGTCACTCATAGGATTCTTGGGATGACCCTTGTGGTAGTTGACTTGTTTCGACACAACCTTTCCAGATGAGAGCTTCACCGTAACCCTGTTCGGCACCGCTTCCGGATACATTGAGCTCAGAGCCTTGTCTTCGACAACTGTGATCTTTTTCAGAAAGTCGAGAATCTTAGGATCTCGATACTTCTTTTCGCTGTAGGTTGAATTGTCAATCTTTCCCTCCAGCAACGCCATCCCGACAATGTATGGGAGGCTATGATCTGCAGTCTCCTTCGTAAGTGGATTCCATTTCTCAGGATCCTTACCGAGTATCGTGTAGCCAGCCTCATGTGATGCAATCTCCACTGAGATGATATCTTCAGGCTTCTCGATCTCCTTCCTTGCCTCGAGTGCAGCCCAGATGGATGTCTGGGAGTGGATCTCTGCAGGGAAGAATTTCAGATATGTTTCTGCGATCTTGAATGATCCGTTTCTTCCTCCGAAGTCGTCAATGTTCATCTCGAAGGGTCCTGAGACTTGTTTGAAAAATCCCATCTCTCCTTCAAAGATGGGCGAGGGGCCCGTCATGCCCTCCCGGGCCAGCAGGGCAGAGAAGACCCCGTTTCGTGCGGCATTTGCAAAGGAACATCCCTTCCACATGGACAGTTCTCCGGCCCTCACCTGTCTCATCGTGATGTGGGAGTTTAGGGAGAGGTTCACCGACTGAGTCATCTGTTGGGAATCTAGATCCATAAGTTTGCCCGCGGCGAGAGCGGTTGACGGTAGACCATAGCAGACATGGTCCCAGCCTCGATGTCTGATATCGGCTGCGTCACAGAGCCTGCACTGGATCTCGTAGGCTAGAATAATGGAGAGTAGAAGGTCCCTTCCGGTAACTCGTTCAGATTCTGCGACGGAGAAGCATGGGCCAATATTGTCGCTGGGATGTGCGGGCTCCTTGGACAAGTACGTGTCGTTGTAATCGAAGTATCGCACCATTATCCCATTAACGAACGCTGCGAGATCTGGAGTGGTCTTCTTTCGGGTCCCGAAGAGAGTTGAACCTTGACTGTCCCGTGCAGCCTCCGCTACTTTACGAGAGATTTTAACCGGATCCACGTTGAAAGCGCCTATCGCGCAGCCTAGACTGTCGACAATTCGTTTCTTGGTTTCGTGAACAACGTTCTCGGGGACGTCCTGATAGTTTATCGAATGAACATAGTCTGCAAGCTGTTCTGCGAGGTCCAATCTGATTTCTATTCGACGCGGTTTATTGCTCTAAATGAAGCTTTGAGGAATATTCCGACGGCACCGAAGATTCGATGGCCCAGATCCATAAGTAGCCTCTGATGGATGTGCTGCGGCTATTCTTCTTTCCAGTTCATCAGTAGACTGCCTAGTACGATGAAAAACGCTGCTAAGCCCAGCGCTATGATGGTGTTGGTCAGTGCTTGGGCTGGTTGAGCATAGATCAACGCGTCTCTTAGTCCATCGTTCACATAGGTCAGCGGCATGAAGTTGGCTATGATCTTCATGATATCCGGCAATGTCTCACGTGGCCAGAAGGTTCCAGCGAGGAACATCATCGGGAAGGTTATTGCGTTGGCTGCGGCGTCTGCGCTCTCCGCTTCTTTCACGAAGTTTGCAAGAACCATGCCAATACCTGGGAAGAGGAGAGCAGCCGCAACTACCAATCCCACAGTGTAGATGTCTATGGTCACTGTCACCCCGAAGATCGCATAGCCGAAGAAGAGGATGACGACGAGTGATATAGTAGCCAAGATCATCTGGTATCCAACCATGCCGAGTATCCATTCAATCTTGCTGAGGGGCGTGGTCGCGAGTTTCTTGATGATCTTCAACTCCCGATACCGGCCGTTAGTGTTGACAGCGCCAAAGACACCCGTGGTGAGGAGGGTCATGCCGATCACTCCTGGAATGAAGAAGTCAATGTAGCGAACATTCCTCGTCACAATGCCGACTGGTTGAACAACTAGATTGTCTGGCGCACCGGCGATCGTCGCCGCGTATGAGACTGTGACTGAGTTCACGATTCCCCGGAGCGATGCAGAGACCTGGTCGCTCTGATCCATGAAAAGCTGAATGGTCGCAGTCTTTCCACTCATGACAGTGGCGTTGAAACCTAGCGGTACAACTAGCAGTCTCTGGCCACGATTGTGAAGCTGCGCGTCGTTTTTCACAAAGGTCAACGGGTCTGATTGCTCAGCCGCGACCATGTGAAGGTTGAAAGCACCTGTCTGGTTCAACGCATGAACATAGCCTTGGGAGAGAACCGTCGGCACATTCCCACTCAGATCCTGGTTCTGGACGTAAAGGTCGAACTTTGTGCTTCCGCTACCAAATATTGCTCCGAACAGGACGATGAGTAGGAGTGGGAAGGCTATGGTCCAGAATATGTTGCTCTTGCTGCGGTACCAGCTCTTGAAATGCCCACGGATAATGGTGTAGATTCGGCTTCTCATGTCTAGTTTCCCTCCTCCGAGACTCTCCGCCCGGTAAGGTTGAGAAAGACGTCGTCAAGTGTGGGACGTCTGACTTCTATCTCCTTGTCGTGCAGAGGAGTTTGTGCCAGGCTCATGAGGATGCTTGTGAGTTCGCCATTGTTCAGCGGGATGGCAATGTCTCCCGCGTTTCTGAGTTCAGCCTTGGGTAAACCTGGAGGAAGTTGACTGATCCCTTCCTGTCCAGCATCTCTGATGATGAGCGTCTTCTTCCCACCGTGAGTATCTATCAGCTGGTCTGGTGTTCCCGTGGCGATTATCTGTCCGTGGTCGATGATTGATACGATGTCGGCTAAGTATTCTGCTTCGTCCATGTAGTGGGTTGTTAGAAAGACTGTTTTTCCCTGGCCCTTTAACCGCTCAATGACGCCCCAGACGTCTCGGCGAGCTCTAGGGTCGAGCCCGGTGGTGGGCTCGTCGAGGAAGACGACCGCAGGATCGTTTACCAGAGAGACCGCGAGGCCTACCCTCTGCTTGAGACCGCCTGACAGTGTCTTGAATTGTGCGTCCCGTTTATCTTTCAGGTCGACCAGTTCAATGAGTTTGTCTGCGTCGAGCTGTTGTTTGAACATCGCTCCGAAATAGTCGATGTTCTCGCGAACTGTGAGCCGGTCTATCGCGTTGAAGTCTTGGGGAAGAACCCCGATTCTTTTCCGGATTTCGGCTTGGTCGGAACGTTTGCTTACGTCGTAGCCTAGGACGAGTGCTCGTCCGCCGGTCGGGTTTCGAAGACACTCCAGGATCTCCACGGTCGTGGTCTTTCCAGCTCCGTTAGGACCAAGGAAGGCGAATACTTCGCCCTTCGTCAGGTTGAAGGATATACCGTTGACAGCCACATTGTCGCCGTATTTCTTTGAGAGACCCTCCACCTGTACGACTCTGTCGGATTGTCCTGGAAGAAGCGCTGCGAGGGGGTCGCTCATTGAAGCCGTACTCCTAGCATACGATTCTCAAGAGGTTCGTAATGACTAATGTCGCTGCATTTCGGGTTTCGATCGAGTGTAAGTTTCCGTCAGATTTCACCACGATCATCGTCTTGATGATATTGTTGCTTTTAATGGTCGGGCACGTTCCATAGTCACATAATGTGATTACAAATCGCTGAGCCACGAGATCTACTCCGTCCAGATGCGGATCATTCATCGCGAATTCCTTATTCTATCGGTTATTGGAGTGGCCAGGAAAGATGGGTTAGTTTTGCGCTGATGTCCCATAGTCGCTGAGAAACCTGCTCATCATAGGATTCGTCTGAAGACTTCTTCACCTTCAGTTTCTCCAGATATTCTCCGTTGAGGTCCTTGGCGTCAGCCGACGAAGCGAGATAGACAATTGTCTCAGCGCCCTGCTTCGGGCTTGCCATGAACAGTTTCGGCAGTGCCATGATGAACCCTGCTGGACCTAAGGGTCTAGTCCAGATGTTGGTCGCAACAGTGCCCGGGTGGACGGCATTGACTGTCACGCCGGTTCCTTGTAGCTTCTTTGCGAGTTCATGCGTGAAGAGGACGAGAGCCAGCTTGGATTGTCCGTACGCCTTCCATCCACCGTACTCTTTCTCTAAGTTGAGGTCGTCAAAGTTGACGTGTCCGTTGTAGTGCCCTACTGATGACACGTTGATAATTCGACTGGGTGCGCTGGCCTCTAGCGTTGGCAATTGGAGATTTGTCAAGAGGAAAGGTGCGAGGTAGTTTGTGGCGAAGGTATTCTCGTAGCCATCCGTTGTAACCTTACGTCGCTGGTTGAACAGTCCAGCGTTGTTGACGAGGACGTGAAGTTTGGAATATTTCTTCTGGAAATCTGTTGCGAGTTTCCGGACCGACTCCAGGGATGAGAGGTCGGCAACTAGGAGATCAACTGAGTTATTCTGAGATTCTTTGATAATTTCGGATCTTGCATCTTCACCCTTCTCCTGGTTTCGTGCAACCATGACTACAGTGGCTCCCATTTTCGCGAGAGCTAGACTGGATGCTTTTCCAATTCCCGAATTAGCTCCAGTAATCATCATAACTCTGTCTTTCATTGCAGTCGTAGGCTGAACGTTTTGGTTCCGCATGATTGAATCGCGTAAGTAAACTGACTGATGAGTCATTATTTAAACGCGTCGGTCATTTTTAAATAGCGCTCCCGCGCCTCTACTCATTAGAGTCCAATGCCCAAGGTCGTGCCTGAGTACAAGGAGGAAGCGAAGAGCCGAATCCTAGACGCCGCCAACAGGGTCTTCGCAGAAAAAGGATACCATGAGGCGACGATGGACGACATTGCGAAGCGCCTAGGTGTAAGCAAGGGGGCCATCTACCTATATTTCTCCAGCAAAGAGGATCTTTTCGAGGCGATGTGTAAGACCGCGCCTCAGGCGTTCAAAGAGATCCTATACTCCTCGTTTGGCAACGAGGCAAACCCGATCCAGAGCGCTACCGAATTCTTCGACAAGATGCTGAAGCTGTCCGCCTCGGACCCGGGACTAAGCTTCGAAATCCTCTCCGAGGCATCACGTAACCCGGCTCTGAAAAGAATCCTGAAGCGGAATCATGCAGAGTACGAGGAGGTTCTGACTGGTTTCCTTACAGAAGGCCGGAAGAGAAGGATTGTTGGGGATAACGTGGACATCCGTCCTCTCGCAAATTCGCTCATCGCTCTCTGGAACGGGCTCGAGACCCTCCTCGTCTCGGGCTTGTCTATTGACGAGGCGAGGAGTGCGTGGTTGGAGGCTCTGAAGGCGATCTTCATGAATCAGCACACAGCGAATCACAATCCCCAAGATCGACCATCCCGACCTGCCTCGAAGACTGGATAGCAAACGCTCAAGTCCTAGCACAGTACGCGAATCCTGAATGCAGTAGAGAATCTTGTCAGCGAATATTGGAAAAATTCTCGGGATTCCAATAAGAATCCACTGGACCTTATGGTTGGTCTTTCTCCTCATAGCCTGGTCGCTAGCCGAAGGGTATTTGCCCGTAGCTTATCCTGGGCTTGGTGCCGCGACTTACTGGACTATTGGAGCAGTATCTGCTCTTCTGCTATTCATATCAGTCCTTCTTCACGAGCTGTCCCATTCATACATCGCAAAGAAAAATGGGCTGCCGATTGCGAGAATCACTCTCTTCTTTTTCGGTGGGGTCTCGGAGATGAGCGAGGAGCCGAAGGATGCCGGTCTCGAGGTTCGCATGGCACTCGCGGGACCATTGACGAGCTTCGCCATTGCTGGAGTTCTAGGTGCGCTCTGGTATGTGAGTAGGTTGGTTTCTGCGCCTGTTCCGATCATCGCAATCCTCGGCTACAACGCCGTGATCAATGTAGCCTTGGGTGCGTTCAATCTTGTCCCAGCGTTTCCTCTTGATGGCGGCCGAGTATTACGCGGTAGTCTCTGGGGTCGGTCTAAGAACCTGTTGAAAGCGACGCGGAACGCGACACGCGTTAGCGAGGCGCTGTCATTGATCATGATTGCCGCGGGTCTCTTGTTGGTGGTGGCGACTGCGGATATCTTCAACGGCTTATGGATTATCTTCCTAGGCTGGTTTATCCGATCCGGGGCTGAAACCAGCCTCAAGCAGACCGAGATGACCGAAGCGCTTCACGGGATCAGCGTGGGAGATATCATGACGAGAGATCTGCTGACGGTCTCGCCTGACATTAGCGTCCAGAAGCTCGTGACCGATTATTTCCTTATCCATCCTCATGGCGGCTATCCAGTAGTCCGGAACGATAAGCTGGAAGGGGTCGTTACGATGTCATCTGTCCGATCAATTCCTGCAGAGAAACGGGAGATGGAGACTGTTGCCCAAGCGATGGTTCCTTACGAGCGAATAGTGACAATTAGCCCGAACGCTTCAGCCGCTGAAGCATTGCAGAAGATTGCGGAGAAGAACATTGGACGATTACTCGTGACCGATGGTGATAAGATTCTGGGAATGATTACTCGAGGAGACCTGATGAAGACGATCAGAACTCGCCAGGACCTTAGTCTCTAGGGCAGTCAGAAAGACCCGCGGAATAAATCTTCAGAAATATCGAGGGAGAGGTGGGTGTTAAAACTGTTGTATTATAGATAAGTCTCTGATCTGCCCTCTTTGTGAATGAGATGTTCGCTTTCCGAATAGCCAGAAGAGCGTTCGTGAAACTCTTTGGCATTGTTGGCTTCCTGTTGGCTCTCGTTGGAGGAGCCTTGATAGGCTACTCGGCGCTAACGAGCGGTGGACTGTCGCCAATCTCCATATTCCTTCGGTTGTTCGAAGCATTGTTGGGACTCGCTGCGATAATTGCCGGAGTGATCATATACACAGGCCCAATGCGGTTCGGAGGATTCCTCGCCGTGATCGGAGGAATCATACTGCTCCTCATAACCAGCTTCGCCACACCTGCAATACTCGTGTTCGTGGCCGGAATAATCGGATTGATAGGAGCGGCAATAAAACCACCTTGGTGGAAGTTCTGGAAACGCTAACCCGCTCATCTTAGTTCTCGGACATACAACCATTTTCGCTTGAATCATTAGCCTCGGAGAATGGGTCCTCAAGTTCAGACGCGTTCTTTACAGATCAAGTCTTAATAACAAACTCACATTTCCCGGCCTACACCATTCTCGGCGGCATCACTAGTGCTAGTAAGCTTGGGAGTGAGCTACAGGAAAGCTCCTCTTGCAACCCTCGACGCTGTAGGTTTTCGGGACATTCCGGCCTTCTACAATCTTCTACGAGGAACCGAAGGGCTGGATGGTGCAATGATACTCCAGACCTGCAACAGAGTCGAACTCTTCCTCGATGCGAAAGATCCCAAAGAGATTCGGAACATAATGCTACGAGAATGGGCTCTCGAAACCAAGTTCAAACTGGGAGAGCTAAACAGGCTTGTTGATGCTAGAGAAGGAAAGTCGGTAGTCGAATACCTGGTTAGGCTTGCGGCCGGCCTAGAGTCGATGCTCATCGGTGAGAACCAGATCGTCGGCCAGCTGAAAAATTCACTGGCGGAAGCACTCTCCAATAACTCGGCTTCGCCTCTGCTGGAGGATACAGTGCATCGGGCAATATCTGCCGGCGCGAGTATCAGAGACCAGACCGGAATCGGAAGAGGAACGGTCTCACTTGGGTCTGCTGCTATGAAGCTCGCCGAGGAAACCCTCGGAAAGCTGCAGGACAGTCGCGTGCTGCTACTCGGCACGGGCCAAGTCGGAATGTTAGTGATGAAAGCGTTGAGGGCGAGAGGAGTAAGCAGCATCATCGTAGCCGGTAGAACGGTGCAGAGAACCAGATCATTCTGCAGGACATTTGGTGGGACACCGGTTGAGTTTCAAACGGTTCCATCGCAACTAGCAAGTACAGATCTTGTAATTGTCGCTACAAGATCCTCGAACTACTTGTTGACAAAAGACTCACTTGCTCATCGCGAGAATAGCAACCGGAGGCTATTGTTTCTGGACCTTTCCAATCCTCGAAACGTAGACCCCAACGTTGGCGAGTTGGATAATGTGATTTTCAGAACAATAGACGATCTCCGCGGAATAGCTGACAATGCCCTAGCCAAACGCAGGGAGCTGGTTAAGAAGGCGGAAGCCCTTGTAACACTCCGCGTCGAAAAGATCACCGCTCTACTCCAGCGAGAAGAAGCTGAACCGATCGTCTCCGACATTTACCGAAGAGCCGACCAGGTACGCGAAGAGGTCCTGAGGAAGACCCTCGCCAAGCTGGACCTAACCGTCGAGCAACAAGAGTCGCTGAAGAGTATGACAGTGTCTCTCGTGGAGAAACTACTGGACGGACCGGTACTGAATCTGCGTCGAGCGGCAGAGAGAAAGGATGAACGAGTATTGACCGCTGCGGGACAGATCTTCGAGGAGAATAGACCCCGCTGAGTTTTCCCCAGCTCCGGATGCGAAGGCTCAGAAGAACTCCCCTAATCCGGGAACTAGTCCGTGAAGTAACCGTTTCCAAAGCCGACCTAATCCAACCTCTCTTTGTCGAGGAAGCTCTCACCAAGAATACTCCCATCTCTTCGATGCCAGGACAGATCCGGTTCTCACTCTCCTCACTCGAGAGAGAAGCAATTGAACTCAAAGATAGAGGAGTCAGATCAATCCTCCTTTTTGGTATTCCCAGCCACAAGGATGATGACGGGTCCAAGGCATACGACTCCCAAGGAATTGTGCAAAAGTCAATTGAGAGCTTGAAGGAACAACTGGGGGACGACATCGTTGTAGGAACTGATGTGTGCCTCTGCCAATACACCAGCCATGGTCACTGTGGAATCGTCAGAGACGGACTGGTTGAGAATGATGAGACTTTGAAGCGTCTTGCCGATACCGCCGTTAGCCATGCGAGGGCTGGAGCGGATCTTGTAGCGCCGTCAGCGATGATCGACGGCCAAGTTGCCGCTATTCGAGGAGCGCTTGACGATAACGGATTCAAAGATACGTCGATTCTTGCCTATGCGGCGAAACACTCTTCCTCATTTTTTGGACCGTTTCGGGAGGCTGCCTTTTCGAAGCCCCGGTTCGGGGACCGGCGGACTTACCAGATGGACTACGCAAACCCGGAAATGGCGATGCGTGAAATAGCCTTGGATATCAAGGAAGGAGCTGATATGATAATGGTGAAGCCAGCCCTAGCTTACCTGGATGTTATCTATCGGGCGAAGAAGAGATTCCGAATGCCGATGGCAGCGTACAATGTCAGTGGAGAATTTGCAATGCTCAAGGCCGCGGCCCGGGAAGGATGGATTGACGAGAAGTCGGCAATCTTGGAAGTGTTGACCGCTATCAAACGGGCAGGGGCGGACATGATAGTCACTTATCATGCTAAGGAAGCGGCGGAATGGCTACAAAGCTAGCCTCCAAGTCTGAGTATCTCTACAAAAGAGCAAGAGAACTCATACCCGGAGGAGTCAACAGCCCGGTCCGGTACTACTCTCCCTATCCATTGTTTGTTGCTTCCGGGAAGGGCTCGAGATTTCGAACTGTGGATGGTGAAGAGTTCCTTGACTACTGCATGGCTTACGGAGCCTTGCTGGATGGGCATGCGTATGAAGAAGTCTTAGAAGCGGTCCAGAAGGCGCTGGCTAGAGGCTCGCTATACGGTCAGCCAACCGAGATGGAAGTCGAACTTGCCAGCCTCATCAGTAGCTTAGTTCCCTCGATGGAAATGGTGCGGCTGGTCAATTCTGGTACAGAGGCAACAATGCACAGCCTGCGTTTAGCTCGAGCGTTCACGGGGAGACAGAAGATTCTCAAGTTTGAAGGAGGTTATCACGGTGCCCACGATAGCGTCTTGGTAAGAGCCGGATCTGGAGCATCGAACTTGGGCATTCCCAACTCAGAAGGCATCACCAAGGATGTCGCTAAAGATACACTAGTGGCAAAGTTCAACGATGAAGAGATGAGCGGGAGGATCATCGAAGACCACGCACATGAGCTTGCCGCAGTGATTATCGAGCCGGTAATGGGGAACATGGGACCCATCCTTCCAAGACCGGGATTCCTAGAGACACTGAGAAAAATCACCGAAGAGAACGGAGTCGTCCTAATTTTCGACGAGGTGATCACGGGATTCAGAATTGCTCTCGGTGGCGCTCAAGAATACTTCAGGATAAGACCAGACATGACGGTACTGGGGAAGATCTTGGGGGGAGGACTTCCCATAGCAGCTTTTGGAGGTCGAAGGGAAATTATGGAGAAGCTCGCCCCGCTGGGAGGAGTCTACCAAGCTGGCACTTACAATGGCAATCCTGTAAGCGTAGCCGCCTCTCTCGTCATGCTTCAATCACTGAAGCGAAGAGCGTTACAATTGTACCCGAAGCTGGAGAAAACGGGAGAGCATGTGCGGAGGGGAATACGCGACTACATCGAGTCTCGGAAATTAGCAGCTCAGATTAGCGGGCTGTCATCTATGTTCCAAATCTTCTTCACAGATCACCCTGTCATAGACTATGACTCAGCGAAAACTTCGGATACAATTATTTTCCAAAAATACTTTCAATCGCTGCTTGCAGCAAGAGTCTTTGTCCCTCCGTCCCAATTTGAAACATGCTTTCTTGCAACCAGTCACAAGGATGATGAGATTCAAGTAACCCTGGAAGCCATCGAAAGCGCTCTCAACGGACTGCGACCATAGAGTTACAATGCTACTCAGGGTTGGGACAAGGGGAAGTAAACTCTCCCTAGTCCAGACCGATATTGTACTTGACCAGCTGAAGAGAAAAGACCCTAAACTGGTTGTGGACAGGAAGATCATCAAGACAAGAGGCGACGAGGACCAGAGAACGCCCATCTTCTCGATCAATCAGAAGGGGATCTTCGAGAAAGAGATCGACCAAGCAATCCTGGAGGGGAAGATCGATGTGGCCGTTCACAGTCTGAAAGACGTCCCTGTGTTTGAAGTCGACACGAAGCTCGTGATTGCGAGTGTCCCACAACGAGGATCTCCCTCTAACGTGTTAGTAAGTAAGAATGGTGAGCGTCTAAGAGACTTGAAGAGCGGGAGCAGAGTCGGCACCAGCAGCCTTCTCCGCGTGGCTCAGCTCAAACGTGTCAGGCCAGACTTGCAAGCGGTCCCCATAAGAGGGAACGTTGACACTAGGCTCCAGAAGGTCGAAGACGGAGAGTTCGACGCTGTCATCCTTGCAGAGGCGGGTGTCCTGAGACTCGGCTTGACAGGTCGAATAGCAGAGCGGCTATCTTTAGATGATTTTATGCCCGCTCCTGGTCAGGGAATCCTTGCTCTAATAGCTCGGCAGGATAATAGGAAGGTCCTAGAACTCCTCCGGTCAATCGAGGACCCTCCTACCAGGGCACAGGCTGATGCTGAGAGAGAACTTGTCAATGTCCTAGAGGGAGGCTGCAAAGTCCCCATCGGAGCACTCGCATCGTCAAACAGAAACAGTCTTCATGTCACAGGGTGCATACTATCGAATGACGGAAAGACAAAGCTCGAATCGAAAAAGTCCGGGAACATCAAGGAAGCATCGGGGCTTGGTAGAGAAGTGGCTGAAGAGCTGATTTCGAAGGGCGCTAAGAAAATAGAGGAGACCTGGCGTGGCTCATACTACCGGGACTAGAAAATAATTGAATACTGTAGCCGTGACTCGACCAGTTGGCTTAGGGAGAGATACGATCCGGCTCGTCAAAGAGATGGGCTGGAACCCGTTAATCGTTCACACGGTGGAGCTCAGGCCGAGAGAACAATCAGAGATCTTCACAGAGCTCTCCCAAATCTTGACTGGAGGGCCAGTGGACTGGCTGGTACTGATGAGCGCGAACGGTGCCAATCTCTTATTCGACATTCTCAGAAGTCACGGAAACCTACTTCCGAGCGTCCTAGGCGATCTTCACCTATTAGCGGTCGGCCCAAGAACAAAGGACGCCCTGGCGAGGAAAGGAATTCGCGGGGTTCATTTACCCGACAAATTCAGCTCCTTGGGTATTGCTGATTTTCTCTCCACCAAGGACCTTGTGGGAAAACGAATACTGCTCGCTAGATCATCTTCAGCAGACAATAGCTTGGGCAGAGAGCTTGCGAAGAACGGCGCGACAGTCGCTACGGTCAATCTTTACGATTCGGTCATTCCCTCCGACGCAACCAGCTTCCAACGATTCACAGATCTCATCATCAGAGGTGAAATCCAAGCTATCCTTTTCACGAGTTCCTTGTCCGCTTCAAACCTATTCTTGATGTCGAAGAACTACCTTGGCGTTGACGAGCTTTTCCCGCGACTTCGAAAAATCCGGATAGGAGCGATAGGTCCTGTAACAGCCCATAGACTCGCTGAGCTCGGAGTACCTCCAACGACAATTCCCGAGACGTTCATAATCGATGACGCCCTTAAGGAATTACTGAGCTGAGCATTTTCGTGACGCATAATATTGTCCTTCTCAGGATACTTTCCGATCAGACTATATTCTCTCTCGCACCTCGTGCGATCAGCATCAGAGTGCGATCATAGGCTTAATGAGGATTGGCCTAGCAACCGCGGCCAAGGCTTCTATGAACTTTGGATCGTTGTTGAGGGATAACGTTCGTGCCAGCTCGATGCCATGAGAATTTGCATAGCCTCTAGCTTCCACATCCAAGTCGTAGAGAGTCTCCAGATGATCTGAAACGAACCCTACTGGGCATACCAAGATCTGATTGATCCCTTTGTTTGAAAATTCAGAAATTTTCTCTTTGAGGCTCGGGCCCAGCCATGTTCCGGATGGCCCGCTAGCACTCTGAAACGCAAAATCCCAATCAGTGACACGCGCCTCCTTTGCGACTAGCCTACTAGTTTCCAGCAATTGGTCTTGGTACGGATCATCGTCGGGGACGGCCCTCAGAGGCAAACTATGTGCCGTAAAGACCACCATGGTTCTATCGGAACCGCTCATCTCACTTAGCGCGCTGCTGACTCGGCTTGAAAGAGCCGTGATCAATGATGGTTCTTTGTGCCAGCTCTTCACCATGACGAAATGAATGTCCGAACTCTTCCTCGCCAATCCTCTTCTCACACTGTCCTCGTAGCCGCCGGTGCTAAGCTTCGAGTAGTGTGGGGCGAGAGCGAGCCCGACGAGAACGGGTGGATTATCGATACTGATTTTCTCGACAACATCCTCGACGAATGGATGCCAGTGTTTCATCCCGAACAAGACTCTTGCGGGGGTACCGTCTGCGACTAGTTTCTTCTCTAGCGCGTTAGTTTGAGACTTGGTGATCTGGAGTAAAGGAGTTTGACCTCCAACTCGTTGATATCGCTGCTTCAGATGCTCGATCTCTTCTGGTCTTGAAACACGACCTCCTCTGACCTGTGCCAGGTAGTCGCCTACCTCGTCTAGAGAGTTTGGGCTACCGTAAGCCATCAGGAGGATTGCAGGCAATCCATTGGTTCGATCCGTGGATTTTCATCTCTTGTTTCTGGTTGATTGGTGCACGAACTGAACGAGTCTCTTAGCTTTCTCGACTTTTGTCTCCGGCAGGACCCCATGTCCCAAGTTGAATATGTGACCAGGCTTGCCCCGCACTCTGCCAAGGATCTCCTTTGTCCTCTCCTCGATCAGTCTGTCGGAAGTGAGTAGGGTCGCAGGATCAAGATTACCTTGTACCGCTGCCTCTCCCAGAACTGCCCAAGCGTCGTCGATGGGCAGTCTCCAGTCGACGCCGAAAACATCGCTCTCAGCCTCTCGCATCTGGCTCAGAATTCCCGCCGTTCCGACTCCGAAGAGAATCCTCGGAACGTTCTTTCCGGATAGGTCAGTTAGAATCTTCTGATTGTAAGGCAGGACAAAATCTCTGTAGTCCGCAGGTGAGAGCCATCCTGACCAGCTGTCGAAGAGCATCAGGGCGTCGACTCCTGCTTTCACTTGGGCGAGCAGATAGGTGGTAACGATACGGGAGAGCTTAGACAGAAGTTGGCCCCACAGTTCTGGCTGATCGTACATCATTTTCTTGGTTCGAATAAATTCTCTCGATGGGCTTCCTTCGATAAGGTAGGACGCGAGGGTGAAAGGTGCTCCCGAGAAACCTATCAGAGGAACTCTTTCCCTGAGTTGTTGCTTGATTAGCCGAATAGCGTCCAGGACGTATGGTACGTGTTCTTCAGAAGAAAATCCGGTGAGACTCTCAACCTGCTCCTTATTCTCAACGGGTCTCTCAATAACGGGTCCGACTCCGTCTACAAGTTTGAGCTTGACGCCGATTCCTTCTAGGGGTAGCATAATGTCGGCGAAGAGAATCGCAGCGTCCACTCCCAGGTCGGAGACAGCGTTGGTCGTGATTCTTGCCGACAGTTCAGGGGTCTTGCATATCGTGAGAACGTCATGCTTTGCCCGGATCTTCTGATAGCTTTCGAGATATCGGCCTGCCTGTCGCATGAACCAGACTGGAGTGTACTCTGTCTCTTTCCTCCAACAAGCACGGAGAAAATTGTCATTCTCGAACTCGGTCATGCTCTCTTCACTACAAACTTGTCATGGTCCTAGAAGGCCAAGCATCTTCTCAGGAGTGACGGAGACACATGTGAAGATCGGTGTCTCGATGGCCGTGTATCGACTTGCTTCGCTGCTTCGCAAGTCCATTACCAAGTTGAGGAAATCCTCGGGGTGATCCGTCTCAAATGAGAGGATGAACTCGTAATCATCTAGTCCGAAACAGTAGGAAGTGTGGATGGTTACGGACGAGTACTTGTGTCCAATCTGAATATGCTCCTTCATTATTCTCCGCCGTTCTTCGAACGGGATGCTGTACCATTCCCGTTTCTTGGTGAAGGGATAGACGAAGAGATAGTTGGAGCCGACGGGTTCAGGGTCAGTTGTCTTGCCGAAATATTCTGACGGTCGAATCATGGCCAGGTAGGAATATGGAGTTGTGAGATACTTTCCGAGTCCGGTTTTCAAAATCTCAGAGTTGAAGCTCTGGAGATCCTCCATTGAATCAGTTATGATCCATATCATGAAGTCTGCATCGCCTCGAGTTCCAATCAGAGAGTACGTTCGGGGGATCAGAGCATCGTGCCTACGAAGAGTCTCCAGAAAGTCGTTCTTGGTGGACTGACGGTCTTTGTCGGGAAGACGCCTCCAAACAGGGTCCAGCTTGTAGAAGGTATACTTGACGACGCGATACAGGGCTCTCGTCTTCTGGACGGGCTCGGGGGATTGGAGCGTCAAGACGCGTCTACTCTGGGCTCTTCGAGGTCTTCTATTTGAAAGAAGCTCGATACATGTCTAAGAGTATGTAGACCATTACGAGGGATTTCTCAGATCATACCGGCAAGAGTTGGGCATGGTGCCTTTGCTCTACGCTTGTGCGTATTTCTGGGGATTCTTGTCGAATGAGGCTTTGCATGCAGATGAACAGAAGTAGATTGTTTTTCCTCCATGATTGGATGTGAATTTCGCTTTTTTCTCGTCCACCATCATTCCGCAAACTGGGTCTTTCTGCAACTTGTCACCTCTCTAGATTTTCGGGTTGAACCTTCTGAGTAGGAGTGAGTTGGATACTACTGTTACTGAGCTGATTGCCATCGCGGCTCCTGCAAGGAGGGGGAGGACCTCGTAGATTCCTGGTCCGAGAAATGGGACTAGTATGCCGGCGGCTATTGGAATGAGGGCTACGTTATAGACGAAGGCCCAGAGGAGATTCTGCTTGATCTTTCTCACAGTCGCCTTGCTTAGCTCTAGAGCCTTTGGCACGTCCGTCATGTCATCTTTGATGAGGATTATGCCACCAGTCTCCTTCGCAACGTCCGTCCCGCTACCGATTGCTATTCCGACGTTCGCGGCCGCTAGTGCGGGCGCAACATTTATTCCGTCACCAACCATTGCGACCTTTCCGCCTTTCTGAAGCTTCTTCACAATTTCTTCTTTGTCGCTAGGACGCACGTTTGCAAATATCGTATCGATGCCAAGAGTCCGTGCTATCGCTTTTGCTGTCCGTTCGTTATCGCCAGTGAGCATTACGATATCCAATCCCATTTTCTTCAATGCCTTGATTGTCGGCGCTGAGGATTCCTTCACCGTGTCTGCGAGTCCGATCAGGCCGACCGGTTGCCGGTCT
>VBAW01000070.1 GCA_005888635.1 Candidatus Bathyarchaeota archaeon | reverse complement strand
GCGTTGAATTAGCAGCTGTGTCGCCTTAAGTCACAGCAATCTGGCCGGCCATCTGCGTATGCTTTGGGCTGCAGTTGATTGTACAGAAGTAAGAGTATGAGCCGCCAGTGTTGAAAGTCACCGTCACGGTATACCACTTGCCGAATGGAATTGTTCCAGGCAGGATTCCGTTTGTCACGTCTGGCGTGCCGGGTCCCGATATTGTGAAGCCGTGGGCGGTGGAGAGCCAACACTGATTAGCTGGAGTGGTATTGCACGGGCTGGTTGCGTTTAGCCCATAGATGTAGAACGTGATAGTATCTCCAACATGAGCATCGATTGTCTTACCATCGCTCTCGCCCGTGTAGTTATGGTAGTTTACGCCAGTGAGATTGTATCCCTTCGATGAGTCGAATCCGGGCAAGTTGGTCTGATTAAGGAAAGCCGTGTTGGTGATGTGAAATCCTCCTTGCTCCTCGATTATCGCAGTCATGAAGACAAGTCGATGCGAAGGGAGGTACGTGACCGATGTATGAGAAATGACGAACTGGTAATAATACACTCCTCCAGCAGAAGCAGCAACTACTATCAGACCAAGAATTCCAACGACAGGAAGATGTTTCTTCGGTAATTGCATTATTATTTCACTTGAGCGCCTACTCGGTATATATGAACGGTCGCGGCGAACGCGACCAGAACCATTCCGATCTCAAGTAGTGCGAAGTTGTTGAGAGTATCGAGGAATGCGCGGAAGATGGCCACATCGAGAAATGCTTGCAAGAGTAGGAGGCCACCGAGAAGCGCGTAGACTTCTCCCTTTGTCAAGAGGTAAGGTTGGACCTTTCGGTATGGGATCGGCTTCTTAGCGGCTCGGAGGGCATCGAGCTTTGCTCTCCTCCACCTCACGAATGCGTAGACAAAACCGTAGGATAGTGCCGTCGCGATCAGCAAAGAACCGGCGAAGAGAACAGGATCAATAAGCAATTGACCCTCATTGAGCAGGGGTTGAAATGGGTTGCTCGCCCGGAATCCCCACACTGTAACGATTGCTATCTGTCCGAGAGCCGCAACTCCCAGCGCGACCCAAAATGGTCGGTCGATCATCGCAATCTTTCTTCCCTTATCGAAGAAGGGCACTACTGTGAAGATGAGCACGAAGACTCCCGGGATTATAGCTCCTGCTATGAAAGGCTGCAGACCCTGGGTCCGGATGAATGCGTAGAGGCTGGTGAAGTACCATTCTGGAAAAGTGATCTGCGTCAATTGATTCGGATCATAACGTACTCCAACTTCCACGGGAAATAGTCCACCGAGAATCAGAATGATGCCAGTTATTGCTGAAGCTACCGGAATGTCCAAGACGAGGTTTTTGGGAAGATGGATGGACATTATCGCGAGCATTATTATTGGGATTATGAAAACGTGGAACGCGTAAAAGCGGATAGCTAAGTCGTTAAAGCTGAAGCCGAATATTATCTGAGCAAGGTTCGCACCCAAGACGGGGGTATAATACGTCAGCGTCTGCCCTATGTTAATAGCCAGCTGCCCTCGAATATTGAAGATCAGGTCGTACCCAGTGTACGCCTCGATTATGGTCACGACGCCGAGAATAATTCCGGTGACCCATAGAATCTCATAGCGAAGCTTGTATCGGCCTGCGAAATACTGGTAGAACATGTGCATGACAGCGAGGAGGACCATGGCGTTGGAAGCTTGATAGTGAATGTTCCTGATTAGGAATCCCCAATCGACCTGATTGTTTATCGACGCTACGCTGTTGAACGCAGCATTACATGTCGCGGCTGGTACGTACGTCGTATTGGGGGCCGCCGGCGGGCAATCCCCAAAGATTGGCTGGAAATGAAACAGGAGGAGAGCCCCGGTTACCCCTAAGATTATGAAAACTATCACTGTAAGCATTCCAAGGAATCCAAGTGGGCTAATGAACCGGGAAGGAAAGACGAGCTTTATGGCAAGAAGGAGGGTTCTTTCGAGCCTGTCCCATATCCATCTCAGGAGCACGATGATTGGGTCTAGGACCCCTCTTTTCTTGCTAGTCTGTCCGGCCAACTCCGGCAGTCCCGTCCAAATCCGTAGCTGTTATGTTTCCCGTCGCTGAATCGTAGGAGAGCTTAACGCGTGGTAATGGAAGAAGTCCTAAGTCAAAAGCAGGTCCGGCCACAGGCACCGCGTCAGTCAATCTATACTGACTTCCGTGACAAGGGCATTGAAGCCTGAATTCTCCTGATCCAGGATTGCCTGCGTAGCCAGGATTAACTATGCAGCGTAGATGAACGCAGGTCAAATTCCATGCCGCGACCTTTGAAAGGATGGAGTAGTTCGGGTCAGACGAACTTACCAACGGATTTACAAGCGGGTCCGGAAGACGGGTGATTACGTTCTTGTAATATGGACTCGCGGTGACAGGGTAGGGAAAATAGAAGAATTCTGAATAGTCGGAAGGAGAGTAAAGGTTACCGGCAGAAACTGCGTTCTTGTATTTAGTGTCCAACGTATTCCATGAAGTGACCAGAGTGGGCCCCTCTTTTGTCGGGGGCAGAGGATTGAGAATATTCCACGACGGCAGCGATGGTGGAGCGAAAGCTGCAACGGCCAACAGGGTCGAGGCGCCTAGAGCGCCTACGACGAATGCCCTTCGCGAGATTGCAGAAGTCTTCGCTATCGCTGGTTTTGCCGGTTGCGCAGGAGAAGCCGGTGCTTTTACCGAGGGCGAGGGAGTGACGCTAGGTTGAGGGGTTGGCTTCTTCTCGTCCGACATGTCGTCTGTCGCTCTATAGCAATATTTTTCGTCGAGTCGTCCAAATCGTATTAAAGACTTGTCTATACGTTACGACCTGTTCAGCGGCTTTCTGAGTTAGGAAACGATATAACTATCAAAAGAACCGAGAGTCACAATCGATTATCAGGACGGCCTAGTGAGAATCAGTGAATCGAGTAATAGCTTCACTTACCCTGCTGGTGGGGCTCGCAGCAATGATGGTCGGAGTCTACGGTCAGCAATGGGATATCCTGCAGCAACTCGTCAGACAGTTCCTCCCGTTCTTTGGGTAGGTCCAATCAAATGGAGAAAACGCGAGTTCCTGACGTGAAAACTGAACCGACGAAGGGCATTCGCGCTCGGCTCGGACGAATCAAGGTCCGAGGCTATTACTGGCCTGTAAGAACAATCGTTCAGCTCGGTTTCTTCGTGCTCTTCAGCGGGATCGGCATCATGAGCCTCGTCCCAGCATTCAACGGAACGCGCTCGTGGGTTGTGCTCCCGATCGTGGCGAGCGTGAAATCGCAGGCGCAAGTAACCAGCACAATGGACGCTATTACACTGTTTCTCGAGAATGGACTCTTCCCGTGGCTCCCTATCGGGATAATGCTGGTGGTTGGCGCGATTCTAGGTCGTTTTATGTGCGGATGGATCTGCCCCGTCGGCTTTCTGCAAGACGTGATCACCACCGTCAAGGGGCGAGTCGATTCCGTCGAGAAGAGAGCTCACCTTTACTGGATTCGTCTAAAGTATGTGCTTGTCGCTCTTGCGTTCCTCATCAGCGGTTCGTTGGGACTCGCCGTCTACTACGGAGTCGGAAATGATTACAGGACGAGTCTCGGGCCTCTTGCTGACGGACTCTTCGTTGCAATAACCCCTGACGGGACCCTGTTCGGAACTCTTCCCGCGATTCTCGGTGGCTCATGGAGATTTCTGGGGACCGCTCAGAGTTCCGATTTGACTTTCGGAAATCTCTCGTCATGGTTCGGGCACATTTCTGCCCTAACGTGGCTCAATGTTGTCGTCTTGGTCGGGTTCGTCTACGCGGCCTGGAGGATTCCTCGATTCTGGTGTCGCTACGTGTGCCCAGTCGGTGCTATAATGGCTGTGACTCAAAAGAACAGTCTCCTCGGAATGCATCGAGACCCGATCAAATGCTCAGAATGCAAAGAGTGCGAGACCGCCTGCCCAATGCAAATACCGATCCTTGATCTCGACTGGAAAAAGTTCAACGACTCAGAATGCATCCTGTGCATGGCGTGCATAGATGCATGCCCTGCCGGAGCCCTGTCCCCCAAGTTCCCGTAGTTGACGGCTCGAAAAGACACTTCAACCCTCTCTACCAGCCAGGTTTCGGCAATGATCATACAATCAAACGATTACTTCTCAAGGGAAATCTCGATTCCGGGTATTGGGCCGGCAGGACTCCAGAAACTGCAGGAGTCCTCGGTAGCAATCATCGGAATCGGAGGGATAGGAAGCGCCGCTGCGTATTACTTGGCCCGATCAGGGGTTGGACACCTCAAGCTTATCGATCAGGATATCGTCGAGAGCACAAATCTCCAAAGACTACACTCAGCATCAATGAACGACCTCTATCATCCCAAGGCAGAGGTCATAGCAGATAGATTGTCGGAGGACGCCGCATGGTGCAAAATCGAGCCTTTGATCGAAACTGTGACGGATAGAAATGCGAGCGACCTTCTGAGAGACGTGGACCTAGTATTCGATGGTCTTGACAACTTTCGAACCAGATATATCCTCAACCAGTTTGCGGTTGTGAACGAAACTCCTTACCTTTTTGCGAGCGCGATAGCGGATCAAGCTCACATAGCACTGCTAAACCCTCCCAAAACTGCGTGTCTGGAATGCATCATGCCTCAGATTACCGACAGATTTGCAGACAGCTGCGAAACTCTCGGAGTTAGCCCGTCGATCACGGGTCTGACTGGAACCCTAGGAACTGGAGTAGCCCTCCGATTCCTCTTAGGCAATCCAAATCAGTGGAGCGACAAACTTGTCACAGTCGATATAGCAGGTCCGGAATTCCTGCTTACTAAACTAGCAAGACGACACGATTGTGAAGGATGCGGAAACAGTAATGGCGATAGGTCTGGATCCGATGGACGGGTGACCTTCTTGTGTGGAGAACACACGGCAAACGTTCTTCCTGTGAGTGAACTGACAATAGAGCTCTCGAAAATAGGAAACAGTATCCCTTCGGACAAGATTCTTCTGAGCACAGCCTCAGTTCTCGTATATCGACATGGAGGGTTCACGGTCTCACTTTTCCGGAACGGACGATTTCTCATAGGAGGAGTAGAGAACGAGATTCAAGCGGCGAAGATGGCTAGAGAGATATCGAAACAGGTTGGACTTGAAACCTGATGGGTACGAGAGACCAAGAATGGTTTATTGATATGAATTGATTATCGATTCGCAGAAGTAATTCTTCCGGATCTCGAAATGCCAGTAAAGATCATTCATCCCGATCACACAGAAGTTGTGGGTGAGGGTTTGGTTCTTCTGTTCAGTCCTCACATTGCGACTTCGAAACGCGATCTTTACACTGGACAAATTGTTGAGGAGGCAGCGCTTCTGTCAAAGAGCTGGGCAATCGTCGCAAAGGAGAGGAAGCAGCCCCAAAGCGGAGACGAAACGGAGTCGGCCGACGCGACCTTAGAGAAAAGTGTGCAAAATTTCATTGAAGAATATGGAATCAAGTGCGTCATTGCGATTAGTGGGGCGGCAGAGCCCGGAATAACGGTCAAGAATCAAGGAGACGGTTCAGAATCTGAAGAAATCCTTGACATAATTAGGAGCGGACTTGAACCCCACTTTAACGTCAACCCTGAGGTGGACCAATCTGGAAATAGAGTATTGGGCCTTCAACGCAACGATAGGGGAACAGACAACTCGTCTGCTCAGTCAGTCCAAGTCATTCAGATCGAACTGGGCCCTGAGGAACGGAGTTTCCGGAAGGATCAGATAGTCAACAGTGTCGCGGATATTGTTGGCTTGATTAACGCGAAGTTGGGATTCTCAGTGAGTGGGGACGGGGATGAGGGAGGCAGCGGCGCCCTGGACTAGGCGTATCCAAGGATCTGGATAGAGCCCGATAATGAACGCTAAGGCTGTCGCCATCCACATGACGCTCGTGTAAGCTCGAGGCTCCTTGATTCTTGACGAGTCTGCAGGATCGTCAAAGTACATCCTCTTAATCAGCCAACCATAATAGCTCATACTGAAACCGCTGTTCAACAAAGCAGCGATTGCCAAGTAGCCTCCCCAAGAGTAGGGAGAGAACACTGCTCCCGTGAAGAGCATGACTTTGCTGAAGAATCCGTTGAGCGGAGGCACGCCAGCTAACGCTAGGAAGAATATGGCGATGTTGAACGCTGTCTGTGGCATTCGTTTAGCGAGCCCGTTGAAAGAATCTAGAGCGTTCAAGGGCAATCTCGTAGCAACAGCCGCCGCAGCGACGAACGCTCCCGTCTTGACTATCGAATAGTTGAGCACGTGAAAGAGTCCTCCTGCAAGTCCTAGAGGAGATCCGCTCGCTGTGATCGGTGCAGCGAGTGCAATCATGACATACCCGGCCTGAGCGATGCTAGAATACGCGAGAAGGCGCGTAAAACTCTTCTGCATCAACGCAGCTACATTACCCAAGGTCATCGTCGCAATCGCTACGATTGCGAAGGTCGAATACCAATCAATGTTGACAGTCCCAAATGCTACGATGAATACACGAAATGCGGCCGCAAATGCGGCCATCTTCGCTCCCGCAGCCAGTAAGGCACTGACCGTCGTCGGGGCCCCCTCGAAGGCGTCTGGGATCCACATGTGGAAGGGAACCACAGCCATCTTGACGCCAAAACCGGCCACGAACATTACGATTGCAATCAGAGCGAACGACCTCGTATCACCGGTGAGCGTCAAAAGAGAACTCGCGATTGCGGGGAGACTGGTCGATCCTGTTATCCCGAATGTCAGTGATATGGCAAAAACAAGCAGGGCTGACGACAGGGCGGACATTACGAAGAATTTTACCGCCGCTTCATTTGAGTTAGGGTCTTTTTTCTTGATAGCTGTCAGAGCGTATGTGGGGATGCTCATGAGCTCCCATCCAACATAGAGAAGGACAAGGTCCATCGACGCGGCTAGGACGATCATTCCTAGGGTTGATAGTAGTAGGAGTCCAAAGTAGGGGGCTGTGTTAGCGTCTCCCTTCATGTAATCAAGAGATGATATCGCGACAAACAGCGAGACAAGGAGTAGAACTCCTGTGAAGAAGTAGGTGAAGAGATCTATCTGGAATCCTCCGAAGATCTGCGACGGTCCTCCGTAGAATCCTAACCAGATTGTGGAGGCAAGTGCGATTACTATTCCAGCTAATCCTGCGTAGGGCGCCACCCCGATGTTGGTCTTGCCCCGTTTTAGCAGTCCAGCAGGAGTGACGAGCAGGCCGAATGTTGCGAGTGTGAGGAACGGGGCTAGGACCCAGAGGTTTGTGATCCTACTTTCCCCCCGGAAATAGTATTGAGAGCAAGTGATCGACCGTCGGCTTGATCGCATTTCCAAGCAGTGGCAAAGGATAGACTCCGAAAACCAGTAGTGGAACGAGGAACGCGGTTAGGATCAGTTGTGAGTGCAGCTGTATCTCGTTTCTCGGACCGACACCAGGCGTCATGACGACTCGTCTTAACATCCAGAGAAAATACCCGACCGTCAGTCCCGGAGCGAGGATTGCGAGTCCGAAGAGATAGTTTGCGCTTAGGGCTCCCTGGATCACTTGGTATTCGCTGATGAAGTTGGCAAATCCCGGGACAGCCATCGCCGCCATGGACGCTAGGATTAGAAGGAGAGTGGTCGTTGGCATTCTACCTCGTAGACCTTTCAGCTCGTTTATGTTGCGAGTACCGGTCTGCTCATGGATGTATCCGGACATGAGGAAGAGCATTCCGACAGCCAGTCCATGGGCGAACATTTGGAAGACGGCAGCGGAGACCCCAATTGATCCCAGAGTGAAGGTGCCCAACAACACGTATCCCATGTGATTCACGCTCGTCAAGGCAATCATGCGTTTCATGTCCTGTGCGACGAACGCGACAGACGCTCCGTAGATCATTGTTATGAGTCCTATTGCGGTGAAGACTGGCCAGAGAAGTTTGTCCGCCGCTGGGAATAGTAACAAGTTGTATCTGATTAGTCCGTAGCCACCCATCTTCAACAAGAGGCCTGCGAGAAGAACACTCACAGGTGCGGGAGCTTCGACGTGCGCGTCCGGAAGCCACGTGTGAAGAGGGAAGATTGGCAGTTTGACCGCGAATCCAACAAACGTCGCAAGCGACGCGGCTACTTGAAACGGCATGGCGATATTTGCAGATCTCGTGAGGATCGTGGCGTAGTCAAAGGAGGGAGTGCCCTGGCTTCCTGTCCATGCATAGAGAGCCACAAACCCGAACAACATGACGGCGCTTCCAGCATAGGTGAAGATTAGGAACTTCAGAGAAGCATATTTTCTCCGCGGTCCCCCCCAGATCCCGATAAAGAAGAACATCGGAATCAGTACTATTTCCCAGAAGACATAGAACAGAATCAGATTCAGCGAAGTGAACACTCCGATTATTCCCGTCTC
>VBAW01000069.1 GCA_005888635.1 Candidatus Bathyarchaeota archaeon | reverse complement strand
GTTTTATTCTTCTCTGGGACTGGCGAAAGTAGTAACCGTTAGGTCGCTGGTTGTTGCAGATGCTGACAGATATGTTCCTAGCGGGTTCCGTAGAACTCAAAGAAATGAACCGATACGAGTGCCGGCTATGCCTACCAGGAATACTGCATTACTCGTGGCTCTTCCTAGTCTTGGCTCCCGTCTGCTTCTCGATACTGCGGAGATTGATCTCTCGGACTAGTGCTTCTGTGATGAAGTCGAGCGCGTCAATCTTCTCCTGCATCTGAACATCGGTTATCTTCAGGGGATGCTCGGGGATGACGAGGTTGTCGTTTGAGGCGACGAAGTGCTCCCAGTTGATTCCCACGTCGAGCACCGTGTCAGCCAGTTCCTCGTCGGTCAGAGTGGAAGTCTTTGCCTCGTTGACTAAGTTTTGAAATTCCTCGTCAGGGACTTGTAAGTCCCCTACTGTCCTAATGGGCCTAGGAGTCGTCCCCCCGAGCTCATGTCCGAGGACATATGCGAGAAAGCTGAAGTTTTCGATCTCCGTAAAGTGTTTCATCCGTATCTCTAGAGGAGTATCCCCTGAAGGATTGGAGTCGGGAAAGTCTGAGATCTGAGGCGCCCCTGTCTGCTGATCGATAAATCGGTAAACTCTTGATAGTTTAAGCTGGCTCAAGGGGCTAACGTCCTTCCCCGAAGTTTCTTGTTCAGTCCACGACTCTCTTTCCTTAGTCTCCGCGGCCATGTTCTAACCCGGCCTTTGGTTGCGGTTGCAGTATTCATTTCCGATTTGTAACCCACACTTCGCTTCGACTGTACTCATACTCTAAGCCCCATCAGAGCCATCCGGCGCGTCATGGCATACACGGCACCCGGCTCAATTACCGGGTTCGCCCCTCCGAACGAGGTTTCCGTCACGGCGGCTTCCGGGAACCTATGTCCAACCTCGTGATCTACCAGTTCTTCAACACTGGACAGAAGGGTCCACAGACGCTCGTCTGGACGATCGATATCCACACCGCCTTGGCTTATCCTGTGCAGTCGACTGCGAAGACGTCGTAAGGCCAGGGGATTCGAACTCATATCCCAAGGAATAGGGAACCAAGGGACACCAGAAAGACAAAACTTCTGAACACGTGTTGGGTCCCGTGGGGAGACGAGCGAATCACACCGGTCCTGCGTCAGCACGGAGACATCTGGGGAACCTATCTGAAGACCGCATGCACTATCACAAAGCCAACCCCACATCCGACTCCTGTTCCGACTGCTCCTACCCAGTCAAAGTAGTAGAGATTCAGCTCCGTATTAACACGGTCTTGCACTTGCAAGACGGCCAGGGTGAGTACCCCTGCCAGACGGCCACCTTATCCTTGATATCCATGACTGGATTCAGTATGAGTAGCGTAGTAGCCGGTTACACTTGCTGCAACCGCAATCAGCACAGCGGCGAGTGCGAACCCGCAACACATTCTTCCGCAAGAGTCTTCTTGTGCACATTCTTTCTATCGCGAATAAGTCGAATAACGTTTTGGATCTGCTGGATGACACTATGGGACATGGATGACCTGGCTCTTTGATGGCTGAGAGGGCGGGAGCTGGTTAGAGATTGGTTATGCGACCCCGTTCGATATTCTAGGTTAGGCTCGTGAGCAAGCCTTGAACGTCATTTGGCTTTGGCTCGGAATTGTCGCTTTCATAATCGGAATCCTTTACAGTGTTCAGACGTGGAGGTTTCCAGACAAGAAGTACACGCATAAGCAGGTCCTTGGCGCTCGGGGTGATTCGACGTTCATGGTGGTTCTTGGAATCGTTTTCACTGCGTTCGGAGTGTTTGCGTAGCCCGACCCCCGCTACGCAGCAGGGATGAGCCAACATTTGATCATTCCCCGTGGCAATCAAGCTGCTAGCTTGTTCATCAGCCTCACCCTTCTAGGCCTGATCGATTGATCCCTCTATGGAGGTCGCTGCGGTCAACTTAGCCTGGCTCCGCATTTTGTGCAGAAGGCTGCCGACGAGGAATTCTGCGTGCCGCAGGTGGGGCAGAGCTTCATTCCAAGCTGGAATGGTGTAGTTGATCCCATCGGCATCTGGCCTGGAGGAGGCTGTGAGATTCTCGCAAGATTGGAGTAGTAGTAGACGGCCATTAGTATCGGGAATAGTGGTTGGTAGAGTGCCGAAAGAATCCCGTTGACCACTGGGCCTATGAAGCCTAGAGGCGCGGTTATCGCACTGAAAATGAGCGAGGCGATCAGGACGATTATTCCGAGGACAAGAAATGTTCCGAAGGTCTTAGCCCACCGGTGGCTGACGAGCTGACGACTCCTCCCCATACTCTCGGTTACTCCTTTGTTCTCGATCAAGAGGACGGGGAGTGCGAGGGAGAACATTATTGCCAGTATGATTCCGGGGACGATTAGGGCAATGATGCCTAGGACGACGATGATCCCGACGATTATGCTGAGCGCCCAGATCGAGAGAAGTCTTGAGACAGCGAATCTGATGGATGCTCCGAGGCTAACTTGTCCCTTCGTGATCTGTTCAGAGGCCAGCCTGATTGCGCTGCTCTCGGCAATAGTTGAGAATACGATATTCACAACGAAGATCACAACGAGGAGCAGGAATAGTGCTCCAAACAACGCGGAAAAATAGGCGGAGAACTGTTGAGGCGTGGGATTGACAGGAAGAGTCGGGAGGACGAAGGCTTGCTGCGCCAGGACAGTGACGACTTGGATGATCACTCCCACTACCGCAAAGAGAACGAAATACTTGGCGAAGTCTCGCCGGTACACCTCGAAGGTTTTCGAGATAACCTCGCCTAGGCCCAGCTCGTGGCTGATACCCTGCTCGGGTTGCATGGTCACTTCATCTCATCTAGATATGGCGCACAATCCCATCCAGTATAAAAGCGGAATAATTTAGAAGTCGAGAACCAAGTCTGCCACCAAGCGGAACTGGTGAGCCCGACTGGCTTCAATCGACTGGCCGTTGATCTGACGCGTTGGATGAGGAGAATATCAGTTCTAGTTTTGGCCGAATCCTACCACCGAGACCGGCATCTTCCGAATATCAATAAAACGAGGTTTACTCCGTCTTTGAAGCCACTTGCCCTATGAAAGAGAGATTGTCACCAGAAGAAATCGTATCGCGTGAAGTCGGCCGGGATCTGTCCACCAACTCCTAGTAGGTGTCTGGTAATCGATTGGTAACTAGCCTGGGGCCCCAGGCACGGGAACAACCCACAGCGAGGGGGCGGGGAGGCGGGGGAAGCGACGTATATTACTGGAACAGCGAACATGATGACAACCGAAATCGCTGCGATCAGAAGTGAGAGAAACTGGTTCCGTCTGGTCACCGTGAACTCTCCTCTCTCGCCGAGAAGGCGTTCAACAGTATAAGTCTACAGGAATTCACCGGTCGATTCGGCGTCTGCAACGACCTCATGCTTGTCCCTCATCCTGCTTTGGAAAGCTTCAGTCGCTGCTGTCCCATGGCTCCGTCCGAGACCAAGAATTTCTAGGGTGTGACGTCACCTCCTCCAATTTGTTGCTCTTTATGTCATATTCCTCTTGATAGAGAGGATTACCTGAGCCATCTAGGAACCGTTCATCCGGCTTATTTGGCTCGACAAAATCTGGATACCAGGCTAGAGAACGGATCGCTTGGATGGACCCCGGATATTGAGCCGTGAATGTTGTGTTGGTTTCTTGATGCACTTGTGTACATGCAAAGTATATGCTCATTCTAATAGGTAGCTGGTGGAACGATGAGCTCCTACTCGAAAGCTACCGCAGCCGGCGTTGCGTTACTAGTCAGTATCATAGAGGATGCTGGACTGATCGCCTGGCTCATTCTCGCTCAGGCCTCAATGTTCTATCAAGGCATCCCAATCGCCCCGCTAGTCCTCCTGATCGTCCTCCTCATCGAGCACTCGATCATGCAGCGAGCCGAGAATCCTAATTTCACCGGCAGAGTCTTCGCCAAAATATTCGGTTTCACGCTACTCGAAGTGGTCAACTGGAGCGTCTGGCTGATACTACTCTCGAATACATCGTCGTTGCTCTCGATGAGTTCGCTAATCGCCTCGCTCTACTTCTTCATCGGATTCTACATTGAGCATCAGATCACGGAGAATGTGATTACTCAACAGCCGTATCTTCGCTTCAGGAACCCAAGAGGTGTGATCACCGCAGGAGTCATTGCTGAGACTCTCAGCGAGGGCGTCGGAGCACGCCTCTGGTTGCTTTATGGACCGATCGGCCCCGCATTCCTAGTCGTTGGCTCCCTGATAGAACACTCGATCCAATACGTAGTTGGAAGATTGCCCACAACGGGTCTTTCACCAAGCCTGGATCGGCATGAGCAAAAGCCCAGATTGAGCTGAGGCTCGGGCTCACCGGCTTTAGTGCTTGACTACCTTCCAGCTGAGCGCTTGGTTTCTTCCATTCGTCGATCGGTTGAGCTGATTTCTATCAGCTCCTTCACTAAAGTGCGAATGTCTAGAAGAATTTCCATCTGGATCATGTAAAAGTCCATCATGGTCCGGCTTCTTCCAGCCTGTCTGATGATTTCTTCGTTAGTCCTCATCTTACAGTCAGCCCTGGCGCACGAATGAACACCTCTTAGCTTCTTCCACGCTAACCTATTTACCGCCGCTGATAGTTTTGCGATGCCCAGAGAACTTTCCCGAACTGGGCTCATTGGACCAGCCCGGTCCAGGGCTGCCTACATATGTTGCCTGCTCTACTTGGTCGCATTCTGGGCATTTGAACTGGACGTTTTTTAGCCGAAAACGATGCTTCCGGCTATTCCTTCAATCCTGGATCTTCACTTCGATTCGTCCATTCGCCGCCACCCTCAGACTAAACTGAGAGCACGAACACGCGCTACACTTCGTCTCGCCAGAGTCTGTCCTAGGGCTGTGATTCAGCCTGTAGTGTCCACATTCGCAGTCGTCAAGCGGGTATGGAAATCTCATCTAGTACTGTATCTACGCGAAACCGGAAATAGGTTATGTCCACGGGTGAACACAGATGCAAGCGAGACCCCGCATCCCCCGAAATTTTCAAGAACGTCCACAATCAACGAAACTGAAATCGGCTGCGGCCCTATCGAGTTCGACGGTGCCGGAGCTGTGTTTTCACCAAGATCATTTTCGCTTTCGACCATTACTCTCACCCCAGACAATCCCAAACCCATCATTGGGAAGTCTCCAGCCGAGAAGTTCAAAACCTCTGAGCGCATACCAAAAGAATCCGGTGACAAAGAGCCAGGCCAAGCTACTCCAACCGTAGAGAAGAGAAGTCTCGTGACTAGCTTCGCCCGGAGTTCTCTTCCGGTCCTTTCTCTTTCATAGATCTTCAATGAGACGGCCTCTTCCATGAAGAGCATATGCGCCCGCCGACCCGATCGCAGGGGGGAATACTGTAATGCCGAAGATCGAAGAGGGGACAAGAGTCGTGGTTCGCTTAGGTGAGCCCCAGAGGCACGATACTCGAAGAGCACATCCGGGACCATCGAATTATCCGTCAGGTCCAAAGCAAATTAGGCATTCCGAGTCTCAGGAATTTTGGGTTTAGCTAGGCATACAAGTATATCCAAGGATAGAAATCGAATAGGGTAATCATCAACGCTTATTATCAGCCGATCAGTCATTGAAAGCTAGACGCTTCGTGACCAGCGTAGCTGATGCAAGCAGTGAGACCGGGCGCTTAGAGCGGAGCTGGCTCTCCGATCGCTGGAATGGGATTCGCCGACCCTACTCGGCAAACGATGTTGTTAGACTTCGTGGTACAATCCGTCCCGAGTACACGCTCGCAAGAATAGGTGCTGAGAAATTCGAGCGCCTCCTGACGGACGAGGCCTACATTCCAACGCTAGGTGCACTTACAGGTGCCCAGGCGCTTCAAATGGTTCAAGCAGGCCTAAGAGCCATTTACATGAGCGGCTGGCAGGTAGCAGCGGACGCTAACCTTTCTGGGCAGACGTACCCGGACCAGAGTCTCTACCCTTCCAACAGCGTTCCGAATGTTGTAAAGAGAATCAATCAAGCTTTCCAGAGAGCCGATCAGATACAACACTTGAGCGGGAAAGGAAAGATAGATTGGTTCGCCCCGATAATCGCCGACGCCGAGGCCGGGTTTGGAGGCCCCCTCAACGCGTTCGAGCTGATGAAGGCAATGATCGAAGCGGGAGCGTCGGGGGTACACTTCGAAGATCAGCTTGCATCAGAGAAAAAGTGCGGCCATTTGGGTGGGAAGGTTCTGGTCCCGACTCACCAGTTCATCAGGACCCTTGTCGCGGCCCGGCTTGCAGCTGATGTGATGGGTGTCCCAACCTATCTAGTAGCGAGAACGGATGCGGTTGGAGCGAAGCTTCTCTCGAGCGACGCTGATCCGCGAGACCTTCCGTATATTACAGGGGAACGAACCGCGGAGGGTTACTATAGGCTCAAACCGGGACTACAAGCGGCAATCACGCGTGGCATAAGCTACGCGCCATACGCCGACCTCATATGGTGTGAGACTGCGACGCCAGACCTCGACGAGGCTAGAAGGTTCGCTGAAGGCATCCACAGAGTCCATCCGGGTAAACTGCTCGCGTACAATTGCTCGCCCTCATTCAACTGGGAGAAACACCTCGATCCCCGCGTAATCCGTAGCTTCCAGAAAGACCTGGCCTCGATGGGTTACAAGTTCCAGTTTGTTACCCTCGCCGGCTTCCACAGCCTCTCAGTCTCCATGTTCGAACTCGCCAGACAATACGCGGTCGAGGGAATGTCCGCCTACGTTCGCGTCCAAGGAAAAGAGTTCGAAGCGGAAAGAGAAGGCTACTCCGCAGTAAAACACCAAGCGTTCGTAGGAACAGAATACTTCGACGAGGTTTCGACCGTAATCTCAAGCGGAACATCCTCAACAACGGCAATGGATGAGTCTACAGAGACAGCTCAGTTCAAAGAGCAGACAGCCGTGGCGACTCCTCCAATCCGCCGCTCGGAACATGATCACGACAAGAGTCAATAGAGTTGAATTACCATTCTAGGCCGATGGTCGGGCCGAAGTCTAGTTCAGACCATAGAGCCTCATGATACCATCTCCGACCCTCGAGGGCTTCGACGAGATACTGACGCCTGAAGCGCTGGCCTTTGTCCGCGACCTGGTCCGAGAATTCTCTCCACGCCTAGACTCGCTGCTGCAGAAGAGAACCCTCGCTCATGCGCGGCTTCGAACTGGAACACTTCCCAATTTTCTCGACGAGACACATGAAATTCGAGACTCCGACTGGAAGGTAGGACCAGTCCCAGCTGACCTTCGCCAACGGCGCGTCGAAATCACAGGCCCGGTCGACCGGAAGATGGTGATTAATGCTCTCAATTCGGGCGCTGATGTTTACATGGCGGATTTCGAAGACTCCCACTCGCCAACCTGGAAGGGAACCTTGCAGGGTCAAGTGAACCTTCGAGACGCAGTCGATAAGACCATCACATACACGGGTCCAGATGGACGAGAGTATAGGCTCGGAGAAAAGCTTGCGACACTCTTTGTCCGACCTAGAGGCCTACACCTCACCGAGAAACATATCCGGCTTGGGCCCTATTCGACTCCAGCTTTCCTTTTCGACTACGGTCTCTTCGTCTACCATAATGCGAAGAAATTGGTTGGTCGCGGGACCGGGCCGTACATCTACATTCCTAAACTGGAAAGCTATTTGGAGGCCCGCCTCTGGAACGACGTCTTCGACTACACAGAAAAAGCTCTGAACCTTCCCCGCGCTAGCATCAAATGCAGCGTCCTCATCGAGACTATTCTCGCAGCTTTTCAAATGGAGGAGATCCTCCACTCGTTGCGCGAGAGGATAACGGCCCTCAACTTCGGCCGCTGGGACTACATCTTCAGCCTCATCAAGTTCCTTGGTGAGGACCCAAAGTTTGTCGTCCCTGAAAGACCATTACTCCCGATGACCGCGCCTTTCCTCAAGTCCTGCTCTGTCCTGCTCGCGCAAACCTGCCACAAACGAGGCGCCTACGCAATCGGCGGAATGGCTGCACAGGTACCCATCAGAGGAGACCCTCGATCACAGGAAGCCATCGACAAGGTCATTGCCGACAAGAAGCGCGAACTTTCAGAGGGATACCAGGGCGCGTGGGTCGCTCACCCAGGACTTGTACCCGTGGTCATGAGAGTCTTCAACGACCACCCTGCAGAATCCAATGACGGTAGAGAGATCGTGCAGGTGCGCCGTGAGGATCTTCTCAAAGTCCCGGAGCCCAAGATAACCGAGCAAGCAGTCAGAGCGAACATTGCAGTCAGCTTAAGGTATCTGGAGTCTTGGCTGGGAGGCCTTGGTTGTGTCGCGATCAATAACTTGATGGAAGACACCGCGACGGTTGAGATTTGTAGAGCGCAGATCTGGCAGTGGATTCATCACTCCGCCAAACTGGTCGAAGGACCCACCATTACGCGCAAGTTATTCCGATCAA
>VBAW01000034.1 GCA_005888635.1 Candidatus Bathyarchaeota archaeon | reverse complement strand
CTTAAGAGAACACCTCACGGCACGAACTGGCGACGGCCATGCACCTCCTCTCAGCTAGTCCGGTAAGACCTTTAATCTGACCTTCATCCAACTGTCGCCCCTGGTAAGGTTCCCGGTGTTGACTCCAATTAAACCGCAAGCTTCACCCCTTGTGGTGCTCCCCCGCCAATTCCTTTAAGTAAACTGTCTCGTCAAGCGCGGTTTTCTGCCGGACGAGAATTCAGCCTTGCGGCCGTACTCCCCAGGCGGCAGGCTTAATGGCTTCCCTGCGGCACTAGAACGGGCCGTACCCGTCCTAACACCTAGCCTGCATCGTTTACAGCTGGGACTACCGGGGTATCTAATCCCGTTCGCTCCCCCAGCTTTCGTCCCTCACCGTCGGGCGCGTTTTAGTCGGCCGCCTTCGCCATTCACCACGATTATAGGAGAGTTTGCAGTCGAGCTCGTTTTTCCGAATGATTCAGCACGATCTTCCGCGCGAAGGTTGCGAAATTAGTGCTGCTAGTAATCCAGATGCGTTTGGATATCCTTGTTTCGCCTCGACGGACATATGTTCTGTCGCGTTTCGGGGCTGAACATGTGACTCCTAGGCTCTCGAACATCTCTCTGATCTGATTCAGATAGGCTTCGAGTTCGGCTTCGAGAGAAGAAATCTTCACGGATTTTAGAGCGATCTGCTTCGATCCACTGTCCGTTCGAATCTGGGCTTCATCGTCGCACAAGGCTCCGAGGAAGTTCGCAATTGTTGCTTCGTCGCCGTTGGTCATCGTTGGCGGGATGATCGTCCCTTGCCTTATCTTGGAACCTTGTGGTCCACCTTGCTCGTTAAGTTTCTTCCCGACGACGGGAGAGAATTGAACTTGTGGTGTCCCACCGATTGAGGTTCGCCTGCAATGAGAGACTCTTCCAAAGATGTTAGATACACTCTCTTTGACCTCGTCGTGCAATTCCTCGGCCTTGTTGGTGTATACGAAGTACCATTTCGCCCTGTGAATGTATCCGTCTCCGAAGCTGTGTCCAAGAAGTCTGGGAATGGATTGATTCATTGCGCTGCTCGCTGCACATACTCCTGCAATCGTACTGGTGGTCCTCCCGGGATTATAAGACTGCGAAACGAGTTCTTCGTTGTTTCGCCCCTACCCCGGGACTACCGCCGACCTCCCCCGCCCCCAAGCCGGAAAGTATTCCCCGCGAGCCAACGATTGGATCGTTGGATTTTACGGAGAACTTTTCCAGCCGGCTACGGACGCTTTAGGCCCAATAATCGTCCCAACCACTCGAGGAGCTGGTATTACCGCGGCGGCTGACACCAGACTTGCCCTCCCCTTATTCTCCCGGCGAGTTAGACCGGGTAAAAGCCTTCCTCAGCGGATGGCACTCGGGATGACCCTGTCACGCTTTCGCGCATTGCAGAGGTTTCGCGCCTGCTGCGCCCCGTAGGGCCTGGGCCCTTGTCTCAGTGCCCATCTCCGGGCTCCCGCTCTCACGGCCCGTACCGGTTATAGGCTTGGTGAGCCGTTACCTCACCAACGACCTGATCGGCTGCGGCCCCATCCTCGGGCAGTCCTAGAAAGCATGGTCCTAGGATTATTTCGACGGAGAACCGTTCCAGGCCTCTCCATCTATCCGGGTTTAGCCTCAGTTTCCCGAAGTTGTCCCGGTCCGGAGGGTAGGTTAGCCACATGTTACTGAGCCGTACGCCACGCTCCCACATTGGCCTGGAAGCGTGCGACTCGCATGGCTTAGTCTCATCCCGATAGCAGTTGGGTCCGCCAGGATCAAGCGGAGTTGGAACGATAGGAGTTATGGACGCCTATCACATCAATCTGCAGGAATTGGCTGGAGTTTAGCAGGTGGCTACGAGCCTTCCTTGGACCGAAACGTTCCAGGGTATTCTTTGCCCCGGGTTTTTTTGGTCCGCATATTATTTCGCCCACAGTGGAGGTCAATCTTTCATACACAGGCGTAACGCCCTAAGCGTCGGATTGACGCCGCCGCCGGGTACCGTGGGCTTCTACTATTCGACCTGCTAATGCTACCAAACTCTTTTCTTAACTGCGTAGTTGATATAAACATTTAGGCTCTGGACGACGGGAAGTACTCTTGTTCCTGCTTACTCATGTCGTCGACTGAAGTCTGCGAGTATGCTTCCAGCGGTGCCTTGTTTAGAGTGAGAAACGTGTGGCCCCAGGTGAAAACTGCGAGAAGGCGTTGGGCCTCTTTCTCGAATCCTGTTATGAGGAGAGCGGCTGCGAGTGCCTCCGCGCTGCTGAGTCTTCCTCTGATGCTGTAGTTTGTCGGGTTGCCTGCCAGGAGTGTTGGTAGTCGTCGGTTTTCACCTTTGATGTTGTTCTGAAGAATTTCCTCGGACAGGTTCCACGAGCAGTCTAGTCCCACTAGGCCATATTGTTCTATCAAAGTGCGATCCTCAAACGATAACGTGCGATTGCTTGACGGATTGAGCACTATCGCTGATCGGGGAATCTGTTTTAGAGAATTGAGTTGTCGGGCTAGATGGAATTTCTGGAGTTTGGCCGATGTGCACTTGCTGGGATCGTCTTGGTGGTAGTCGTAAATCATGACCCGCGGTGATGATTGATCTTCTAGTTCCGGATTTTCGGATATGGTGGTCCGTCTATGCAATACTTGATCGCCTGTGGGATGAAATCTACTAGTGCTAGGGGTGTGACCGTTGGTCCTCTCTCCTTCATCAACATGTCTCCTGCGAGTCCGTTGAGGAATGCGCCGGCAGCCGCGGCTCTGAAGGGTTCGATGTGTTGGGCCAGGAGTGCGCCGATTATGCCGGTTAGAACATCGCCTGTGCCACCAACTGTCATGTAGGGGTTCCCTGTCTTGTTGAGTTTGAGGCGTGTCGGGTCTGCGATGATGTCGACATTTCCTTTCAGTACTACTGTCGCTCCTGTTTCTTTGGCGAGCTGTGTTGTGGCTTCTTGTCGGAGCGAGATCTCAGGACTGATCTTCCGCTGTAGCACTTGCGCGAATTCTCCCGCGTGAGGTGTCAGGACTGCTGGACTGTTGAGCCGTCTGCGGCTTCGGCCGAATATTTTCAGCGCGTCCGCGTCTAGGACTAGTGGCTTGTTGAGTTCGCCGGTTTGAGTGATGAGTTTCTTGACCACGTCTACTGTTTCTTCGTGCAGTCCTATTCCCGGGCCGAGGACGATGGCGTCGGAGGAAGTCATCCACTTTTCGAGCTCAGGGAGGACTTTGAGGTTGAGGTGTTCGCCTGGGAGTTTGACGGTTATGAGGTCTGGGGAGTATGAAGCGATTATCTCCGAAGTCTTTGCCGGTGAAGCAACGTAGACTAGGTCTGTGCCACATTTAGTCGCAGCCAGAGCTGAGAAGGCGGGTGCGCCTGTGAAGTTTTCGCTACCGCCGATTATGAGTAATCGCCCGTAGTCACCTTTGTGGGCGTTAGCAGGGCGTGGTTTCCATAGGGTCTTGAAGTCGCCTGGTCCCGTATAGATCTCTGCTTCAGGGGGGATTCCGATGGATAGTGAGATAGTTTCTCCAGCGAATTCTTTCCCTTTGACGAGTCCTTGTTTGATCTTGTGTAGCGATATCGTTAGGTCAGCTTTGACTGCTTCTCCATGTGGTTCGCCTGTGTCGCTGTCCAGTCCGGAGGGCAAGTCGAGCGCGATCTTGTATCCTCTGGATCTGTTGATGATTCGCACTGCCCCTAGGAGCGGTTGGCGAAGATCTCCCTGAACTCCATAGCCTAGAATCGCGTCGAGAATAATGTCGGCCTCAACCGGCCTTAGCTGGGACGAATCGGAGAGACTCTCGAATTGTATGCTGTCGTTCATTTGGATGATTGTGTTGAGTTGTTGTTTTGCTGCTTCGTCTTTCACATCGTTGGGTCGGCCGACTAGTGTGACTCGGACTTTGAGTCCCTGTGAAGCGAGGTGTCGGGCTACTGCGAAGCCGTCGCCGCCATTCTTGCCGGGACCGGATATGATGTGTATCCTTGGGTTTGGTTTGGTTGCAGTCCGTGTGGCTATTTCTCGTGAGACGTTCGCCCCAACCGCTTCCATGAGCTGAAAGAGACTGACTCCAAGATATTCGGAGTTTAACTCGGCCACCTGCATCTCATCGCTAGTAATCGCGGCCTCACTGGGCTTCGTTGCCATAGGCGGGGGTGAACCGACCCGCTGGTATATCTGGGCTAGGCGCCTATCGCTTCGCCGCAAAACGAGAGTAGATTTCGAGACAGAGCATGGAATCGTCTCTAACTTTCGATGGCGAAAAATGGCCTACTAGAAGAAGACCGGCGAACAATATTCGACGCGTTGGCTAGATGGGTGGAGCTGTGCTGATGGCTATTCCCTGAGGCGTCATTTCGTAGTAGTACCCTCGCGAGGGGACAGGGTTCTTCCCCATTTTTACGAGTCGTAAGGTTCCGCCGCGTGCAAGGGGGCCTTCAGCCGTTTTGCGCCTTTCCAAGTCAAGAACAACATCAGCGAAGTTGACCATGGCGTTCTCAATGGTCTCGTCAAGGACTTTGGTATGGAGGGTTGCCACGCCTATGGCTTTGGCGAAACGTGTAGCGTACTTGAGTACTTGTCCGAACTGGAAGACTCGTTTCGCTTCGACCATTAGGAAGAACGGCGTCAATGAGTCCATTATGACGAACTGTTTCTTGCCGAGATGTTTCAGGGTGAAGCTTCGGCCCTGAGCAACAAGGTCCGAGAACTTGAATGTGCTGTCAACAATCTGTTCCGGCTCTTCTACGGGGTAGGCTTCGGCGAGCCTCTCAACTCCCAGAGCGAATATGTCGATGAATGAGAGTCTGCCCTCAGACTCGTACTTGCCCACGTCTATTCCGTAAGTGGCGACGCTCTCTCTCACGTCTTCCGCGGACTCGTCTATCGCATAGTAGAGGACTCGAAAGTCCCGTTCGAGCATTGTAACTGCGAGCTGCCGGACAAGGCTGGACTTGCCGCTGCCGACGGCGCCGATTATTCCAACTGCGGATGGTCTGGGAAGTCCACCTCCTAGAAGGTCGTCTAAGACCTTGATCCCAGTCGGCTCCACGGCCGTCACTCTAAGTCTCCAGCCTTTGCAGCCAATTTAAGCAGATTGTACCCTTCTTCTGTGAGAAGGTTAACACGACCGGTGCTATCGTGCTGATTACGATTAGCTATCGCGATCTTACACATCAGTAGATCTTCACTCCATGGTCTGGTCCGATGAGCAGCCTGAACCATTTTGTCTCATGACTTCCTCTGTATCGGTATACTCGGATGAAGCGGCGTAGTTCTCCGTCCATCTCCTCGAGTTTCAACTCAATAACGCCATCGAATGATGCCTTGACCTCGTTGTAGAACGAGTTGCTGTGGATGCCCGTTTCTATGGCGTATGCGCCTATATTCCCATGTCTCTTCATCCTGGCGAGATGCGACTTCATGAAGCGGACACAGAGTTCTTCCGAGTTGTAGGCGAGCAGAGTGGAGAGAGTGTCGAACGCGACGAAGGATCTGTCACCGGCCATTTGTGCCGCGCTCGAGATCACTACGCTGAGGGCAGCTACGTCTGAGGCGTTGTCGATCTGAAACCGTTCTGGTGAAGGCTCTCCCAGAAGCCAAGAATACATGTCTACGAATATGACTGGCTCATTTCTCGCGACTGGTGCCACTCCCATGTCTCGGAGTTGCTGCTTGACGAGGTCGACTGGATTGTTCGTTATTACGTACAGACATTTTAGACCCGATTTGGATGCTTCTTTGATGAGTTCCTGGCACAGAGTCGACTTGCCGACTCCGGGAGGGCCCATTATCGCGAGATTGAAGCCTGTAGCTATCGGTGAAAGGATTAGACCTTTGAGAAGATCGAAAGAGAGTTCTTTACTAGCTAGGGCGTTGTTCACGTCTTCTTCCTCCGAGGCTTCTCCCAGTCACGGTTCTCAACCCTTGAGTCGAGGCTGACGCGGGAGACGAGGAGTGTCCAGAGATAGGCGGAGAGAATGACGATTATCGACGCGAGTGTTGGAGATGTGAGGACGAGGGTGAAGAGGATGAATGAGATTGCGTAGAAGAATCCGAATGTGTGAGTCTTCTCAAGCTCTTGTGAAGATTTCGCTCTCAGCATTTGGAAGAAGATGATTGCAAAGATTAGTCCCATTCCTAGGTCGGCAAGATAGATTGGGGCGAGGGATCCCGCTGCGATGAATACAGTTAGGAGAATGTATGGTGTGAATACGAGGATGCCGCTGAACCGTACCGCGTTCGCTAGGCTGTGAAAGATTGTTGCGGATGTCCTTGTGCCGGCTTTCTTGTCTCCCGAATAATCGGGGAGGTTCTTCACGGTTCCGTATGTGAACATGAAGTAGGTGAGGAGTAGGAATACGGGATTCAGGAGATTGACGGAACCCATCACAGCGACGCCGCTGAGAAACGATAGGCCTACCGCGCCGGAGAACGATACGAGACTCGCGAGAGGTCTCGCCTTGAATCGTAGTGGTCGTACAGAGTAGAAGATGGAGTTGAAAATTCCTACGGCCAATACTAGCATGAAGAGTGGGCCGAGCAGGACAGAGGCGGCTACTGCCATCCCGTATAGGACAAGTAAACTTGTCACTGTTCCGGGAAGTCCGATCTGGTCGATCCAGAAGACCCTGCTAGGCTGGTTTACCGCATCCTCTTTTCTGTCAGCGAAAGCGTTCACAACGTTTGTGGCTGCAGTGACGAGACCGGCGACGACCAAACCGAGCGCCATCTGGAATGGTGAACTGCCGCCGGCTAGCATGTAGCCGAGGATGAAGCTCGATGCGGCGAATGTCCATGTCCTGGGTCGAGATAGCCTTAGAACAATTTGGAAAGTGTGTGGAAGGATCGGGACGGTTCCGAAGGTTGGTAGCTGTGGCGGTGACATGGGATCGTATTGTCTCTTTTTTCGATGCGCCACATCTTACACCGCATGACACTCTTCGTTTGCCATAGGACTCCGAGCATGAAGCTCGATAGTAATCTCGAGGTCTCAATTCTGCTAAACAGGGCGTTACCTTCCCGGTTAGGTGGAGGTAACAATAGGATTCAAAACAAGATTGGAGTGGAAGAATCCGAAGCGATTTATACCATGGCCGAAAGATACGAACTCCAAAGTCAGAGCGGTAAAGGAAAGATGCCGACAGTCGACAGAACACCCACAGGAATCCCTGGTCTAGACGAGATTCTCAGTGGAGGATTCCCAAGGGGACGAGTCATACTCCTAGTCGGAGGCCCCGGTACTGGAAAGACAATTCTCACATCCCAATTCCTAATGAACGGGATCAAGATCTACGGAGAGAACGGCGCATTTGTCAGTCTAGACGAGACAAAAGCACACTATTACCGGGAGATGGCGCTCTTCGGATGGAAATTCGAAGAACTTGAAAAGGGCAAAAAGTTCGCGTTCATCAACGCGTCCCCGCTCCGACACATGCCAGGCGAGGTCAAGATCGGACGACAATCTATCGGAAGAAAAGACTTTTCGATCCTCAGCCTCATCGAAGGAATCAAGACTCACACCGAACTGATCAATGCAAAAAGAGTCGTTGTCGACCCTGTCACTTCGCTAATATTCCAGTACCCCGAGATGGTCGAGAGGAGAACAGCCATTCTCGACCTCGTCGACGCCCTAGTCAAGACTGGAGCGACGTGTTTGATGACTACGGAGCTTCGGGCAATGGGTCCCACTGTTGAGAGAGCCATTCAGCTCGAGGAATACCTTGCTCACGGTGTCGTCATAATGTCCAACGCCAAAGTCGGCAAGACCTACAACAGGGTTCTCCAAGTAGAGAAGATGCGGGAGACGCCCATCGACATGCAACCAAGACCCTACAAGATCTCCGGCAACGGCATCGAAGTCTTCCCCAAGGAAACAATATTCGTAGACTAGAACGAAAAAGACATCTCCCAGAACGGGAGATGCCCTCCGTCTTTCTTTTCGAAATTATGTATTCGTCACATGGCTAGAATTCCGGCATGTCAGCCATGCTTTCGTTTATTGCGAAAGTGACTTGGGTCAGGTTTCCTTTACCAGACCGGTCTTGATCTTTGACCGCAGCCCGCGGTAAGCCTTGTCGAAGACCTCATAGATCGACTCCCAGAACAGCTTCTGCTCAATGTCTTGGGTTGTTCTCCCGTCAATCTGCCACTTCGTAGGATCCTCCAAATAGTCTCGGCCTTTCGTTGTTAATTCAAAATTTTTCTTCAATGCTACTAGTCGATCATCGATTAGACTCTGAAGCACCATTCGAACTATCTCCGACGAGACGTTGCCTGGAACTTTCCATCCTGGGACCTTTTCGCAGTCATTGACAAGTTTGGGCATTGTCAACCCTGTCGGGGCGTTTCTGAGCCGAGTCAAAAGTAAGAGTCGGCGTATCTCAAGGCCGGAATCGGCTCTGCCCTCCATGGGCCATTCCTCTAGGATTAGCTTACTGACTTAGTAGGTGCGTTGATTCCTAGCAGCTTTCTCCATCGATCTCCGTTTACTAGGAAGATGATCAGTGTTGCTATGGTGAAGATGATGAACGAGGCTAGGGCGAGCCAAGGAGATCCCGAGGCTAGGTCTCCTATCACATTGTCAAGGCCGAACAGGTAGTAGAAGACGATCGCGTAGTTGGAAGACCTTGTTCTTCGTCTGGTTGCAAGAAAGAATATGGCGAAGAAGGTTAGTGAAGCTAGGAACCAGCCGAAGAAGTTGCTGAGCGGGACTCCGAAATATTCTCCCTGGGACTGCCAGGTCCAGAGGTGAAGGCTGGTCGAGAAGACTGGGTCGAAGGATAGGTCTAGCGAGACCATTAGCGCGCTGGCCATGATGTAGTAGTCTGATGCTTCCATGCAGAAGTAGCCGAGTGCGCACCAGAGTAGTGGGATGAAGAGTGGGACGGATAGCAGTGATGGTGATAGACTGGTCGTGTAGGAGTACTGGCCGAAGGGTACTCCTGTAGTTACTCCGATGAATTCCCAGATGAATGATATTGTTGCGGCGATTATGAAGAACTTGGACGCGGTCTTCAGGTTCAGATTTGCGTAGGAGTGGAAGAAGTAGAGGAGGACGAGGAGTCCGGATGCGGCTGTTACCGAGAATATGCTCATGTCCTTGAATGGAGCTACAGCACTTAGTGCAACGTAGATGGTGTAGGCGTAGGCTATGGCCCATGAGATCTGGCTCTTGGTCCATCGAGCGCTGAAGAGGGCTCGAAACGCTTTCAACGGCATCTGCCCCAGGCTGACCGTTAATGTGACTAGCCGTGGGCGCAGATGCGAGCCTAGCATTCGCGCGAGTATGTGAATTGTGGACTTAGACGAAGAAGACAAAGGTGATGAAGCAGATGAGCATCAGCAGTATTGCGTGCTTAAGGCCGTCTTTGAGGTAGCCTGTTGCCATCTTGCCGCCGACTAGTCCTGCGAAGAGTGCTTCGATCATGGCCATGTAGAGGAAGACTGCGGTAATCTTGGGGAGTGGGAGGCTGATGAAGCTGAAGCCTACTCCTCCTACAGCTGAAGAGCCGCCGAATGTGGTGTTGGCTAGTTGTTTGAAGAAGCTGGATATGAGTAGGTAGACGGTGACTAGGAAGACGGCGAAGCTGATGTACATGACTCCGATGAAGGGTCGTAGGGTGGCTCGTCTCTTCCTCTCCAGATACTGGATTTCCTGGATGTGTTTGGCGATGGATTCCATGCTCTCTTGGATGTCTCCTCCGGACTTGTTGGCCTCGGACACGAGCATGGCTGTCCGCCTAGACAGCATGGTTCCGGTCCGATCGGCGAAGAATTGTAGTGCTCTCTCTAGCGGGACTCGGAAGCTGATCTTGGCGATTAGCTTCTTTATCTCCTTCGTGAGGGGCCCGTAGTCTCGCTCTGCAGAGATCTCTATGGCCCGTGTCAGGGTCATTCCGCTACGCCCCGCATCTGCAATGTCCCGGATCAGGTGGGGTATGTTGTTGTCGATGGCGTCTCGCTTCTTCGACTCGAACAGGTACACGATTGTCGGTGGGATGAGGCATAGTATTCCTCCGAGAAGTAGGAACCGGTCAAAGCTGAAGTGTCCAGTTAGTCCAGCGAAGGGGACGCTCGGCTCCGGCCCGTTAAGTGCTATCTCCGCTACTCCCCAGAAGAAGATCCCGGCGAAGATTATTCCGGCCATGACCCACGCCAGTTTGCTGGTTATCTTCTTTAACGCACCGGAGATTGCGCCGCCGCCTGACTTATCCTTTGAGCCTCTCCCCTGCCTCGTGTCGACTGCGGGTCCCGAAGCGGGAGCTGATTGAGGCTGGTTTGGACTTGACATTTTTTGATCCTCTAACCTTTCGGCTGCATAGTGTCGAGTATGAAGAGGAACATTACTCCGCAGATTGGTATGAGTATGAAGGCCATGAGGTACATGAACGAGAACACGTCGATGCCTCCTAGGCTTCCGCCGATGGATGCCATGATGCCGAGCATGACAACTAGCATTAGTGGGAAGGCGATGAGCATCAGTACGTAGGTCTCAGCGATTATTCCGAGCGAGTCTAGGAAGGCTTGTACTTGGAGGGATCGTTTCTGGAATAGGTGGTCTGTTATTCCTTGGAAGAACTTTTTCATGTCGCCTCCGGTGCGGATTACTCCGCCGAATCCTCGGAGTAAGTCTTGATAGTTGGTTGAGGGTGATCGGTCTACTTCCGCGTTTATTGCGTTGAGAACGTCGTAGCCTAGTAGATCTATTCGTCCGACGACGTTTGCTATCTCGTCGGAGAGCATGAACTTGGGGTCTTTCTCCGCGGTCGACCTCAACATGCGTTCCGGGGTGACTCCCGCGGAGGCGAGGACTGTCATGTAGCTTGATGTGAAGGGTAGGTATGTGTCGAGGCGTTGTCTCCTCGAGCCAACTTTCATGGATGGTAAGATGTAGAAGAATCCTAGAATCGCTGCTCCTGTTATGAACGCGAAGGCGATGGAGAGTAGTAGTGTTCCGAGGATGGAGACTATGCTGAAGCCGCCGAGTCCTAGGGCGCTTCCTAGCCCGAACGTGAATAGGAAGAACCATACGAAGAAGGAGAGTCCTCCTCCGAGGAGTGCGGAGAAGATCATTGAGCTGACGTAGGCTTTGTAGCCGATCTTCATTCCTGCTAGGCTTAGGACCTGTTTTAGCCCGCTGAACAGCGGTAGTATCTTCGCTATTCTTCGTCCGAGGAGTCCGTATGTGAAGTAGGAGAAGCCAGATTTTTCGGGCGGTAGCTCTGTGCCTCCCGGGCCTCCCTTCTTGCCTTTCTGGCCCTGTTCGAGGAAGCGTCGGAACCTTGCGTGATAGTCTCCCATGTGCAGGACGGCTCTCTCGTAGACGAAGCTGCTGTAGATCGCGCCTAGCGGAGCCAAGAACGCGATTTCAATGAAGACTAGCGGTGGGCTTGACGATACACCATTCTCGACAAGTGGGAAGAACAGGTTGGAGACGATGGCGATGGGGACGGAGAGTGGGATGCTGATGAGCCACTTGTGCTTCTTCAGGGGTGGAATGTTGAAGTTGTAGATTATTGCGAAGAATGATCCAGTAATCAGCATGTAGGTCAGTGGCACTAGGGCTGTGGGATTTCCACCTGTGTCGTAGTACCATGCGCAGCCGCAGAGGTATGTCATTCCGCGGAAGAGTATTGTGATTAGTGAGAGGACGATGGTGGCGCCGACCCAGCCGATGCTCGTCTCGAAGATGTCGCGTTTTACCTTGTAGAGCATGAATGATACAATGCCGATAAGTCCTAAGATGACGACGAGTGTACCGCTGACCGCTAGCGCGGGGCCGAGGGGTCCCAGATATGGAACTATCGGGTCTAGGAGGCTCATTGCTTATTGGGCGCTCCCTGGGCGGTTGGTTCCATCTTCTCCCTTTTGACCCGGTCTAGTAGCTGCTGCGGGTTCAGGTAGTATGCTCGGATTACTTCGACTACGTCTTTGAAGTCGCGGACGTTGTTTCTGACCATCCATTCGATTACCATGCGTCGGTTGTTGAGTTCCTCCATGACCTCCTCGTGCTTGAAGCCGTGGCGTTTCATGATATTTTCAAGGACGTAGCTTCGGCCGTAGAAGACGAAGGTGTCGCTCTTCGGGTTCCACTTGAAAACGTCGTTGGTAAGCACGTCCTTCGTTGTCGGGTCTAGTCCTACGACCTCGGCGACGTTCACCATTCTTCGGACGCTCTTGTCGCCCACTTGGACCCTGGTCTGAACGGCGATTACGTCGATCGTTGGGATGAGTGGTCTGGGAATGTTCATGGGCTCGCTCTCGAGTCTGTGGATTGCGGCTTCTGCGGAGTCTGCGTGGAGTGTGGCTAAGCCTCCGTGACCGGTGGCTATGGCTTGCATTAGCGTGTAGGCCTCTGCTCCTCTGACCTCTCCGACGATGATGTATTCGGGTCTCTGTCTCATAGCGTTCTTGAGCAGGTCGAAGAGTGTGATCTCAGAAACTTCGCCGGTGACTCCGAAGCCAGCTCTGACTACTGAGGATAGCCAGTTCTCGTGTGGTAGCTGGATTTCTGACGTGTCTTCGATTGAGACGATCTTTGCGTTGGGCTTGATGAACATGGCTAGAGTGTTGAGGGTGGTGGTCTTTCCTGAAGCGGTGCCTCCGACTAGTACGACTGAGGCTTGTTTCTCGATGATGTACCAGAACCATGCCGCCATTTCTGCGCCGAGGGTGTTGTAGATGCAGAGGTCGCTGACTGTTAGAGGCCTCTCTCTGAATTTTCGGATTGTAAAAGTGGATCCGCGTCTGGTGACCTCTTTCTCGTAGGTCATCTGGATTCTGCTGCCGTCGGGAAGTGTCGCGTCGAGGACTGGTTGTGCGATCGATATGGCTCGTCCGGACATGTAGCTGAGTTTGAGTATGAACTTGTCGAGTTCTTCAGCCGTCTGGAAGATTACGTTGGTGGGTATGGACTCGTATTTTCGGTGCCAGATATAGATGGGTATCCCGTACCCGTTGCAAGAAATATCCTCTATCCACGGGTCGCGCATCATCGGGTCTATCTTGTCGAAGTGGACAAAGTCCCGGACGATGTAGTACATCAACCGGTCAAGCGAGTCGGGGGTTACCTTGATCTTGTAGTTCTTGATGATCTTCTCAACTAATTTTCTGATGTACGCTGCGGCGTTGTCGTTGGTTCCGAGCTTCTTGATGTCTACATCTAGCTCTTCGATCAGAAGTTCTCCAATCTCTTTCAGCTTCTTCCTCTCTTCATCGGCGAGCTGTACCTCGGCGATCTGATACTTGGTCTGTCCTTCTTCTTTGACTATTCGGGCCTTTGCATAGGGCGCGTTGAGATCATACTGGTCGAGAACAGGTGTGTCGGTAGCTTTACGCATCAGGTCTATCGTCATTTTTTCGTATTCCATCAGCATGCCGACAATGTTGTCGATCTTGTCGCTCTTCTCGCCTTTCTGAGTCTTGGACATGATTTAGATCACTCTGCCGAAGGTTTCGGCCATTACTCCTCTATCGGTGATGGAGAAGGGCAATAGTAGTGGGCGTAGCTGTGATCTGCGCATCTTGTAGAAGCGGAGCTTGCCCTCCAAGTGTTCGGATTCTAATTCGAAATCAACCACTACGTCTGAGAGGTGTGAAATCTCTGCTACCGTTTTCGGATCGTGCATATCAGATAAAATCGGCATGAACACCAGCCCATTTCTCTGTCGCACCTGGTTTCCCAAAATTTCTAGAAGCTCACGGACTGACGCGGTTTCGTGTGTAACTAGCAGATCTGAAAGCGAGTCGATTATCACTATGTCTCCCTCATCCAGTTGTGACAGTATGTCTCTCCGAAGCGTCACAAAGAGATCTGACCCGAGGACCCTTGAGCCCGCGCCTTTCATCAATCCTGGTCCGAGCAGGCCCGTTGGTTGCTGGGTTGGACCTCCCTGTTGGAGCGCCTGCACTCTTGGACTGTAGGCGTCAATAAAGGTCCACTGTCTCCCCTGCTCCATTTCCCGAGTATCCCATTCGTACACCATCATCTCTTCCCGAATATAGCTCGGCTCCCTGACGATCGTGAAGTATAGAATTCTGTGGCCTTCGTTTGCCAACAAGAACGCGATCTGTTGGCAGAATAGTCTGACAGGTCCTTCCTGGTTGCTGATCAAGAGCACGGAGCTACCGGATGGTATTCCTCCACCCAACTTTTCATCTAGACCGCCCATACCGGTCCGGATTCGGAGGCCCTGGTTTGATCTATTACGGCTAATCAACATTCTTCGCCTTGAAGATGGCTCTCCTCAAACGTTTCGTAACCTCGGGTTCGGCCTTGACTTCGATCCCATTCTCCCCAATAATGAAGGGGTGGAGGAAGTTGGAGTGAGTTGTTCCTCGCATTTTCGGAACCTCGATTTTTCTCGAGCGCATCTTCATCGAGAAAGAATCCTCTTCTAGCGAATTGCCCTGCAACGCGTTCTGTTCTAGAGTTGTCTCGCCGCTAGTGCTCTCTTCGAGACTGTGGTGTAGACGGATCATTCCGTCGACTACGTATTCCTCTACAGCCTTCCTTCCTTGGTTGGTTGTGTCGGCCTGTCCGCTGACCAGAAGGGTTGTGCAACCGAACGATTTCAGAATCATCGTGAGTCTCTGAATCAAACTTCGAAGATCCACCTGAGTTAGCTCTAGGCTCATTGCGTCTAGCGAGTCGATGACTACTCTGCGAGCGCCGGCGGTCTGGATTGCGGTCTGTATCTCGTAGAGAAGAGCCTCCAGGGTGAACGGTCGAGGAACAACGAATCTTTCCTGGCTGCTGAGACCTAGTCTGCTGGAGATCGCGTCGAGAATTACTAGATTTCCAGAGTCCTCGTAGCTGCCGATGTTCCAGTTGAAGCTGTTGAAGAGATTTTCGCGGAGCTGCTGCGGGGTCTCTTCCAGCACTACGTATACGCCATTTTCGCCATACTTTGTTAGTCCGTTGTAGATGAACTGGGAGGAGAAGATGGTCTTGCCTGCGCCTGCTGGCCCTGCGAGAAGATAGACGCGGTCACGGATAAGTCCGCCGCCAACGATCTGGTCGAAGCCTGGGATTCCGGACTGTATTCTCGTGAGCTGTTGAGGAGCTTGGGTCTGGCGTTGCTCTGGAGGAGGAGGGGCTTGGTATTGAGAGTTGTCGTAGTTTTGTCCCTGGTAGGCGTCTTGGGATTCGTAGCCTGTGTATTCTTGGGGTTGCTGGGAGGTGTCGTATTGAGAAGGGTCCTGGTAGGCGTACGGGTCGTTACTGTAAGGCTGATTTTGGTCGTCGTAGCTCAAGAGTCATCCATCTCAACACTCACGAGATGCAATTGGGACTGCTCGTTACAAAGTCCATGAAAGGAATAGTCTGACCCTGAACCTGCCCCTTGTACAGATAGTAGAATCCGATGAAAGTGATCCAGCTCACGTTACTATTGCCAAAGGACACGGCCCCTGCCGAGTTCGGACCGCTGCCTCCGATCTTAACTATCGCGAAGCTCGCTGGTACAGGACCGTTAACTCCAGCATGTACAAGAAGATACGGGTTGGTGTTGTAATTGTATGCGAAGTTCGTCGAAGGGTTGATGCTGGCAGGATCCAAGATCCAAGCATGGGCGAATTGTCCGAACCCGTTCACACCATAGGCTTGCGCCTGAAGTCCAGTCTGCGACAGCAACGTAACGTTGTAAGTAGGGTCCGTGTTGGCCAGTCGGATGTAGAGAACCACAGCGGTAGATGCCGGCATGCAGAAAGCTGACTGAGATGTAGTCTGAGTGCCTGAGGTATAGTTGAATGATTTAGTGTCGAAGTACACCGCCAAGGGTCCAATGTTAGTCACGAAGTTTCCTCCGCCACCGTTGACGATGAGGCTACTGAAGCGCCATGGATAATACATGCTGAATTCCCGTCCGCGGGTAGTGGCTAGAGTTATTCTGTAGCTGTTACCGTCCTTGACGTTTATTCCTTGAACGTGAATAACAAAGTTGACTGCGCCTGCTGGAATATTTCCATTAGTAAAGTAGGTGACTAGTTGAGGGGGAGGATTGAAGATGCACGGCGTTGGTCTGCATTGACCTGTGGTGTTCGTGTTCCATATGTAGACTGTCGCGATACTGACTGATAATCCTCCAAGATTGTTTACGATAACATTGAGGGGCCCTCCGGTCGGATAGGTCGCGTTTACTGGAATCAGGTTTTCGGAGGTTGCTTGTTGGTCTCTTTGGCTCATGCTGGTTATGACGTGGTTGTAGGCGTCGTATTGTATGAAGCCCCAGAGCATGACGTTGAATCCCATTAGTATGATTATGACGAAGAATAGTCCTCCGAAGATTGTACTCATGCCCTTCTTGGAACGGGCGAGACGTCTGTAGACTGTCATCTATGACACCCAAGTGGTGGTTAGAACCGTTCCTCGTTGAGTAGCGATCGTAATTGTCTGAGTGTCACCAGATCCAGGAGCTGATTGACCGAAGCGCAGGATTCCACCATTCGGCCCACAAATGCCGCCAGGAGGGCATATGGGAGCAACTTGGGAAACATTGACTTGCAGAGCGGGAAAAGTTGCAGGTGAATTGTACAACGTTGAGTTGATGTATACTGAGACGATCGTGAACGGGATAGTCCCTACATTTCTGACATATACCAGTGCGTAGTTGAGCCCACCATTCTGATAGAAGTATGCACCTTCTACGGACATTCTCTCCTGGTTGGCTACGCTGCGGCTTGAGAACCAGTATCCTGCTCCGCCCTGGTAGGCGCCGAAGCTGGAGACTGCCCAGACGAATAATAGTGAACTTAGGGATACGACTATGATTAGCATGGTCAGGTTCGCCATTATAGTGCTAATGGCTTTCCGTGACCTACGGTTTCTATCGACTGTTTTTCTTGCCCATTTTACTAGGCTCATTTTCTATTTCTCTTTTTCGAATGCTTCTATTTTCTATTCAGATTCCGTTTTTGAAAAAACCGGGAAGTTCAAACAAGGCATCAAGACTCGCCAGCATTTTGTGCTCACTTCGTTAGGGACCAGGTGAACTGGTTGTTCCTCGTTGTGACCACGGTGATTGTGTATGAGTTGCCGGCCACGAATTGAAATCCGCTAGTGGGCGCGCCGTTCGAGTAGGTGCAGGTCGTGCACTGTGTGTATATCTTGATCAGTGTAGCGTTTACTGCGTTTGGAGCTATGGGGCCGGCGGTCCAAGTCGATGGCGAGGTGTACTGGTTCCCACTGTTATCCTTCACGTAGTAGGTTTGGAGGGTAACACCTGCCGAGCCTGAGTTCCTGATGAAGATGGTTACGTTGCTGTTAGGGCCGTAGTTGAAAGAGTCGTAGTTCAATGACTCCTTCGGCACTGGATTCTGTACCAGCAGGCTGCTGAGTAGTCCTGTTGACCAAGCGTAGACCATGACTGCGGCGACGACGACGATGACGACCATGAGTAGTGATGCGAGTATGGTGTTGATTCCTTTCTTGTCTTTTCGGACCCAGCGGAGGCTTTTCATTTTCAAGTCCCTACCTTGTACCTTGCCAGACGAACTGGTTGTTGCGAGTAGTTACGAGCGTCACTGTGTACGAGAGACCTGATGAGAATTGGTATGTTGCTCCGGTGCAACTCGAGCCGCATGCGCTGCTAATGGCAATGTTGACTGAGATCAATCCGTTAGGATTGACCGCGGCTGGATATTTTCCAGCGTTGTCAGTGGGCCAACTGAGTCGGGCGTATTGGTTGCCGTTCGAATCTTTGACGTAGTAGCTTGCGAAGGCAATTGCTACGCTTCCGGTGTTCCGCACGTTCAGTGTCAGGTTCATGTTATTGGTGTTGAAAGCGAAGTTTTCAAAGTTCATCGATTCTTTGGGTACTGGGTTTTGTACGAGTAGGGCGCTGAGTAGTCCTGTTGACCAAGCGTAGACCATGACTGCGGCGACGACGACGATGACGACCATGAGTAGAGCTGCGAGTATGGTGTCGATGCCTTTCTTGTCCCGTGTTATTTTTCTGATTTTTCTCATTTTTTTCACTCCTTTCGTGTTTCCCGTGGGCTTGTCTTGGCTAGTTCCCCAGGTTGGGTGCAAGCCGGAGCATATCGAGAACGACGCGTTGATTTGTCCGCTGATACCGTTGATCCGCGATGGAGGTTTCTAGAGTTGCTGATCATGCGTGATTTCTCCCTGCGATGCTCATTCTAGTGTCGGTGTGGTCTATCCAGAAGACCCATGACTTCGTCGTTTTTTGTCCGCTGATGATTCCTTCCACCACGAGCTCGAGAAGTAGCGCTTTGGTGCTCTCCCAGTTCTTCAGCCCGGATTTGATCCGAACATTTTCAACGTCCATTGGTATGGGGGCGCCGGATAGAACGTGTAGTATTCTGTCACGCAGTGTGTCCTTAGACCTGTTTGGGCGACTCAACATTTTTTTTCGCTCTGGGGCTATGGCCTGGACTTTACCCACAAGCCACGACTATAGCCAAAGCCGCACCCAACATATGCATCATGTAACTTCGAAAATTCTCGAACAGTTACATGGACCGCTCTCGGAAGCCTACAGCTTTAGATGGATATCTGCCAAGCTTCCGGGATATTCCCAGAATACCTCGAAGCAATGCCTAGATTGATCTTCGCGGACTAGCGAATGATGGTTTTCAGCGGGCTTTGGCCTTCATTGCTTCCTTCGGTTGCAGAGTTGACCAGATCGTCTCGAATATTTTCTCGTGCGACTTTACCAGTAAGGGATCGTTAGTCCATGTTGCCACATCTTGGCCGGCGTTTACGTTTGTATCGTCTGGGATGTCTTCCAAGAAGATTATTTCGGCTGAGTCTGCGCTGGCGAAGTGCATGATCGGAACTGTGACGTTTCGGACTTCGATTACCTCGGCCAGTTCTCTTGCGACACTTGCGTTGGTTTGGTTTACCGGTGCGACGACCTTTACTTTCGCTCCTCTTTGAGCTGCTTTCTCCAAGACCTCTGATTGTGCCTTGTAGACTCTTACTAGTCCGTTGGCGGTCGTGGTGAAGAAGACGTTAACTTTGGCTTCGCTGATCATGTCTTGTACTCGTTTGTAGACTTTGTCGCGGCCCCTGACGCTCCAGAGATCGTATCGTTCGTAGGGTTTCTCTGTGTACACGTACTTTGAGGATTCAAAGGCCATTGCCAGGTTTTCCACTACGTTGACGCATTCGGTTGTCTCCTTGTTCAGCTTGTCAACTAGTGGAACCAGCACATCGTTGGGTGAGACTGCCATGTATCGTTCTGGTTTGCCTGGCACTATGCGTAGTAGTCCTTTGCTTTCTAGGCCTCGTATGGCTCCGTATGTCTTGGGCCTCGGGACTTTTCCGAGGAAGCTGATCTCGCTTGCGTTTCGTGGACCCATTTTCGTCAGGACGACGTAGATTCTAGCCTCGTACTCGGTGAGGCCGAGCTTCATCAGAGACTGTACGCTGAACTCGTCCGCTGCCAAGACCTTTACTCCTAGATTTCTTGGGTAGTCGCTGACTACCGTTTTTAAACTAGTTTCGGCTGTCATTGTCAATAACCCACCGCTCTAAAGAACAACCACATCATCAGATCACCAACAACCAAAGTTACGAGTAGGCTCGCGGTCAAGAACACCAAGTGGGGAAGACCCGGCGTCACCCACACGCCATCGGAAAACATTCCCTGTGCTTTGTAGCTCTCTAGTCCTGACACTCGCTTGTCTCGCTCCTCGGCCGCTGACGCGACCAAGTGAAACTGTCTCACGGGCTTCGAATCTACGACTGAGACTTCCTCAGCTGGATACAAGTAGATTTTCGACTGGAGCGAATTGAAACTAGTCTTGTATGATGTCAGCATAACCAGAAATTTCCTTAGAATGGATTCGCGCTCGAATCCCTGAAACAGTCCTCGACCGGCAGAAGCTCGTTGAAACAAGTTTCTTGCCAAGAGGAAGACTGCTGATCCAATCGATAGGAGGAACGAGTTGACTAGGATAGCGATAGGAAAGGGATAGAATGCAAAGGGAGGCTGCCATAAGGGCGCTAAGAAACTAGGCGATGCGGGTAATGCTAAGCCAAGGCACATCAGGGCTTTGCTGTCTGCTCCGCCCATCACGCTGAACTGGAATAGGAGGAAGGCTACGAGAATTGTCGCACCCGCTGAAATCGCTAAGATGGGTAATGCATCGGGGGCGAAGATTATCCTGAGAGCGAAGACCAATGCTGCTCCGGGTCCATATACAAGCCAGAACTTGTTTGAGATCTCTCTGGTCTTGAGATCGCTTAAGGAGGCGGCAATGAAGACGCCTACTGTCAAGAGCAACGCTGCCAAGTCCAGTGAGAGAGGCGTTGTTAGATTCATTCGATCTCGGAACTCCCTTCGGCTTGAGGAATGACCATATCACTTCTGAAACCATCGCTAGTAACGCCCGGTACTAATCAGCAGTAATGCCCTATCGCATAGCTCAAAGCTTTTAATGCAAAGGACAAACCAACTGACCATCGAGGCAATTTAGAATGCCAATGGCGTTTGTCCTGATAAATGCAGAAATCGGCTCCGAAGATGCGGTAGTCAAGGAACTCAAAGCAGTCAGTAACGTGAAAGAGGCCTACATGGTCTACGGGGTCTATGACATTGTCGCCAAGGTCGCTGCTGACAGCATGGACAAACTCAAAGAGATCATCACTTGGAAGGTTCGGCGGCTCAACAAAGTCAAGTCAACCTTGACGATGATAGTCATCGAGAACTAGCCGACTTAAACAAGCTATCAACGACTAAATTCTCGGAGGCATCGACGAATATGCTAACGGAGTTGCACATTGGAATCGATGACACAGATTCCGAGAAGGGCGGATGCACCACCTACACTGCAGCTGTTCTCTTTCAAGAACTGCTCGGTAGGGGTTTCAAACCCTCCGACTTTCCATGGCTAGTCCGGCTGAATCCTAACATTCCTTGGAAGACACGCGGCAACGGAGCCCTTGCGATTCATTTCTTCATTGATGAAGAGCAGATCGAAGACGTCCATCGTATTGCAATGGAAACTGTCGATAAGACTACGGTTGCGTCAGCTCACGGAACCGACCCTGCGATAGCGTTTCTGAAAGGCCAAGTCCCGAGAGCTCTACACGAATACTCGACTCGCGCTCTGCACGATGTCCTGTCTGTCCGGGAGGCGAGAGCAGTCGCTAGAAGGGCAGGTGCAGAGGTTCATGCGTTGATGGGGGTCCGGGGGTTGATTGGTTCGCTCGCGGCGATCGGGGCCGGTCTAGACTTTGTAGAGCATACGTTCGAAATCATCGCGTATCGAATCAGCGAGAATCTTGGGAACCCAAGAAGAATTGATCATGATTCCGTCAAATTGATGAATTCAAAATATGGGAACAGGACTTTCAACAACCTGGACTCTGAATCTGGAAGGGTCCTGGTCAGCCCTCACGGTCTAGACCCTGTTCTTCTGGGAATTCGAGGATACAGTCCCAACGATGTACTAGATGCATTCAAGGAATTGCAGCTAAACGAAGAAATTGAAAGAGTCATGATCTTCAGAACTAACCAAGGCACTGATGCTCATCTTGGAAAGACGAGAAAGGCGGTCGACCTCAAGCCTCACCAATCAGGGGCACTCACGGGGAGAGTGGACGATGTCCCCAGAGTATTGCGAGGAGGCCACGTCATCTTCCGATTGAGAGATGACTCGGGATTGATTGATTGCGCGGTCTATCGGCCTACTGGGTCCCTAGCGATGGCAGCTCGAGATCTATTACCGGGTGACACAGTCAGAGTTTACGGCGGAGTCCGCAGATTGCGGGAGGGAACGCCAACACTGAACGTGGAAAAACTTGAGGTGCTTCACATGGTAGAGAAGATTCAGCAAGCGAATCCGATGTGCAGCAGCTGCGGAGGTCGATGCGAGTCGATGGGTCGAGGACAAGGGCTCAGATGTAAGAAATGTGGACAGCGAAATGAATACGCTTCAAAGATCCAGGTTCGACAGGAGAGACATATTCAGTCAACTATCTACGTTCCTCCTCCAAGAGCTCGCCGGCACCTGACAATGCCGGATTCGAAGCCGAGAAACATTTCCAACGAATATTTGCGAGTAGAGAATTTTCAGCTGCGCGTCGAAGATTTCAATTAAAGCCTTTAAAACCAGTCAAAACCGCTTCCCCGCTTGTAGCGGGGTGGGGTAGCCAGGTTTAACCCGCAGGGCTCATAACCCTGAGATTGGTCGAAGCTCTCGATCCTCAAGCGGTGGTTCGAAGGGCCCGAGTGGGACCCGAAACTCCACCCCCCGCTACCTTAAGCGATGAAGTTTTGCTATGAGGGGAAGAGAATCAGTCTGGACCGCTGGAAGTTGCGGTTAGCTCTGGCGTGAGCCTCAAAGTGTTGTTCCCCTCACATACTACATGGGGCTGTATGACTTCTAGAGTAATGCTCGTTACCTTCCCACTTGTGATTTGCGCGCTCGTCTGAGCATCCAGATGACCGCTGGAAACAGTTACTGTTGCTGAACCACCCGTGCCGATGCCAGCGGTCGCTGTGGGACCCACTGTTACTCTCACGAGATTTATCACACCGTCCGGCGCACGTGTCGAACCAAGCAGTTGAGTGAAACTCTTGAGATCTAGAAGATCAAGAGTCTTCGGAGCGCCTGGAATCGGGATCCAGTCGCCGGTGAGATTCAAAGCGCCCGTCCTATGGACTTGCACTGAGGAAATGTTCACCATCACACTTGTAAGTTGAACTTGACCGCTTTGACTGCCATGGCATGTTACATTCAGGGGATCGCTGGTTAGCGGATCGCCTGTTATCAAGACCTGCAGCGTCCCCGTTGACGGGAGGAGGCTCTGTGGTCTCACTTGCAAGCCGGTTATGAGGGCTACTGCAATCACGAGCCCTACAATCCCATAGCCGACTAGTTTTTTCGTAACCGGATTGGTCGTGGTTCTTCGCCTACATATGAAGGGGGTATCCGACTCATAGACCTACAATTTTGATCGGCTTGTTCAATCGTTGTACGCTCAAGGCTGTTGCTTCCAAGCCTTCCACGTCTCAAACCAGAAGATAGCTGACCCTAGGCCCCCGAAGATTATGCCGAAGAAGGTGAAGAGGTTCAGATCTGGGATGATCAGCACATAATAGACGAATAGTACGGTAAAGAGGGCGGCGTACAAGGCGAATCTGGGTACGAAAACTCTCCCTAAACGTAGGAACTGTTTGAGAACATCCACCTTTACCTCTTTGATCAGGCGATATTCTCCGGTATCTTTTGAGACAAGCCCGAGATCTTTGAGCTTGTCAAGATGGTAGAGGGCAAGAGTGGGGCTGGAAAAGCTGAGGGCTCTCTGAACCTCCCGAACCCCTACTGTCTGCTCTTTCGCGTTCATCACATACCAGTATACTCTGAGCGTGTTCCCTTTGAGCTCGCTTGCAACCTTCTCTGATTCCATCTGTTCTTGCGAGTTCAAAGAAACCGGTTCCTCTAGAATGAAGGTCCATTGCGAGTCTGTTCTACATAAGTGTAGGCAGCCCAAATGGAGCGTAGTGTGGAGCTTAAACCAAACCTTGCTCGCGAAGAGCTTTGATCGAAATTGAAGGCTGTCTTGTTCCGTGAGTTCGGCGGTCCAGAAAAACTTAGCTATGAAGATGTTCCGGAGCCGAAGATCAGTGAGACCGAGGTTCTGATCCGCGTAAGAGCTTGCGCACTTAACCACCTCGACATCTGGGCGAGGCAAGGAACGCGAGGAGAGAGGATTCCCATGCCTCACATCTCAGGATGCGACATTTCAGGTGAAGTAGCTAGAGTCGGAAGTCTAGTCAAGAATCACGAGCCTGGCGATAAAGCTCTGATTGCCCCCGGAATCAGTGATGGGGCTTGCGAATACTGCGCAACAGGCTGGGATAGTCTCTGCGAATCCTACAAGATCATCGGCTACGAAACACAAGGAGGATATGCGGAGTATGCGGCTGTCCCTTCTCAGAATGTTCTACCGATTCCTGATCATCTCAGCTTTGAGGAGGCGGCCTCTGTCCCCCTAGTCTTTCTGACAGCCTGGCACATGCTAGCGACCAGAGCACATCTCACTGCTGGGGAGACGGTTCTGGTCTGGGCGGCAGGAAGCGGAGTCGGAAGCGCTGCAATCCAAGTCGCCAAGGTCTTAGGCGCCAAAGTCATCGCTACCGCTGGAAGTGATGAGAAACTCGAGAAGGCCAGAGAACTTGGAGCCGACTGGACCATCAACCATCACAGCGCTGACGTTCCAGCTGAGGTCAAACGGGTCACCAACGGTCGCAAGGCGAATGTAGTATTCGACCACATCGGTCAAGCGACGTGGGAGAAGAGTACGCGTTCGATGGCTCCTGCGGGTCGGCTAGTAAATTGTGGAGTTACAAGTGGTGGGAAGGCTGAGATCGATATACGGTACATTTTCGTCCGACAGTTTTCGCTGATGGGGTCTTTCATGGGGGGTCGAGGGGAATTGCTGAAGGTCTTGACGTTCTTCGAAGATGGCCGGCTCAAGCCCGTTGTCGATTCCATATTTCCACTAGCTGACGCGGCGAAGGCCCAGTCTAGGATGGAGAAGAGCGAACATTTTGGCAAGATAATTCTGAAGATCTAGCCCTGGACTCGGCTGGAACAAGCCCTGATCCCGAATCTGGGCAGGCGATTTGAGATCGCGACTTTTTCACGCTGAGCTCCACGCTTAATCTGCGATCAGAAAAAGGGCCGACGGTTCCATTCTGCGGCTAGAACCAATAGACTCGCCTCGATTAGTTTCAACTGGTGAGACCCCCGTCTGAAAAATCTCAAAAGTAGTTGCTTCCCGCGACACAAAACAGCTCTTTGGAAACCCACCCCATACGAGAATTCTTTTCAGAATAATCCTAGACGGTAAACGGTTGAAAATAGGTGGGTCCCGTGAGACCTAGAATGCTCGCGACCAGCTTGGGCCTTATTCTGGGACTGAGTCTGCGATTAGTTTTCCGTTGACCACCTTCACGAACAGATATCGGTTGTCCCGGAAGATTATCGTAAGCTCGTTCTCTCCCTCTGTGACAGTCAAGACATCTTGTCCGATTATTCCATCATACTTTGCCAATTCGATCGTCTACCGCGATTTTCTTGTGATTGATTTCTTTCTTAAATCTTTGATTTATCGCACGTCGATCTTGAGAACGGGTGTTTTGGCTGCTGTTTCTCCTCTCTCGGTGAAAACATGCTTGCCCCATTTTGCGTGAACCTTCGCCTCGAGAGTGTGATGCCCCTTGCCTAG
>VBAW01000147.1 GCA_005888635.1 Candidatus Bathyarchaeota archaeon | reverse complement strand
ACCGCAGCGGATAGTCCGACAGCGTCGAAGCATGATCTTGACCATTCACGATGGCTCAATCCCGCACCCAAGATTGTATTCTCCAGAACTCTGAAAAACGTTCATTGGCAGAATACGAGGATTGTCAAAGATCATATCGGCGAAGAAATTGCTAGACTGCGGAATCAGCCTGGCAAGAACCTCATACTATTCGCTAGCCCAACGCTTGGGTCTACTAGAATCCAAGACGTACAAGAACGGAGTCGTCAGTCTCCGCTATGGCAAGGGAAGTTAGTAGAATGAGAAGGATAGTCGTTTCAGAGTTCGTGTCGCTGGATGGTGTCATGCAGGCTCCAGGCGGACGGGAGGAGGATGCTAGTGGCAGTTTCAAGCATGGCGGTTGGAGTTTCAAGTTCCGCGACGATCAGGTTCCGAAATACAAGCTGGACGAGCTAGCTGCCAGCGACGCGCTCTTGCTAGGCCGAAAGACCTACGAGATATTCGCAGCCTACTGGCCAAAAGCAAAGGACGACGCGGGTTTCGCTGACAAGATGAACAATCTGGCCAAGCATGTGGTTTCAACGACTCTGAAGAAAGCCGACTGGAACAATTCCAAGCTGATTAGGACGAATGTCGCGGATGAAGTGAGGAAGCTGAAGCAGCAGCCGGGAAAGGACATTCTTGTCTACGGAAGCGCGAAGCTGGTGAACACGCTCTTGCAGCATGACCTCGTCGATGAACTACGGCTCATGGTCCATCCTGTTGTCTTGGGAAGCGGGAGGCGGCTCTTCGATGATCATGCGGAGATGCTGAAGCCTTTGAAACTTGCAGAGTCGAAGACCTTCCCGTCAGGCATCGTCCTCCTCTCCTACCACCAAGCAAAATAGCGATTTTTCTTACAGAGTAACGTCCTCAAGCTGAGGTTTGGATAATGCGGACCATCTTACTGATGATCCGTTCGTGCTTCTTCTCATCTGTATCAATCCATTCCAGAAGCAGTCTCGCTATAGGATGTGAGATCTTCACGGTATCTTTGAGTGATTGTTCCCCCGCCTTGTCTTCTATTTGCAGGATCGCATCGAGGAATTCTTTCTTCGGAACATTTAGTGTGGGCTCGCGAGGTAGTTCGGTCCATGAGATGATCTGAGAAACAACATCAGCATGCCTCATGCTGTCTGCCGCGATCATTCTAAGGAGCAGTTTTGAGTATTGATCGTCAAACTTTACGGCGGATTCTAGGCATCTTTCCGATGCTTTCAGTTCTAGTTCCAGTCTTTGTCGAAGAACGTCGACGATTTGCCTATTGTTCTTCGGTGTTGTCTCTTCTAGCATCTTGCTGCCTTTGCTGGCGATTATTAGTTGGTCGGCGGCTTCCATCAATTCTGGCATCCTGACTCCTTCCCTTACGCCGCTCCGGACCCTTTGCAGGATCCTCTCCGCTAGTGCCTCGATAGTGCGGTCGAGTTGAGCGGGTCGTCCAACCAGTCTACCTCGCTTTCCTTTCAGATACTGCACGACGGCAGCTGGAGTGGTGTTGAGAGCCGCGGCGATCTCCGTCACCCTCAGTCCCTCGCGTTGGAGGACGATTGCGAGGCGGGCGCGAACGACTGGAATCATGTTTTCGCTACGCACGTTTTCAGCGATATTTCGCATGGCGTTGGGACAGGCGTCTGCTGTTATTAACGGTGTTAACGGATTTCGTTAACGTCGATTGGCTTAAATGACGTATGTCATAACCTAGGGTTGCGTTGCGGTTTGATAGACTACGCTCAGCTCTTACTCCTAGGCGCAGTCGCCGGGCTGACCATATTCCTGGGCCTGCCCATGGCCCTGCTCCCCAACGTTAGCCGCATGAAGAAGGGATTCCTCAACGCACTCGCGATGGGAATCCTAGTATTCCTGATAACTGACGTATTGTCCCACGCCTGGGACCCGGCTAAGTTAGCAGCGGTCGCCGGTTTCACAGGGAAAGGTCCGGTTGCGGACGCTGCGATAGATCTTCTTGCATTGTTCGGCGGCCTGGGTCTGGGACTATTGGGACTCGCACTCTACGAACAAAGGTATCTCAGAAGAATCATCTCAACCAAGAAGAAACTAGCAATCTCGGAAGAAAACAATCGCCCCGGAGCATCAAACACCCCTGCTAAACCTGACACCGCGCCCCAGCAGCATGGCTCTGAGCTTTTCAGCAATCCACATCATCTTGCGACGATGATCGCTGTCGGCATAGGGTTGCACAACTTCAGCGAGGGGCTAGCCATCGGTCAGTCTTTCGCCTCAGGCGCGATCGCACTTGCAGTGGTCCTCATCGTCGGCTTCGGAGCCCACAACGCGACAGAAGGTTTCGGAATCGCTGGGCCCCTAACAGGCATCGCGAAGAAGCCCGAGGTTTCGTTTCTCGTCAAAATGGGCATCATAGGTGGTAGCCCCACCTTCTTCGGGACCATAGTTGGGAGCGTCTGGGTGTCTCAGCTTACCTACATCCTCTTCCTCTCACTTGCAGGTGGAGCCCTGATCTACGTCACTCTCCTCATGTACAATACTGCGAGACGTGAATCCAGAAACGATCTGCTAATGGTCGGGCTGTTCATCGGACTATTAGCCGGATTTCTAACTGACCTTATTGTAACTCTGGGC
>VBAW01000068.1 GCA_005888635.1 Candidatus Bathyarchaeota archaeon | reverse complement strand
ACCGTAAAATCCGCTAAGCTCACAAGAGCAACCTGCTCCTCAGAAAGTTGAAGGCAATTTCTCCCTTTATCGTATAGAACCGGGGCGTGATTTGGCCTCTTATCACGGAGTCTCTCGAACGTAACCCGTTTGCGGCCTCGAGGGCAGTTGACAGTGTGTCATGAGTTGTCGTTATGAGAACGTCTGGGGATTCGATTACCCTCAAAGTCACCTCAGTGTTTCCGTCGATATCCACTATCAGGGAGGCACGTTCCTGTCCAGTCTCGAACACCCATCTCTGGGAAAGGTATCCCCGGACCAAGAAGCCCGTGAATCCAACGAGGTTGGGCTTCAGTTGAGACTCAACAGTGGGAGCGAGTCTGCCGAGAAGATTCCGATGCATGTCACGGCAAGAGCCTAGGTACTGAGACGTAAAGTTGACCTAAGTCAAGTTCAAACTTCTGCCGACATGGCAAAAAAGCAGTGTCGTTCTCGACAGTAATCTATAGAGTATAGGCGTTACTCGACCGCAAGGCCCGAGTAGTTCGCGTTAATCGAGACATCGCGTAGGACCATCGAATCCTCTTAGATCTAGTGCCTCGCTCAGCGTGGCCATTTTCGTTTTTACGCCGCGCTCGGGGAGCCGGTCTAGCTTACTATCTGGCACGATATTCCGGTCTTCGATAATATCGAAATCCGATATTGTCGAGTCTCGAAAATATTGCCGGACAAGATATTCCCTTTAACCTCAATAACCGCGCATCTCAGGTATGAACCGAATTCAACGCTTAGCCATACTATCAGCTCTGATAATACTCTCAACACCCCTATACTCAGGAGCAATCCACCCCGTAAGAGCAGCATCCACAACATTCATCGACCCAGACCTCGCAAACGCGATCAACAGCGGAGCCTCGCAGGTAAAATTCGTCGTAACATACGACCACCAACCCACCGCCTCCGACAAGGCATACCTCACCAACCTCGGACTCGCAGCCTTGTTCGTTCTGCACCAGCTACCAATGGCCCTAGCCGTCGGAACCCCAGCCCAAGCCCGGGCAATCGCCAGCCAGCCAGGAATAATCTCGCTCTGGAACGACACGCCCCAAGCCTACTACGCCCAAGTAACAACTACCAACCACAACTTCGGAACAGTCCCAGTGAGCAACTCGTGGTGGGTCGACAACATGAACGTCCGCCCAGCATGGGCTCAAGGATTCAAAGGACAGGGCATCGGGGTTGCGATAGTCGATTCAGGGGTCGACGCGACAAACCCGAGCCTAGGATACAGCTTCACCCCCACCACCAGTTCTCCAGTTCCACCTCCTCCAAAAGCACCCTACCGGGTTGTCCAAAACGTCAAAGTTCTCAGCGCGTGCGAACTCATCTTCCCCGGACCTTGCGGTGACGAGATCTATGCCGAGAACGTGCCTGACACGGACACTACAGGCGGACACGGGACCGGGACAAGCAGCAGCGCAGCGGGAACAGGCGACGGAAGCAACTTTGTCTATATGGGAGTCGCGCCACAAGCGAACATCATCGGCCTCGGCGCCGGCGACACGATAGCGATATTCTTCATCATATCCAGCTTCGAATACATTCTAGCCCACCGCGTCCAGTACAACATACGGGTCAACAGCAACAGCTGGGGACCAGCCAGTAGCTGCGACACCTGCTTCACAACGGCCGACCCCATCAACGTCGCAACCAAAGCAATGCACGACGCCGGAATTACGGTACTCTTCAGCGCAGGAAACAGTGGCAACGGTGATGCAACAATCAGCGGCTACGCCGTCCAGCCCTGGGTTATAGGAGTCGGAGCCAGCCAGATAAGCAAAGGTCTGACAGGATTCTCGTCCAGAGGATTCTCAACCAACCCCAGTCGCTGGCCCACAATCGTAGCACCCGGCGAAAACGTCATCGCCGCAAAATCTCTAACAGGCGGAACAGACAACTCGCTAAACACCGCACAAGACTCAGGCAACATAATACCCGCATACCTACCCTACTACACGACCTTCGGAGGAACAAGCGCCGCTTCACCGCTCACAGCCGGAGCGGTAGCCGTTCTGCTCTCAGCAAAACCGGCGCTCAACCCTGACCAGGTAAAGTCCACACTGACAGCGACCGCAGACCCCATGGCAGGCTATCTACCCTTCCAAGTCGGAGGAGGACATGTCAACACTGCTAGAGCTGTACATGCTGCGCTAACAGGCTCTTTCACGCCCGGAACCGTAACCGTACAAAACCGAGGAATACAAGCATACAATCTGAAAGCATTCGAGGCGTTAGGCCTCGAGGTTCCATTAGCCAGCACGCCCGTTGACAATAACTTTCCCACGTTTACAGGCGCACAGTACTTCAACGTCACAGTCTCTTGGCAGAACCCCAGCAGTGAACACGGATGGAACGTCCGCCTCTACGCACCAAACGACACGAGAGTCGTCAGGACCCCACTGCCCGGAGGCGTCGTTGGTCTCAATGGAGTCTACTCAACAGCCGGGAGCAAGAGCATCTCATTCAGCGTTTCCGGAGCCTCGCTAATCGCATCCTACAATAACCGCGGCCAGTCAATGGGGACATGGGACGTCATAGTCTACAATACTCAGTCTGCAGAAACATATCAGGCCAACATCCAGGTACACTATGCGCAAACGGGTCACATGCGCATGGGAGACGGCACCAACGGCGACAACAGCCAAGATATCGAGACAGATGAAACCGGGCCAGCTGACGAGTCAGGGAACGTGGAAGCAGTCTTCCAAGGCTATCTCGGAACAACTCAAGGCACTCGATCTCTCGGCACCGTAACGACGGGAACGCTACTATCGATTTCAACAACACTACACCAGCCACAGGGACAAGTCGTCCAAGTCGTGCAGCTCGTGATAATCGACTCCAACGGCTACGTTGTCCAGTGGCTCGACGGCTGGGTTACAACACAATCTGACATCCAAACACGCATCACCCAGATACAGACTGCACTACTAACCGCATCCCCCAGCCAGGCAACGGCCCTCCAAGCAGAACTGTCTCAATTGAACACTGCTCTCTTGACGGCCCCCACCACAGAAACCCTACCAGCACTATAGGAAAGAGACGTCCGGAAAACTCCCCAATCCTTTATTTGTCCATTTTTCTATCCTGCGTTCTTACCACGTAATCCGATTTTCAATTCCGCCTCCTGAAACGGTGATTAGTAGGCGTTACTCGTCATTGAGGAACTAACTTCACTTAGCATGGACACTCCCCAATGCTTCCATTCAGGCGGAAAACGGGGAGTCTAATCTGAGGTCCGGTTCCCTTCTAAGGCATCACCTTTACAGATTCTCGGATTTGATTTACGCTCCAGCTGTCTTAGATTGTAAACCCCCGCGCAGCATCCGGAGGTGCACATAGACACTGCAAGCGACCGCCTAAAGTTACTAGCTCAAAGGACTAGTGTTTTCTTCTCCTAAGGGCGATTGCTGCACCAACAAAGACAAGGAGGGCTACTATCCCACCGGTGGCTCCGTAGAGGATTGTGGAGTTCATGCCGAACATACTTCCCGGGCCACTGGACATCGGGGAAGTTAATGCTAATACAGTTAGAGTGAAAGCTGTCGGAACGGTCGTCTCACCCGTTGGATCACCCGTCACACGGATCGTGAACGATCCTGTTGGCGTGGCTGAAGTCGTATGAACGCTCAGTACACGGAAAGCCGTGGGAGTCACAGTCGACGGGCTAAACGAGCAAGAAGCATCCGACTAGCGTGTGGGCCATGGCCGGAAATAACGCCACATCGACAATCACTGTCCCACCGGTTAACGGGTTCAAATGGGACCGTTTCGTTGACGTATACTTGTCTCGCCCGCAAGTCTTACCTGCACTCTAACCCCGAACAGTATCGTTCAAGGAGCCTCACAAACCTCGGCCCTAGCCTGCAGTGGACCGGTGGGAACCTACACGGTCATCATAACAGGCAGTAACCTCTCCTAGAGTCACAACACAACGGTGTACATTACTCTCCTAGACCCAACGGGAGGAGGCGGGGGTGGTGGAGGAGGCAGTGAACCAAAGCTAAGCTAGTCGGCAACAACGCTTTCTTTCGCGACTTACAATTGGTTGGGATTGCTCAAGGTCACTTTTCAGTCGAAGCTACCAACTCATGCCAGAGTCAGGCGGATGCGCCCGTCGAGTAGTTTTAAAAAAGAAACCCTGAAAAGACTTGATCTAAGTTGACCATTCGTAAAACAGCGGCCGGGCACGCTTTCAAGCGAGGGCAAGGCCGAGCGGTATGGTTCCTCGGCGGCCTGCTGACTTGGAAAGCGGTCGGGAGCGACACTCAAGGACACTACGAACTTGTGGAGCAACTTGGGAAACGCGGATTCGCCTCGCCAATACACACGCATGAACGTGAGACCGAGGGCTTCTACATACTCGAAGGAAATGTATCTTTCATACTGGGAAGCAAGACCATTTCAGCTACCCCCGGCTCATTCCTCTATGTGCCGCAGCAAACCAAGCACGGATTTGTCGTTGAATCAGAAGAGGCTAAATTCCTTGTTTTGATCAGTCCAAGCGGGCTGGAGTCTTTCTTCGACGAAATTGGGAAGCCGGCGAAATCTCTCACGCTCCCTCCACCGTTGGAGAGCATACCTTCCCCCGAGCAAATCGAAGCGGTTGCTGTCAAGTACGGCCAAAAATTCTTCGGGCCTCCACCAACTCCTGACCTTAATCGCCAACGAAAAGTCGACTTGAAAATCTAGCTATCGTCGGTTGAAAAATTGAGGCTCGGGCCATTCTAAGGCCTTATTCTGAAAGCTCAGCGAGCCTCCTCACGTCTCTCTAATAGTCTGGGCATCTTTCCCTATGGATCGGCACTGTGGCCCAAGCTCCAAAAAAACTCATTAACAGGATTCGAATTGGACCAAGTTTGTTGAATAGGATGGATCCGGTTAAGAAGCACCATGGCCGTCTGGCGATTCCGGCTAAGGAAGGCAAGCTTGTCTCGATGGGTGGAATAGGGGTCAAGTTCAAAATCTCCGGCGACGAGACAAACCGAGCTTTTTCCATAGTGGAGCATCCCGTCCAGCCAAGAACTCTCGTCCCACCACATCTCCACCATGACACGGACGAGTATTCCTACGTAGTGGAGGGCCAGTTCGGCGCTCGAATCGGCGACGAAATTCTCTTGGCGGGCCCAGGTGAGTACATCTTGAAGCCTCGCGGAATCCCACACACGTTCTGGAATCCAACAGACAAAGTGGCCCGGCTGGTGGAAATCATTTCGCCTGCAGGGTTCGAAAAATTTTTCGCCGAAGCAGGAGATCTGTTCCTGAAGGGTCCACCTGAGCTCGAACAGGTCAAAGCCCTCGCGGCCAGGTACGATACGAGTATAGGATGGGACGAGTGGGTACCGGAGCTTACGAAGAAGTACAAGCTCAAACTTTTCGGTTGAGGTCATACCCCCACTCTGAACTGATCAGTTCCGAGACTTCCGGCCGATCGGCGAACTGAGGACATGATCTAGAGCACTGGGATATGGGGATTGTTCTTGACCCAGAAGTCTATTCCTCTGCTGGGCTTAGCAAGATTGCAGATCGAACGATACCAATTATTCGGGAAAGCTTCGGTGTGGGAGGGTTGGCATGGTACTATGAGGCCACTGTTCAGGCCTACGTCACTGGAGAGCGTGCATGGGCAGACCTATCGGAATTTCGATTAGTTGTCGTGGACAACCTCTCGAAAGATACGTACGACCTCGAATATCGGCGGCTAGCCTCCGCACTGTGGCTTGGCGTGTACCTGCTTTTCCCGGAACCCATGCCTGAACTCGTACCGATTGTTCCATATGAGCAACCTCAGATACTTTTTCTGAAATCGAGCGTCATAGTCATTTTGAGTGCACTGATTTTCGCATGTACATTGGTTGGAAGTAGACGTTCTGTGAAAGACGCGGCCCTTTTGGAGATTGCAATTCTCACCTTCGACAAGAAGGAGCTTCGTGATATAGCAGCAGAGTATTCGAGCATACAAGGGGTGAAGAAGGGTGGCAAATCGAAACCTCGGCGATTCCAGTGGGGAAGATCACACTCGAATGAGTGACATGAGCAGAAGTTTAGGATTTTGAACTGTTGAGGCCCCTCTTTCAGCCCCCTAACCCTGAACCCTCAGAGTACGACCCTGGGAACTTACCCCGGCATCGTAACTGTATCCAAGCTTTCCCTGCACCAATCTATCCTGCCCGGCCTCACTGGCGTAATAGTCGTAACCTACCCAGCAAGTTTATTCGAAGGATTCCAGAGCCTCTCTCTGTAAGACTCTGTCATAGCCGAGAATGACACTCCCATGAAAGCTGTTTCTCAAACGGCCGGGAAGACATGCTGGCACCTGCTTTACGAAAGAAAACTGTAGCTCGTTCGCTCTTCCGTCTGCAATGAGTAGTAGGCGCTACTCATACTGCCCCGACGGTTTCTTCGCTAATCCAAATCATTCTACCTGCCACGTCAGTCTCCCGCGAGAGAATAAGCAGCCTGCTTCGATACGCTCACGAAAGGGAGGAACTTGGAAAAAGTCCCCGGCAAATAGAGGCGGCGTCCTGCCCTCACGGGCTCCTTGTAACTGAGAGAATGAGCACATAAAATTCGAGGGAAAGGGTGGTATTCGCCTAGTTCTTTATGCGAGCCCACGCTCCAAACCCGAAAACAAACATTACAATCGCGGTAGCTGGCGGTCGTGTCGAACCAACACGCGGTTTCGAGGCACGATCACACCCTCCTAACCAACACCACTCTGTTGAGTCGACGGAACAATCTGTCCCTTCACCCGGTTAAATACTACTACCGTAGTCGCATGATACCGACAGTTTTACCAACAAAGTCACCGGACAGTTCAGTGGAGTATCCGGATTCAATCTCGCCTTTGACTCGAACAAGAGCTACCTGTACGCATCCGACGATTACGCGAACACTGTACTCGTAGTAAACACTCTTTCCGGCAAGCTGATCAAGAGTGTCCCGGTGTGCCAGTGGTGCGATCCTTCAGGCATGGCCTTCAACCCTGGGAATGGTCGAATCTATCTGGCCAACTTTGGCATGGGCAAGGTCTCAGTGATCAGTGACACGACAAACAATATTGTAGCCACCATAGCCGTGGGAAACAATCCCTTCGGAGCCTTTTATGATCCATTGAACCAGAAAGTCTACATCTCAGACTATACCTCTGCCATGCTCTCTAAGATCGACCCGGCAACCAACACTGTCATCGCAAACCTTAGTGCTGGCAATGGCCCGTGGAACATTGCACTGGATACGGCGAACGGACTGCTCTACATCACAAATCTCGGGTCGAACACGGTCACCGCTATCTCCCCCTGACAGCCCAATCAGCAACGGCCTCGGCCTCTTCCTCACGTTGGTGGTATCTTCAATAATACTGGAAGCCTTTACCGTCTGCCGCTCAGCACGACCCGCTGTCCATGGTCAGCGGATCCCGCCCAATCAGCCGAGACGCCCGGCAAGAGAGGGGTTTGAACTTGCACTTGATCCCACGCCCGAGGCTTACCCCAGGCACCAACAATAGCACAAGACTGGTCCCGAGTCACGAGTGCCCGGCCTGAATCCCGAATCTAGAGCTATCCTTTGGAAGAAGCATTTTATTCATCCACGATGGATGATGACTCGACCAAGCCCTTACGCGATGAGGATACAATCTTCCTCACCTTCAAAGTCCCGGTCGAAGGTGAGCACTCGTTCGCCAACTGACCTCGCGGCCGCCAAGACAAGTCCGTCGAGAAGACCGAAACTTCGAAATCCCTTCTTGCGTCGCTCATTCTTGAGCTTAGAGCCTTCCAGACAGATTTCCTCATCGACTGGAATAATGTTGGCTAGAGTCTTTACCGCTTCGACTCTCTCCTTAACAGGTATTCTGTTCGCAATGCACCAGTCCGAGAGTTCGCCGAGCTGAACAACAAGCATGTACACTTCCTCCGCCCCGATGTGTTCCTGGATCAGCTTGAACTCTTTGGAGGTTCTGGAATGCCGCAGAATCTCGATAATGGCACTGGTGTCGAGAAGCAACTAGAATCTGTCTCGTTTCTCTCTCGTGAACGGCTTGCCTTTTCGGTCCATGCCTGCGATGCTTTCCAGGGAAGAATCGCGCGTAGATTTCGGGATCGCCAAAGACACCTTAATCGTATCCCCTTCGCTCGCACCCGCTTCGTCCAACAGCTCCTTCGGTATTATCACTGCCATGGAGTTTCCAACTCTCCTAATCTTCCCGGTCAACACACGAGACATGATTCCGTTATTACGTAATAACTATATAAGCCTGGCTTCTCGAAAGCCGGATCTATCGAGTCTGCGAGTCTGTCAGAGGGGTTTGAACTTGCGTTTGCTCCCACGCCCGAGGTTTTGAACTCGAAGTTCGGACCCCACTGGATAGGCTTCGTATCCGGGTCGGCCCGCCACACCTCGGCTCTAAGAAACTAGAAACCTGACCAATCTGTCAATCCAGTTCTTGCGAGCCTAGGTACTGAGACGTAAACTTGACCGAAGTCAAGTTCAAACATCCGCCCACATGGCAAAAAAGCAGGGCCCTTCTCGACAGTATTCTATAGAGTAGTAGGCATTGCTGATTTCAGCAACCTCGACTGAGCGAAAATGCTTACAAGGTGTGAGTCAGTGGGTCTGGCTGGCGGCCGTGGTCCAGAGCCAGCACCTGAATTCCCGAATTGAGGTGACGGCGGGCAGCCTGGTCTATGACACCGGCTTCCCATCCAGTAAGGAAACAGCCGGGAACCCGGGTTCGAATCCCGGCGGCCGCACCATGTTTCAAAATTTGACGTTCGCTGCCTCAAGGCC
>VBAW01000148.1 GCA_005888635.1 Candidatus Bathyarchaeota archaeon | reverse complement strand
TATGCTTCCGCCCGCTCCTCGTATCAGTACCTCTTGTCCGGGCTGGATGTTCGCTCTTCTGAGAAAATTGATTGCATGAAGTCCACCCGCAGGGACAACCGCTGCCTCTTCGTAGGACATGTTCGCTGGCTTGATAGCTAGTATCGCGCTCTCCTTGAGACAGTCGTACTCGGCGTATCCGCCGAGATGCAGGCCTGTGAGGGCGAAAACCTGGTCGCCCTTCTTGAACCGCGTTACATCTCTGCCTGTCGATTCTATTTCTCCCGCTAACTCCTGGCCGAGAATCTTCCTTCTTGGCGCTCTGATGCCAAACCCAATTCTGAGAAGAAGCCTCCATTCGAATGGAACTTTGAGACCGCGCAGCTCGCAGTCCCCCATCGCTACAGACGCCGCGTGGACCCTCACTAGAACCTCGTTGTCCTTCGGAGTAGGCTTCTCTACATCCCTAAGTTCTAGAACAGCAGGGGGTCCATACTTTGTGCAGACGATCGCCTTCACAACTGGTCCCGGCCAAGTCTGCCCTAGATTCGCATTCCCTTCATCGTCTCTCTAATCCAGTCATCAACCACCACAAGTTCACATTCCAAGCAGACGTCGCAAGACTCTGACTTATCTGTCCGCGGTTATGACAACATTTCCGGTTTGTTGGCCAGTGTCAGACATATTTCCAGAAGGCGTAAGTAGGCGTCTGTACACACACATATGTGTGTAGGCAATGGGCACGAGGAACATATCCATCTCAGACGAGGCTTACTCGAAGTTGGCGGCAATGAAGGGGCCGAAGGAGAGCTTCACTGACGTGATAAACAGACTCGCGGGTAAGAAGTCGGTGCTCGACCTTGTCGGCCTTCTCACGCCTAAGGAAGGAGCCGAACTCCGCTCTAATATTCAGGACATCCGAGCCAGGAGCAGGAAGAGAGCCACCGAGACGGAGCGAAGGATACGGGGCTCTTGATCGCTGACACGACCTTCATCATCGACCTCCTGATCAGGGACCAGAAGGCTGTCAAGAAGGCAGACGAGCTCGAGGAGAGCGGTGTAACCATCTCGGTAAGCTCGCCAACCATCTTCGAACTGTTCGCCGGGATAGCGTTGAGCAGGAAGGCTGAAGAGGAAAAATCAAAAATCAGCACGATCCTCTCCTCTCTGCCACAGTTAGTCCTGGATTCTCCATCCGCAAGCGCGGGAGGTTTGATCCATGGCGAGAAGATTAGGACAGGTCAGTCAATTGACCCTGAGGATGCTATGATCGCTGGAATAGCTAGGGTGAATTCGGAAAAGGTCCTAACCCGGAACACCAGACACTATTCCGGAATAGAAGGCGTCACGATAGAAAACTACTAGAATGGATCTCAAAGGAAGCACCTACGACGTTTTCGATTCGCGTCCCTTGATTGCAGCTGATCCTCGTCATCGACCTGATATTCCCTAGAAATCGCCTTGGGAACGGCTGAGGGTCCATGACGATGCTAAGGCTGGCGAGAGATTCGTGATCGGTGATACGGACAGGTTCAGCGGTCCATGTTAAGATCTGGTCAGGAAAAGACCCTCTAGAAAATTAGGGTATGTTGACTAGTCTCGCGACGCAGAAACTGAAGATCCTGTTTCCGGTTCTAGGCTAACAAGCGCGCGGGGAAGGCTCTGTTCCATTCTATTCTCAGAGTATTCTACAAGAGTTTGGTTCGCTCAGCCCTTGACGGACAGGTCGCCGTGCTTGGGCTTCCCGGCGCGGTCGTACGCCAAGTGAATCGCGCCTTTGGGGAACGCCTGAGAGCTAGTAAGGTCTTCTGCTTGATCCGCGCCACCTCCTTCGGAAGGTCTCCTTGGATGAGACTGGAATTGTTCCATTCGAGTCTGCGGCGGCTGCGGGAGGCCACATACTTGGTTGCGCTGTTGAGCTTGTCCGCGATCTCCTTGTTGGTCGTGGCTTTGGGCCAGTACGCGGCGAAGATGTCGTAGGTCTTGCGACCCAGGAGCAGGGCGTCCATTCGCCCAATGTCCATGGTGATGAGGCTCAACGACTCCTCGTCGAGTAAAGGCGCCTGCCAGCCGCCGTGCTTGAACCCGCCCTCAGTGTCTTCTTCCGGTCCACCGGGCCCCTGCATGACACCGTCCAGGGAGACCATTTCACTGACGACGAGTTGGCCCATGAACGTCCCCGCGCGCTTAGAGGCAATCCCGATGAAAAAGGGTTTGCAGGCCAAGGTTAAGTGACGTTATCCACGTCTCTTATTATCCGCTTATGAAATATGATATCTCAAACTTTGCCCGGCAATTCTAATCGATGGTCCCCTCCGAATTGTCCTATTTGCGGAGAACAACTTTCGGACAAAGGAAAAGTCTCCTATTCAGATACTAGGAAAATCTACAGAATGCACCTCCATGATAAGCATCTGGAATTCGAACAATTGAGCCGAAGATTGAGTCGATACAATCTCTTGGCGATAGTAGTATTATTTGGAATGGCCGGTCTCGGGGTCATTCTTGTTAGTGAGTTTCTCTATTATGCCGCTCCATTTGTCGCCGCTGGTATCGCGCTTTCTCTTGTTGGGCTGAAAAAAAGGGCGATGCGCAGATTTCGTGAATTGTGGAATGAAAAGCACGGCACACCAATGAGTCCATGAACGGATTTATGCCAAAGGAACACATTCAGCTTCGTTCTCTGTTACCATTTGCTGTTACCAATCCCCTTACCGTTCGAGAAATGCGATACGGCACTAGACAAAACAGGTGTCGATTCTAGCGCGATTTCTTCCGTTTCTTCTTGTGCGAACCCTTGCCAAAGAACCTCGCAGTCACAGATTCAAGATTGTAGTCAAAGATTTCTTGGTTCCCCACATACTCGACCTGTTTCCCACGTCTTACAATTGAATTCCTGGTTAGCTTGAATTTTCTGATGCAGGCTTCGATGTCATCCACGTCCCTCCCGTCGAGACGCCCTACCTTGGTGACGACGATGTCGACAGGAGCCAGAGCTCTCAGCTCGATGTTCTTCAAGGAGCTGATCCTCTTTGATTTCCCCAAATAATCATCGGGCAGAAACTGGCTGAATACCTGACCGTCTGGCCAAACATGGACCTTGAACCCCGGCTGGGCTGCATTCACGGCCTTGTGAAACAACTCGACGTCCTGGGCCGGACCAGTGAAGTCGGCGTCTATGGTGGAAGCTTTGACACGGTATAGAGTAAGAGCTGTCCCACCTGCCGCTACGAGGACAATCTTCCGATCCAGCGTCTTCCCAAGTTCATCCAGAAAATCGACGAGCTGTTTCGAACTGATGGACAAGTCTACCCTGTCCGCAGGCCGTAGACTTCCATCAGGTTCCTGATCTGTCCGTCATTCACCCTGCTAGGGTTGATCCTCCTTTCTTTGAACGCCGAGATTGCGTCGCTGAATTCAGGCGCGGGAGAGATATCGTTGATTGCCTCTAAGAGGCCCAGCAGTTTCTTCCCGAAGCCGTGCCTCATCGAGAGGAATTCGAGGAGTTCGAAGCTGGGCCGATTCTTCGAGATCAGGATTGAGGCCGCCGCAGCTCGCCTCGGGTCATCACCCATGAGAATTGACGAGATGATATACTCCACGGAGTAGTCCTCTCCTTGTCGGATTTCCGGCCCCAGCTCCTTGTACCCAAACTTGGCAAGGTTGTAAGCCAAGTCGCTTTCCTTGATCTTGGAGAGGTTGGTCCGCTCGTTGTCGAATCTTATTCGAGTCCCGTGCATGTAGGCATTCCTGATCAGATTCCAGAAAATCTGAGGGAGGTAGATTGCTATCTTGTCTGACAGCATCTCTTTGATTGGATTCTTCTCGCTAGACTTCAGGAAATCAATCAGTTCACCTTGGCTCAAAATCAAGTCCTCCATCCTGATGTTGCTGTGTCTCCTTAGCTCATTGATCGTGCTCCTTGCCTTCTGGGTGTTGGCCAGGTTCTCTTGGTCGATCACGATCAGGAGCTCTGCCCGATTCAACCTCATATTGTGCTCAGGGTCGATTAGTAGGATAGATCTGATGAACGAGAGGGCGCTGAGTTCCTGTTCCAGATTGGAAAGAAGGAACTGAGCCTCAGGCCACTTTTGTAGGAAGTCGCGTTTCTTCTGGAGCTCTATCTCAATCAGCGTGTCCGGGAGGAGATAGTTTGAGAAGTTCAGTAAGGGGATTGAAGCATTCCCTTGCCTTTCTATCCGGATGATGTTCTTATCTTTCAGCCCAAGGAGAGCGTTGTAGATGTTCGGGTAGTGCGCCGAACCGAATTCCTGTTT
>VBAW01000141.1 GCA_005888635.1 Candidatus Bathyarchaeota archaeon | reverse complement strand
ATTGCTGACGCCGCGGCGAGACAAGATGCTCGATTGTTGCCGACTATCACGTTCTGTACGCGCCTGAAGACTTTGTCTTTCTGTTTCGGGGTCTCAGGTATAGATCCTGAGAGGCCATGAGTGATGATTCTTCGAGCGTTCTTTGGAATCTGGAACCAGAGATCATATTTCTTGAGAACTAGCTCAACATCGTGGTAGGTCGTTGAATCTGGAGTCGTTGGGCCCGACGCGATGGTATCAATCTTGTCGCCAACAACATCCGAGATAATCAGAGTCAACACAGTCGCTGGATAGAGTCTCCCTGCAAGTCTGCCTCCTTTTACCTGGGAGAGATGTTTTCGTACGGTGTTGATCTCCTCGATGCCAGCTCCGGATCTTAGTAATAATGATGTGACCTTTGCTTCGTCGTCCAAGTTTATTCCTTCAACTGGTAAGGGCATTAGGGCTGAACCTCCTCCGGAGACCAGGACGATGACTAGATCGTCTCGCGAAATGTCATCGACTAAGCGTAGCATTGCTAGAACGCCCTCCACGCCCTTCCGGGTCGGTATCGGATGGGTCGCTGGGTGATATATTATTCGACGAGTTCGAGGCGTCGGCCGCAGATAATCTGGAATTATCACCAGCCCTCGTGTAATCCAATTCCCCAGCAATTTTTCGATCTCCTCAGCCATGTAGCCTGAGGCTTTTCCTCCACCTACTACGAAGATTCGTCGATAGTCTTTGAGTGGATACTGGAACGTGCCAACGTGAAGTATGGATCCGGTGAGTTTCAGGTTTTTCCTGATGATCCTCGCCGGGTCGGCTGCAACGAGGGCTGCGTTCATTGCGTGAAGAACGTCACGATGTAGCTTGTCTAACCCGTGTCTACGCTGAGTCCGAGCGCGGACCCGTTTCATCGTTCCAGGCTAATCCTTCCACGTGTCTTTGACGACCCAGACAGGCTCGTCGGGGTTGAAGTACTCCTGGCCTTCCGCCCTATGCTCTTCCAGGACTTTCTCGTCCACTTCCACGCCAATCCCAGGTCGGGTCGGAACCTTAGTCTGACCATTCTCGACCTTTGACTGGTCTCTTACCAACTGTCTCTTCCAGGCTGGGAAGCAGTCGTAGAATGACTCTTGAATGAGGAAGTTGGGAAGCGCGGCGTCGAGCTGCACGGTCACTGCGTTCTGGATGGGTCCGAACGCGTTGTGAAAAGCCATCTCTACCCCATATGCTTCGGCCATAGCGGCGACTTTGCGAGCGACAGTAACCCCACCGATGTTTGTAATGTCTATTTGCAGATAGTCGGTCAAATTGTTCGCGAGGACGAAGGCCGCTTGTTCCTTGGTAAGTATTCGTTCGCCTAGGGCGACTCTAACGTCAGTTGCCTCTCGGTATTTTCGAAGCCCTTCGAGATTATCTGGATGGACAGGCTCTTCCATGAATAACGGCTCGAACTCACCGAGCTTCTTCGCGATTGCAATGGCCGCGTTGGGGTCAAACCTTCCATGGTGTTCTATCAAGAGCTGGACTCTGCTGGCTGTTGCGTCCTTGACAGCTTTTACCCGCGCGTAAGCCGTTTCCAGTCCCTTCGCATCTATGGAATCGTAGTGTGTCCCGAAGGGATCGAACTTCAGAGCGGTGTAGCCCATCGCTGCGAATTTCTTGGCCCGCTCGCCAAACTGTTCGGGCGTGACGCACTTGTCATACCATCCGTTCGCGTAGACCCTGACGCTGTTCCTGAAGTTGCCCCCAACCAGCTGGTGTAATGGTGCGCCGAAGTGCTTCCCGACAATGTCCCAGCACGCGATGTCGAACGCGCTCAGGGCGGTTGTAGATTCGAAGGATACAGGGAGGTAGAAGTCATGCTTGTGCCATTCGTGAATGTTCAGCTCCGTGTCAAACGGATCCTTTCCCTTGTACACTCGGCCAACCTCGTGTAAAGACTGGATTACTGGTTGGACTCGTAGAGTCGGAACCGCTTCTCCGTAGCCGATGGCCCCGTCGGAGGTTGTGAGTTTTAGAACGATGGAATTTCCAGCCCAAGTAGCACTTCCTTGTGACGAGGGCTCGCCGAGCTGGTAGATTTCAAAGTCGGTAATTTTCAACGTGAGGCTCCGATGATCGGCAGACCTTTTGACATTTCAGTATTTGGCCCCAACTCACGAGACCTCAAGGATTTCGTCAAAGGAGTACCTATCGTCAAAGTGATCCTGACCTAATCCTGACCATCGCCTATTAGCATGAACCCCATTGAGTCTCCTGCAAGTCTTATTGCCATTGTTTCAAGAAGCCCATTCAGATGCTACGGGAGTCTTAGAGTTGGCTAGGGTACTCTCTCCTTCAGAAACCTCTTGGATTCTGGTGAGAGATACGGACGCCTGTACTTTCTCTCGCAGGAGATGGAGGCGCATCTTCCGATCTTTGACGAGATCTGGGTTAAGATCCAGACCGGTGCCAGGGAGGTGAAAAAGTAATGGTATCACTAATGGACGCTAGTCTTTACACAGCCGCCATCAGCGCGGCACTACTGCTCGGACTCATCTTCACCTATGCGAAGGTCTACAGAGACACTAGAGCACAATTCAGCCTAGGACTAACGATCTTTGCAGCGATCCTCTTCGCACAGAACATACTCGCCGTCTACTCTTTCGTGACCATGTCACCATTCATCGGAGACCCGTTCCTACCCTACCTTCTAGGAATAAACATCGCGCAAGTCCTGGGAATACTCGTCCTCTTCAGAACAACCCTTCGCTAGAACAGGCCCAGATCTAGACCAAACGTCCACCACATCTCGCCAATCTCTCAAATAGACTCCGACCGTCACCCAGTAACAACCTAGAAAGCGGGAGGTGGAATAAGGAATGAAAAAGCAGAATCTGTTCATTATCCTCGGACTCTTCGCATTATTCGTCGTAGCCTTCTCCGGCGGGCGAGTAATCACGCCTGCTAACGCACAGGGAGTTGTCGGGAGCGTCTACATCACAGATGCGCTTAGTGTGGTTAGACTGCCGGAGTCAGAGATGGTGTAGGATGAGACTGCGCTGGTTCCGGAGGGTCCGCCGGCTGCTTCGCTGACGATGAGTGTGCCGCTGGGGGCAAAGTCGAATCCGAATGGGGTTCCACCGCTAGAGGATTGAACGTTGGGGGCAGACGCAACGCCTTCACTGTTGACGAGGAATGTGTCGATCTTGCTAGTGCTCTTCTCGGTGACAACCAGTACTGTGCCCGTTGGGTTGAAGGATATTTGAGCAGGTGCTGTCACGCCGCTTAGAGGCTGGACAGAGCCGGAAATCTCTGAGAGCTGGCCATCGCTTAAAGCGAAGCCTGCAATGTTACTGGTGCTCTCGGCTCCACCAGAATTGAGTACGTAGACGACGCTTCCATGAACCGTCAAGCTGATGGGCATGGTGCCTTGTGAGCTAGTCCTGTCAGTGAGTGTCAAGCCTTTGTGATTGACGCTGAAGACGGAAATATCATTGCTGCCAGCGTTTACGACGATCAGCCAGCGGCCGTCTTCGCTGAGGACTAGTCCTCCTTGGTTACTTCCGGTCAGGCCGGTGATTCCGAGACCGTTGGTTGCATAATTTGCCTTCCAGGTTAATGTTCCGTCGGCTGCTCTGGTATATACTATGACTTGGTTGCCGCTGGCTGAGTTAGACATGTCCCTGACACTCAGCAGGCAGCATGCTGGCTCGTCGTAACCGAGAACGGCCAGTTCGCCTACACCGCCAACGCCCACAGCACCACCATATCGTCCTACACCATTGCTGGCAACGGAAAAATCGCGCTGCTCAACGCCAAAGCGGCAACGGTCGGAGGCACTGATCTCGACATGGCTCTCGCAAGGAACAGCAGGTTCCTCTACGTATTCGACAACGGAGACCACGCAATCGTAGCATACAAAGTCCACGCAGACGGCAGCCTCACATGGCTACAGACGACCAGCGGTATCCCAGCAGAAGCCGACGGACTAGCAGCAAACTAAACCCGGACCTGTTCGTTTCAGGTCCAATCTCCTTTTTTCTTCACTCCCTGAAGCGAGAAGATCGCAGTCCTCTTCCTCTCGAAAATTCTCACTACTTTTCTTCGGTCCAACGTGAACCGAAATATGGTTCTTCGCTAGACTTTTTCCTCGGAAAGAGAAAATCTGACAACTGCTGGACACTTCGAAACTCATAGTCGGGATGCTCTGTCGTAGGGTCTCCACGATTCTCGGGACTCCACAAGGCGGCACCGGTCAGGACCCCAGCTCTTTTCCCGGCGATGATGTCTGAAGGGGAATCCCCGATATACATCGACTCTTTCGCATTGGCCTTGATTCGGCTCAACGACAGATTGATACCTTCAGGATCGGGCTTGCTCTTCCGGATGTCGTCCGCGGTAATACGCACTTCGAAGAAGTCGACTAGTTTGAACGGGTTGAGAGTATACTCCATCATGTTCTTCTCTACCCCCGTGAAAAGAGCTAGCCGACGTCCGGAGCGTTTGATCTTGACCAGCGTTTGATCTTGACCA
>VBAW01000067.1 GCA_005888635.1 Candidatus Bathyarchaeota archaeon | reverse complement strand
TTCTGCTGAAGGGAATTTTCGAGGATCAGAGGTTCAGGAAATTGTTGGCCACGTTCATAGTCCTGGCCAGCGTTCCAGCCTTTGGCGTGTACGCGTACACTCAGACAGGGAACATTCTCGCGCCCTTTCAGTCAGAGGCAACCGGGCCCAAGTGCACGATCCTGTGCTTCTTCAATAACCCAGTCTACCAGGTCGCGAACGGAGTACTCCCGTATACCATTAATTTTGTCACTATGATTCTCGCGGTCATCTTCGTAGCAATTCCTTTGGTCAAAGGGAACGTGTCGTCCAAATTGTTTCCATATTACACATGGGCCTTCGTCCTCCTCGCCGTCGTATTCTACTCAGGCGAAGTCCGTTCATTCGCACGCTTCGCTCTGGTGGTTCCCCCTGTATTCTGGGCACAAGCCGAATACTCTGCACTTCATCCCAGATTCTTCAGAGGACTGATCGTTGTCTACTCGGTTCTGATGTGTCTGGCTACGATTCTGTGGGTAAACTGGTACCCGATGCTCTAACCATAACGGCGGTTTCTTCTTGGAGAGTGCAAGTCAGGCAGGTGCCAGAATCTCAGTCTTCTTCTCAATCAATTTTTCCATCCGAATAGCATCCTCTCCGTCGGTGTAGTAGCTGTGCGCGGTTCCAGTCTCCCGAAAGTCATTCTTCATGTAGAGCTGCAAAGCTTCGTGGTTGCTTCTCCTTAGCTCTAGACGTAACGGACCTGGTCTCGACCTTTCGAACAGGTCATCCAGGAGTGCTTGCGCGATCCCTCTACGTCTAAACCCGGCTCTTACGGCGATGGAGACAACGTGTTGGTGATCAGACCAGTCATCGACAACCGCATATCCGACAATCGCCCCGCTGTAGACAGCGACAAGAAACGTTTCCGAGTTCGCGTCTGCGAGCTGGTCGATGAAGTAGTTTGGGAACGGGTCTTTGAACGACTGTTCTTCGAGCTCGTAGACAAAGCTCAGGTCTTCGGTCCTTACGGGTCGGATCTCGACTTTTTGGGTTGTTAAGTTCTCCATTCTACTTGCTCGCCATTCTCGCCGCGCTGGCGAGAGCCGTAGCAACGTTGTCTCTGCCCATTGCTAGTATGTAAGGGCCTAGCCTCGGACCATGGTCGGCCCCGATCAGCACTCTATAGAGCGTCTTGAAGAAAGGCCCTGGCTCAAGATCATGCTTCTTTGCTATCGTAAATACAGAGTTCTGGAGATAATTTTCATCGGTGCTCGCATTTACGATGCCTGCTAGCTCAAGAATAGCCTCTCGCTCTTTCCCTTCGACCCGCACGGGACCGGTCGTTATCGTTTCGATCTCTTTTGCCCAGTTGATAGCCTTCTCAAGGCGCTCTTGAAAACGCTGGTCGTTAGGATCTACTTGGTAACCGTAGCCGGCCAGCCTCTGGACGACGAATTCCTTCTCCTTATCCTTCGGGGCTACTTTGACTAGGTACACGAGCAGGTTGTGAGGCACGTGAGCAGTTGGTAATCTCGGTGGTGACAGGTTCCATACGTATTCGTACAATCCTCGCAACCGAGTCAGTTCCCTTGGGTCCTTCACTTCTTTGCGTCCAAAGTACACATCCTCTAGCTCATCGAGTTCTGCGATGTAGGTTGGAATATCCTTGACCCAGACTGCTCTAGACCCAACACTTCTCTTGTACATCAAGAGCAGCAACGTTTGAGGTGGAGCATACCGAAGCCAGAGTTGAGGAGCCAGAACGTTGCCGACAGACTTTGACACCTTCGCTCCTGTCTTGTCCAGAAAATGCTCGTAGCGGGTGTGGAAGGGCGGAGGTTCAGCTAGCACTTCCTCCATCACTCTGTCATTTGTCTTCACTGAGTCGATGAGTTCCTTACCATAGGCTTCATAATTCACTTTGAGCGCAGACCATCGAGCCGCAAACTCTACCTTCCAGCTCAGCTTTCCCCTCCCTGAAAACACGTCAACTTCGCCCCGATGCCCGCACCCCTTCAACATCTCTCCACGAAGCTCCATTCCATCACAAGAGTATCTGACCGCGTGCCTACCGGGAAAGTATTCAAGAGCCCTAGTCGTGTAAATTCTGCCGCAGCTCTCGCAGACTGGAAAGTAAGGTAGAACCTCTGTATACTTCTCTTGTCCCAAAGTCTCCTTGATTATCTCTCCAACCCTAGCAGCGTTGCTCAGAATCTTGTCGATTTGAGAGTTGAATAGCCCCTCCTTGTAGGCCCGAGTTCCTGAGACACTCCTATACTTCACCCCCGTCTTGTCCAAGGCCTCCAACAACAATCCACTCATGTGGCTCCCATAGCTCTCGTGACAGCCAAAGGGATCAGGGACGCTGGAAACTGGAAATCCGATGTACTTTGATAGTGATTTTGGAAGACCAGCGGGGACTTTTCTAAGCCCGTCCATATCGTCTGAGAAGGCGATCAGCTCGGCTCTCTTTCCAATGCTCTCGAGTGCGAGCTTGATACCGTAAGCGCGAGCTGCGTCGCTGTAGTTGCCGATATGCGGGACGCCAGACGCGCCCAGTCCGCTCTCGACTGTTAGGAGATCTACTTGCCGGCCGAGTTTCAGTTCTCTCTCAACGATCTCGGAGGCCACCTTGTCTAACCAAGTGCCTCTTCCAATGATCTCAGGAGGTGCAAGTGCCAAGTTTTCCAGCCATTATGAGAGACTTGCACTTGATAAACAATAAATTACTCAAGAGAGGATCAGTTGTAAAGTGGCGAATGGTTGTCGGTGACGCTTGAAGGATTCCGTCCCTCAAGCTATCTGACTAGCGAGACCGCCCGGCTACAAGAAACAGTCGGAAACGGCAAAGCCATCGCTGCGGTGTCCGGCGGCGTTGACAGCACTGTCGCGGCACTTGTCGCAAAAAGGGCGCTCGGGGAAAGACTACTCCCAGTTTTCATAGACACGGGATTCTTGCGGGCTGGAGAACCTGAGAACGTCAAGGCGAGGCTCGGGGACCCTTCGCTAGGATTGAAAGTTAAGCTAGTCAAGGCAGGGGGGCGTTTCTTGGAAGCCACAAAAGGCGAAGCAATGGCCGAAGAGAAAAGGAAGAAGTTTCGGGAGACATTCTATCAGGTCTTAGGAGAAGAAGCGCGAAAGGACGGTTGTGATTTCGTTGTTCAGGGGACTATTGCGCCGGACTGGATTGAAACGCAGGGCGGAATAAAGACTCAGCATAACATCCTGGAGCAGGTTGGGATCGATTCTCTGTCAAAGTATGGTTTTAGGGTCGTCGAACCTATGTCAGAATTGTACAAGGATCAAGTACGCGTTCTCGGACGACACTTAGATTTGCCAAAAGATATGTCTGAACGACAACCGTTTCCAGGTCCAGGGCTCTTAGTACGATGCATTGGAACTGTTTCGAAGAAAAAGCTGGACCTTCTCAAGTCATCGACAATGATCGTTGAGGAGAAGCTCGGACCATTCAACTACGACCAGTATTTCGCTGGCGTCATTGAAAACAAGTTTGCGAAGGAGCCTGTCTACAAGAATTTGGACGAGACAGCGGCTGGGGCTCTTGGTCTTCCCAGCTCAGAGACTCGCGTTGACGTGTTCGAGGATCGAGTCACGGGGGTCAAGGGCGATACGAGGAGCTACGGCAGATTAGCGGGAATAAGAATCCAAGAGGATAGCAGAGAAACCTACGGATGGCTTCCGGAGAAACTTCGCCTAGCCCAATCCAGCATCGTCGAGAAATTTGTCGAGGTGACACGCGTAGCAGTCCTGGTCAAGGAAAAGAGAGGAGGCCCCTCATTATCGGTCGTAGTTAGAGCGGTCTCGACTCGGGACTTCATGACAGCAGCGGTTGCTCAGGTTCCCTGGAAGATCCTGAAAGACATTGCAGAATCTATTCTCAAGACTGGCGATTCGTCACGAGTCTACTACGACATTACGCCGAAACCGCCTGCGACCATAGAGTTCGAGTAGCCCTGACAACCATTCCCGTTGTCTACGTCAAAGGCCAGTACAATCACCTGATAGCTAGGAGACTCCAAGAGCTGGGAGTAGACTCCCACCTGATGCCTCCTTCTACTCCTCTTGAAAAGTTCGAGGCTATGAAGGCCGACGCGCTGGTTATGGGCGGAGGGCCCCAGAGCGTCCGATCCCTCGCTGCACTAAGCGATGAGCTCAGAGACGCCTCGAATTTGATGACCAAGATCAAACTTCCAATGCTGTGCATCTGCGTGACCCACCAGCTCATGGCGACAACGTTCGGGGGCACAACAAACCTAGCGCGAAAGCCTGAATTTGGCCCAGTCGAGGTTTCAGTCTCAGACGAAGATACGATCTTGGCCGGTTTGAAGCCTTCATTTACAGCCTGGGAGTCTCACAATGACGAGATAGTTGCGGCGCCGCCCAGGTTCAAGGTTCTCGCGAGTTCAGATAACTGCACTGTCCAAGCGATGAGGCATGAGAAGATGAACTTGTTCGGGGTGCAGTTCCACCCCGAGGTGTATCATACCCTCAAGGGTGCGGATGTCTTCAAGAATTTTCTGAAGGTAGTGGATGATTACAAACGTTCGTAGAGGGCTTTTTCAAACGGGGCTAATCTCTCAGGAGATTTTTCGAATAGTATTAGCTTAGCCCTTAGTCTTGTTTCGGCCGGTATATCGATTCGTTGCACCTTTGTAGCCGGCGAGCCAGAATCCCAGGAACAGTTCAGCTACAGCGGCAACCCCGAAGCCCACCACACTCAATATGTTTCCCGCCGCCACGGCCAAGTACTCTTGAAAAGCGAGATAAGACCAGAATGTCAGCGTGCCTGTCTTGATTGCTGTGGATGTCAGGCTTGACGTCATGTTTGAACCTACCCCGGCAGTCGTCATGGTTGACGCTAGAGCCGCCCTTCCTTCGTCCAGGGCAGAACCTGCGTCGGAGCGATAGGTTTCGAGCTGCGCGATCTCCTCCGGACTACGTTGTGTAGGATCGTTAGGTAGCTGTGACAAATAATGCTCGAAGAGCAGCCCAGCATTGATGATCTTTGCTGCAAGCTCGTCCATGTTCGCGTTTTCTAGTTGAAGCCATACGTCGAGGAACGTATCTTCAATATCAGTAAACTGTATGACTCGCTGGTTCAGTAGGTTGATCTCTCTTTCAGACACATCTTTTCCGGTCCAGCCAGACTTACCTTGAGTATCTACAGCCATTATGACATCCGGTCAACACAGCACTCTGAAAGATAGATACATCATTTGTAACCTGACTGAGGCCGTGTCGGGTCTCTCGCCTGTCTGAGTCATACTATTTCCGTAAGTTTTAGCGAGGGGTAGCCCTTGTCAAAAGCAAATTCTATTCCATGCACATTGGTGAAGGGTTTGACGCCACATACGACCATTGTGTCGTTGATACTCTCAACCTTGAGATAGTAGTCTGCTGTTCTCAGGAATGCCTCTGTGATTTTGTTAGGGTCCGACGCTACGGCAAGCGTGACCGCACCGGCATCGCGCATCCTCGCGCCTATGTTTGCTAGACTTGGGAGCATTAGGTCGTCCCCATAGACCTGGACAAGTCTGTCGAAATCTATTGCAAGGATTATCGACGATGAGGCTGTCTCGAGCTCTTTCCAAATATTGCTGAAGAGGGTAAAGTCGTCCATTACTTTCCCATTTAACTGAACTCTCCAGTTTTTAGGAGGAAGATTTTGGTTGTACTCGGCGATCCGGACTCTCTGGTTCAGAGAATCGTCCCCTATCAGGGGCCTCAGGGATTCCGCGACGCTGTCCGAGCTAAGTGTGCTGAATGGGACGATGAAGGAGGACCCTCCTTGATTAATGAAATTGGCATTGATGATTCTGAGGAGAAGCCTCACCCCCATAGTGGGGACAGTATTGTTCACGTGTACCAAGATCGATGAGCCCCTCCTGATTCCCCCCTTGAGCATGGCATCGAGGTCGCGACTGCCTGTTGAGAAGGAGGATTGCGTGTGAGGAACGGGCGAGAGGATGTTTGGTTTGGCGGAAGCATCGTTGTCGAATTTTGTGTTTGCTAGCAGATTGAACTTGCCCTTGTCCAGGGAGAAAAGGGCACGATCTGATTTGACTCTGAGGCCCCGAAGCTTGTTTACAACGATCGTTCTCATCCGTCGACCGTCCAGTTCTGAAGATGAGAGCGTTACAATGCCATCGACCAGATTCGGCAGTTCACCAACGCGTCCGCCTTCACTCACTAGTACTACCCCTACTTTGTTGTCGTCGGGGTCCGATAGTATCGCAGACTCAATCATTCGTCGCCCATCCTCGCTTGTGTTCCTGAGGGCTCCTTCCCAACTGTCTATGACGATGAGACCTCTGAGCCTGGAACGCTTCAGGGTGAGAACTTTGTTGAAAACATCGTCCGCTTCAGACACTTGTATTTCGGCAGACCCTTCCATTGAGCTGTCGGGTGAGGTCATTTTTGAGAAAGGGTCGTGCATTTCGTGGATCCAAGGAAAGTGCTTCCGGAGCTTATTGGGAGGAATTCGGCTTGGCACGTAGAACCTAGCAGGCGGAACCGCGGTGCTTCCCATGCGTGTTGCTTGTACCCTTTGCAAGAGCTCAAGCGCCAGCGTCGTCTTCCCGGCGCCCGGCGGTCCTTGGATTAGGAGAACGTTTCCTGCCGATTCCAAGAATTTCGAAATGAGATTAAGTATGCCATCGGCTCCGGCTCGCTTGGTTAGGACGGTCTCGCTTTCGTCGAATTGTTGAGTAGCGCTGGTTTGGTCCGGAGACTCATCCTTGATCATCAAGAATCAGTTATCTGACCAGGGCACTCGTCATACCCACAAGAGTTCCGTAACTTGGAGTGACATTACCTAGTTAGACCGGAACCTACCCCGTTTCACCAGCTATGATTGTCCAGTTCCGAGGAATCGGGAGGAGTTCGATTCCAGGTCGACGAGGGATTCTCGGTCTACAAGGGCTACTCGTATCTTCTTCGCGAGTTCCTCGCTTGTTAGGTCGAACAGAATAGGCCATCCATCCTGGGCATTAGTTATTGGGTGGACGATAATCCCCTCATCTTGAACCATCTTCATCTCGTCCTTTGCACTACGATAATTGGAGTCGGGGACTAGAAGGTCTGTAATCTTGACCTTTTCAGCCTTCAATATTCCCACTAGCTTCCCAGCTTCTCGACCCCTTCCACCGAGGCCTCCTACGGGTCCAACGTCCATTTTCACACCTATTGTTCCAGTCATGACCTTTGACTGAATTATTGGAGTGTTAGAGAGCTCGGAGATCAACGCGTTAAGCATAGCATAGCCCGCGCTCGGGCCCGACACTCCCGCTCCCGGCGCTCCTTCTAGAATGCTTCTGATCTGGAAGTGCACGTGGTATTTGGAAAGGTCGACTCGGGTTCGGGACCATAGCCATGACTTGACCGCTTCAACAGCATTCTCGGCGCTCTCGATCACAGAGTGATCTGGGACGAAGGTCTGTCCCATTATCATGGAGCTGGCCTGGCCGGTTACGGATACGTGTCTCTCGCCTGAGTTAGCCGGCCGAACGTTGCACTGAATGGTCAGTATGCCCCCCGAGCCCCTGTCGCTCGTGTAAAGACCGTACGTGACACCGGATAGAGGTTGGGAGAGGATGAGTGCCTCAGCAATCTCCCGATGCTCCTTGTCCTCAAGGGATTCGAGGCTGGATATTGCCTTCTGGAAGTGGAAGAGTCGTAGTTTGTAGTCGTTCTGGTTCACTTGTTCTCTGTTGAGTGTCGTTCCCTCCTGTTGATAGATGGCAAGAACCTCCTTCAGCCTATCAAGATCCTCCTGATACTTCGTGGTGATGTTGTTGACCGCTGACTCTGAAGCGCCTGCGTCAGTGATGCCTCTCGCAGCAGCAATCTCGGAGGCCCAGAGCCGGTGGGCTTCGGAGACTGTCTCTGCAACGCCCCGTGGACTAAGTACGCGTTGTCTCCGGAACATCTTCGTTATCTTAACAGCGTCGACCTCGGGGTGAAGGTAAGGCTGCATCTTCCTAAGATGAATCCCAACAACTTCATTCCATTCGACATCGTTTAGTGGTGGGTGGATGTAGAAGATGTTCGGCTCGAACCTGTCCCTGGTAGCCTGATCAATGAGCTGCTCCTTGTTTGAAGTCGCAATGACGACTACCCTATCTTCTGGCCTGAGCTCGCTGAGTTCCGCCTTTACCTGCGCCAGTATCTTATTGCTGGAGGGATCGCCGCCCCAGAAGATAGCGTCAGCCTCATCGAGGAGCAGGATGCAAGGGCTCTTCTGGCGGACCATTCCGAAGAGGTCTTTGATCCTTTTCTCTGGATCTCCCATGTAGTTTGCACCGCTCATCAATTCTCCTCCTCGCACTTTGATGAATCCTACATTGTTCTCTGCAGCTGCGACCATTGCCAATAGCGTCTTTCCTGTGCCGGGAGGTCCGAGGAGGAAGAATCGTGGATTCGATTGATGGCCGAGTTCTCTCATTGAAGGATTGAAGGCGAGGGCAATGTGGTTGAGGACCTTATTCTTCACGTCGTGTAGGCCGCCAAGATCCTCCCGACTGACTTTTGGCTTCATCACGTAAACTGCATCAACAACTTCCTGCGACTTCTCCTGTTCAGAGTAGAGTTTCACGTTACGAGCCGCTCCGGCAAAATCCTCTATTCCCGCCGAAACTTTGGGAAGTTCGACAGTTCGGAGGTCAGTCCTCGATTCCCTGATCCTCTCCCTCAACGGAGCCTCCTTCGACTTTCTGACTTCTCGAAAGATCTCTTGGATGTCGCTCGGGGTGAGAGAGGCTCGCCGTCTGATAGTGACTTCCCGCTCCATCAGATCAAGAAGGTCCTCAGCCTTGAGATTGACCCATCCTTCTCTTTTCAACGAGTCGTTCACAACCGCAAGAAGCATCTCGCGGGTCACGCCATCGTTCAAGCTGACTTTCGATAGTCTTCGGCGGATGTCTTCCCGGATTTTCTCGTACGCGTTGGTCGCCACGATTACCATTGTCCGAGATTTTCCGCTAACGATCTTGTCCAGCCAACGATTCAATTCGTCTTGTATTCTGGTATCCTCTATCTCAGCTCCTGTCTCTCCTCGAACCTTTCTGCCGAAGCTCTGGAACTCGTCGATGTAGACGACTGAAGGGACGGAGCTTGCGTAGTCGAGGAAGCGGCCGAGCTGTCGAG
>VBAW01000033.1 GCA_005888635.1 Candidatus Bathyarchaeota archaeon | reverse complement strand
CCCTACCCCGTAACCGTGGCGCTGCGTGACAGAGTCATCAAGTCCCGAGTCCTCCAGCTCGCAGGCGTGCCGACGCCCACCACCTACGTGGCCTCGACCCCCAGCCAACTCGCTCCACTGCTCGAGGAAGGCCCGCTCGTGATCAAGCCCTACCAGGAAGGAGGCCAAGTCAAAATCGTCCGGACTCCCGCCGAACTCGCCCAGGTGGAGATGGGTCGCGACCCCGTCTTCGCCCAGCGTTACCATCCTCCCCAAGGTCGCGATTGCAAGATCTACGTGATCGGCGGGCAGCTCTTCGGGGTCAAGAAGGTGTTTCCACGCCGGACCCAGGAGGAGAAGCTTGGCGAGCCCTTCACACTCACACCGGAGCTTAGCGATATCGCCAGGCGATGCGGCCGGGCGTTCGAGATCGACCTTTATGGCGTGGACGTGATCGAGAGCGACGGGAAGGCCTACGTCGTGGACATGGACAGTATCCCCGGGTACAAGGGCGTCCCGGATGCGCCCCTTCTCCTAGCGCGCTACCTTTACGACGCGGCGGAGCGCGCCGTCGAAGGAAGGCCCCCATCGAGCGGGAGCAGAAGGGACTCGTGAGACTTTCACTGACGAGGAAAGTGGACATTACGCACATCAACCAAAGTACCATCTACAACGAACTCACCAGCAGCTAGCCACACCGTCCACGATCATGGCTGGCAGCCCATCTACGGCGACTGAGCTTCTTTACAGCTCCAGAGACGTAGACGGCGGGTGCAGGGATTTCGACCGATAATCTCTTCGCATTCGTGACCGATCTGTAATCTGCACGCACGCAGGTTGGGATTACGAAAGAAGGACAGACATCATAGACACAGCCGAAAATCTGTTGTCCAAATTGATTTTTCCACTGTGTTAAGCGGGTCGAGTCGAGGATCGATGGTCGACCCGGTGAGGCCTCGACGCAGTACCACTGGAAAGAAGATTGAACGGTTCCGATGACCGCCTCGCAACACTGGATATGAGAGCGACCCCGAAATCAAAGTCTTCTAACCTCCTCCAAGCATTCACCAAGCCACTGCCCATAGAGTCGCAAACGCCACATATCCACCTTCGATTTGGCCTTTGCTGGGCTGGATTCATGGGGAGTCGGCGATTTCCCGAAAGAGAATTCCCATGCGAAAGCTGATATTGCCCTGAATGTTTTGCCGACAGTCTCAAACCTCCTCATTGTTACCGTGCTTGGAAGCGTCCAAAGTTTCCGCACGACCGACCAATAAGTGTCGATATCCGGCTCGCTGGAACGGGATACTCCGTAGCCGAATCTTCCCAGTATGTCAACAGGCGGTACGCCCCTCCCAGCCTCCGCCCAGTCAAATGCGACGAGGATAGGTACCCCTCTATCATGTGCCGCAACTCGGATTCTGATGTTGCGTTCCTTAAAGTCTCCATGAACCAGACTTAGGGGCAGCATGTCGCAGAACTCTAGCAACTCACTCCATTGCTCCTCAAGGCGATCAAAGTCTGACATGATCATCTGTAGGGAGTCCAAGTCCTTCAATTCGAGTTCAAGGTTGAGGCTCCTCTCTATCCATTGACGCGCAAATCGTAAAGCTTCCAAGTAATGCCCGGGGCCTCGTTCAGGTAATCTGGAAAGCATATCGATGTGGGAAGCTGAGGATGTGTGCAGAATCCCGAGCCAACTTCCGGCCGCGATGCGGTGCGCTTTCAAACGTGAGGTGTAGGCGCGACCGTTTGCATCCTCAATGAACAACCATTCATAATTGGGGTCATCGTCTTCGGTTGACCCATAGTACCTTAACGAGGTCACTGGCAGAGAAGGTAGTATCTCTGCGTAGATTATCCGCTCCACCCCTATGTAGTGCCGGAAGGAGCGCTTTGCGATTACGTTCTCCATCTCCTTTCCTGAGCCAGACAGCCGGCACACCATTGTCTTTCTTTTTGTCTGTTTGAGCACCTCAATCTTCGTGGGGGCGGCTTGGCTGCCGTGGACTCGAGCCCATGCTCTGAAGGCTGGGTGCTCTGCTACGTGATCGCTACGTATCGCTTTTGGCTCAGTCATCCGAATCGAGGGTTCCAGCGGGAGGTTGAGGCTATTCTACTTTTTTCGCCTTTGCTGCGAAGACAGAGGGCGACGTACTCCGAGGCCGAGAGTGGTTTCTATGGCAATCTCGAATGTGCAACGATTGATGTGTTCTTTCACCGGGCGGAGGCGGATCTGTCTAAGGCTTGAGGACCACTCTGCGTGGCACACCAGATCGAGCTCCGCGCGGAATTCTTCCTTGTCCAATGTGGCTACCCAAGATGGTGCCCGCTCATCTATCTCAACGTGAGCAGAGTCTTCACTCATGCCCTTCGACTCCCAAGATCTCATCATCATACTGCTCTGTTCTCAGATTCACCAACGGTGAAGAGCGTCGGTTTGACAGTGCAAATCGCCTGTTGATGAGTATATACATGGATATTTGAACAGGCCGTGTACAGTTGGAGAATCCTTTACTGAAAGATTGATTCCAAATCAGGCCAGCTATTGCTACACTGACTCATCAATGTCATTCATGCCAGCGCTTTAGCCTCCAGTCAACAGGGCTACGGAATGGTTGCTGGCGGAGTCCAAGTTTCTAGCTACGAGCGATCAGGTCAATTGTTTCTTCTCTTCTTTTCGACCGAGTGTTTGTAAGAGAGACTCTGTGACTCCCAGTACAGCTCAGGTGAGCCGATGTCCAGTCGAACATCTTTCTCCTCTAGCTCGACTGCCCGTATTTCGAGTCCCCACTCAACCATTTTTTGTATGCCGTCCGTAAGTTGAATCTCGCCTCCGACACCGGACTGAGTAACCTCTAACGCTTTCAGAATAACCGGGTGGAAGGCGTAGACAGGCATGATTGCCAGTTTGGATGCCGGCTGCAGAGGTTTCTCGACAACTCTTGTTACACGAACGATACCAGCACCTTCTCTGGTCCCTTCCACTACGCCGTAGCGGCGGGGATCCTCGACTTGTTGTACGAGAAAGGCGGCGTCAGCTTTCATCATATCGCTGACCTCTGTGAGCCGTTTCAGGTGCTCAGAGTTCTCAGACAGAATGTAGCTGTCTCCTGCATGAACTAGGAAGCTGTCTCCTCCAATGAACGGTTTAGCCTTCAGGACCGCATCCCCGAACCCCCGTGGTTCAGGCTGGTTTATCCATACAAGAGTGGATTCTTCGACCATTTCATAAAAGGCTTGCAAGTCTTCAGAGGGCCCGTTCTTATCGTTCCTCCGTAGCATCGATACATAGGAAGAGTCTGGAGTGAAGTGATCCTCTATCGCTCTCTTCTCCTTACCGACAATGAAACAGAATTCTCGAAACCCAGCATGGTGTAATTGCTCGAATACTAGCTGGACGACCGGTTTGAGACATAGCTCCCCGTCCTTGGTCACAGAGAAGACCGGCAGCATCTCTTTTGGCTGTTCCTTTGTGGCTGACAAGAGTCTGGTGCCCAGGCCTGCCGCCGGAATGACCACCTTTCTTAACAATCAAGGATCAGCCAGATTCAGTGTTCGTCGCTCTATACTAGGACATTCCAATATATTTCAATATAGGCGCCCAAGTATGGACTTTCCCTATGAAACGAGGATCCGAATCGGTTTCGTTTATCGGTCTGGGGTATGTTGGGCTCTGCACCGCTGCTGTCCTAGCATCAAGAGGTATGAAGATAATCGGGGTAGACATCGATGGCGAGAAGATCGCGAAGCTCGCGAAAGGAGAGACACCATTACACGAGCCGGGCCTTGGCTCAATGCTCAAATCCGCAGTTAAGAACAGGAGGATCCAGTTCACAACTGACATAGATAGGGTCGTCGAGGCAGATGTCACGTTCATCACGGTGGGAACGCCCAGCAATCAAGATGGATCCATCAGCCTAACGTTTGTAAAGAAAGCCGCGGAAGATGTAGGATCTGCGATCAGAGGCGCTGATGCGTACCATCTTGTCGTCGTCAAGAGCACTGTCATTCCGGGCACGACGACTGGCCTCGTTCGACCCGTGTTGGAATCTTCTAGCGGGAAACCCTGCGGTCCGAAACTGGGCCTGTGTTCAAATCCGGAATTTCTCGCGGAGGGCTCTGCAATAACGAACACCCTTCACCCGGACAAGATCGTAATTGGAGCAAACGATGAAAAATCCGGGGACAAGCTAGTGAAGCTTTACCAGCGAATCTACAGGGCAAGGAAGATTCCCACTATAATAACGAATCCGACGACAGCGGAGACCATCAAGTATGCGAGCAACGCATTCCTCGCCACTCGAGTCAGCACAATCAATACCATCGCCAACATCTGCCAACGTCTGCCCTCAGGAGATGTCGAGACCGTTGCAAAGGCGATAGGCTTGGACCCTCGGATCGGGTCTGTCTACCTCAAGGCAGGACCCGGCTACGGCGGTTCCTGCTTCCACAAGGACCTCCAAGCCTTCATCGCGTTCAGCCGGGGCCTAGACTACGACCCAGTCCTCCTGACCGCAGTCGAAGAGGTCAACCGCCGCCAAGCAAATGAAATCGTAAAACTCTCGCGCAAGCTGTTAGGAACATTGGAGAATCGTCGAATCGCCGTGCTTGGGCTAGCCTTCAAGAAAGACACGGACGATGTTAGAGAAGCAGCTTCACTCCGCGTCATCGAGGAACTTGTGAACAATTCCGCTTCTGTCTCTGCCTACGATCCCATGGCGATTGAAAACGCGCGGAAAGTTCTACCTCAACAGGTGGAGCTTGCGACAGACTCCAGATCCTGTCTCAAGGGAGCAGAATGTTGTATCCTAATGACCGAGTGGGACGAGTTTCGCCAGCTTAAACCCAGAGCTTTCAAGACGCTAATGAGGACTCCAAACATTGTTGATGCTCGTAGAATCCGGCGCCAGGGCGATTTCCAAGGATTCAACTACCTGGCGGTCGGCCTAGGGGCCACTATGCCGCCGATACCTGTCCTTGCCGCGCCTTCGAAATAGAACAGAAGGAGAACTTCTAGTTGCGTCCGCTAGTCCTTCCGCGCCGTCGGCCTGGGTCCCGATATGGCTGAGAGGGCTTCTCGGAAGGAATAGAATCAGCATCCTTGCCAGAAATCTCTGGTTCTTTCTTGGGCCGATTCGTGGTCTTGGGGACGCGTCTCGGATGGGCTTCTGGTTTTTCGGAAATGTCCGTGGAACTGGGGCTCACTGGCTTATTCAGCTCAGTTACTTCCGTCTCTCTAGGCTTGGATTGTTTCTTGTTCCGGGGTCGAGTCTCTCTCTTCTCGTCTGCCACAATTGCCGGCCCTGTCCTGCTCGTCTCAGATTTGTTTCCGACTTCCTCGTGTAGAAGGTTCCATTTGTGGCGTAGCTCCGAATAGCTCTCGTCAGCCAGTTTGATGAATTCGCGTGCAACTGCAATGTTCTTTTCAAGGTCTCTAAGGCGAGAGTCTAGCTCATTAGCTATTTCTGTGCTTGATAGGTTGTTGAGCAACGTGCTCTCTTTTTCCTGTACTTTCGACATTCGCGATCAACGAGCAATCGCATACGACCAGTCTAAACCTGATGTTCCTCATCAAAGGCGTGAACAGTAGCAGACGTCTGGTAGGTCAAACTAGCAATTGGCCAGGGTAACAACAGAATTTTGGTTTGCTTTTTGCAATTTGCACTTAGCTCGCTGAAGGTCCAAGAAAACTGACACCGTCACTCATCCCGGGATCACTCCGAGGGGCCCGAACGCTATGGGCGAAGAGCAGCAGTTGAAAATAGGAATCTGTGCATTTTGAGTCGACCCACGCGCAACTCGGGAGGAGAGGTGCAGAGATAATCCCGCGTGATGGCTCAGAGTATGTTTACGGATGAGCCCGAGACGACCGGAGAGGAGTTAGATCTTAAGAAACTGTTCGCTCGGATTCTTGAGAAAGATGACTGGACAGACAAACTCGCGTCTGGATATGGGAAGATTCGAGGCAAGATTCGTCGACCTCAAAGGGATACCAAGCTCCCGAAAGAGCTTCGATTACTCGTTCCCGATATGAAAGAGGTGGAGAAGGCCTACGTCGAAATGACGATTGGCTACAAGGACTTCATCAGGGACGTGGTGAAAGCATCGCGTCTGCGTCAAGAGATACAGAAGGATACGTCGTCGAAGAAAGACCCGTCGCGTGGAGATCTCTGAAATCCTGAAATCCAGAGTACTTCCTGCTACTAGCCAACTTCCCTCTCCGTGAGACTTATCAGCAATCCGAATCGTCGAAGCTAAGATACCGGGAGAGAAGCAGGTCAAATGCCCGCTAGAATAGCCACAAAAATCGTCTGCACCATCGGCCCGGCGTCAAGCTCCCCCAACGTTCTAGGCCATATGATCCGAGCTGGAATGGATGTTGCCAGGATCAACTTCTCACACGGAACCTACGAAGAACATCTGAAGAGCATCAAGTCGATCAGAAAACTAAGCCATAGCCTCCGCTGCCCCGTTGCTATCCTTCAGGACCTGCCGGGTCCCAAGCTCAGAGTGGGAAAGCTCATCGCAGAGCCGATGCATCTGCAACGGCTCGACACAGTAACGTTGACAGCTAAGCCGTCGAAGGCGAAGGGCAAGATTCCGGTCGCGTTCCCTGACTTGCCGAAGACGGTCAGGAAGGGGGATACGATGTATCTGGCGGACGGGTCGATCAGACTCGAGGTTCTCCGCTCAACGCGAGAGGAGGTTGAAGCACGGGTCGTAGTGGGCGGCGACCTGATTTCGGGTAAGGGCCTGAACCTTCCCAGGCTGCGAACAAGGGTGCCTGCCATAACACGTGAAGATCGCGAGCATCTAAATTTTGGGTTTGAGAATAACGTCGACATGGTCGCTGTCTCATTTGTCCAGAGAGCCGATGACCTACGGATGGCCCGAAAAGTCGCGAGTGAGAAAGGACGAGAAATTTTTGTGGTTGCGAAAATCGAGAAGAAGGAAGCAGTCGAGAATCTAGAAGAGATAGTCAAGGAAACCGACGGAGTTATGGTCGCGCGCGGAGACCTCGGAGTCGAGCTTAGCCTCGAGCGGATCCCGATTGTTCAGAAGAGGATCATCTTCGAAGCGAACCGTCAGGCGAAGCCAGTGATTACAGCCACCCAGATGCTCGAGTCTATGATCTCGGCGCCCACGCCGACCCGGGCGGAGGTGACCGATGTTGCCAACGCGATCCTTGACGGCTCAGACGCGCTGATGCTGTCAGAGGAGACGGCTATCGGAGGCTATCCGGTCGAAGCGGTGAAGACTCTTCAGAAGATTGCGCAGGAAACTGAACGATATCTGCCCAAGCAGATTACGCAGCAGAGGCGCGAATGGCATGAGAATAGTCAGGAGGACGCTATCGCCTTCGCCGCCTGCGAAACCGCGCTTCAGATATCAGCAGCAGCAATCGTTGCACCGACCCGTACAGGCAAAACCGCGCGGAGGGTTTCGAAGTACAGACCACCCCTGCCAATTGTCGCGCTCACGTCACAAGCGGATGTCGAGAAACAGTTGTTACTCTCTTGGGGCGTGACGACGGTGAGAAGAGAAATGGAATCAACCGAGTCCATATTCATAGAGGCTGAGAAGACGGTCAAGAGACTCAAACTCGCACGGAAGGGCAACACGATAGTAATCGTGTCCGGAGACCCGAAAGGCCCCATGGGACGGACCGACCTATTGAAGATCCAGAGAGTAAGATAGTCACAGCTTCAGCTCAGAACAACTCGCGCTTTACTCGTTTTTCGTACGCTGCTTTGTCGATGTCGATAATATTCAGAGACTAGGCTTTGTATACGACCTGGCAGGGATAATAGGCCCAGATCTGCATATTTCCTTGTCTCTCAGCTCAGCCATGTCATCATTGCCCTGCCAGTCTTGCGGCTGTGCAGCGAGCTCGTGCGCGACCTGTCGTACGCCAGCCGACTGCTCCAATTGCGCTTCATGTTGCTGCAGCGACATTCACCAGTCCTGGAGAAAGACGAGGACTGGAGCCGGCATCAAGATCGAATACTTCAGCTCGGCCTGGATGACTGTGGAGGTCATTGGTTCAGTCTGGTCCGGACTCATTGCTGGAAGCTTCGCCCTCTTAGCCTTCGGAGGCGACAGCCTAGTCGAGCTGCTCTCCGGTATTACAGTTCTATCATTTCTCCGAAAGCCCCTCGCCGGCCCCAGTACAAACCCTGGGAGGACCGAACAGCTAACAAACGCTCTACTCTTCGCACTAATTCCAGTGATCGGACTGTTGGCCATCTATTCGTATGTTACCGGACTTAGACCGGAGGCCTCGCCTGTGGGCATAGTTATCGCGGTAGGCGCGGTAATCGTAATGCCCTATCTTTGGCTAGGGAAGCGAAGATTAGGCCTCGAGACACGCTCCTCTATCCTGTCGATGGATGCTGTCGCATCGCTCACCTGCATCTTCATGTCCGTCGCACTGCTAGGAGGTCTCCTCGTGGAATATTTCTTCGGACTCTGGTGGGTTGACTATCTTGCCACGGCGGTCATCCTCGCCTTCGTCTCCAGAGAAGCCGTTGAGTCGTACCATGAACTTCACGAATGAAGGTGAATCTTCTCCCTAGACTATGGACAAGAACTGCTGTTCGGAGTCGCGATTACGACGGCGCGACGAAGGCGAGCTCGAAAGTTACTTTTCTAGAATCTCTTTATTGCTCGTAACCTGTTGCTGGTTCGGGATTTCTCGGCTGTCCCTCTTGTACTCTCCTCTACTGGCTGCTTGGATTTCGTGTTTTGCCTCGCCCAACGATTTTGCGATTTCAGGTATCTTCTGAGGGCCCCAAACCAGTAGGGCAGCGATAATTGCTCCAATCATGACGACCTCCCACGGATCAATCAAGGACGACCAGCCTGGCTGAGCCAAGCTGTTCGGCTTATGATTTCTTGGTCCATATTATCCAAACAAGAATGGAGCGATCCGATCATGTTCGTGCCCTATCCTTCTATGTAATCCCGTATGGCTTTCATCTGCTTCGGATTCTTTCGAAGAAACTCGACGAGCTTTGCGATCTTGTGAACTGTGATCGGCTGAATGTAGTGCTCGATTCCTTCAGTATCCTGATGCGCCGTTACCTCCTCCACTCCGATCAAAGATAGAAACTCAGAGATTATGCCGTGACGCGAGATTACGGACCTGGCTACTTTCTCGCCCTTCTCGGTTAGCTTCATGCCTCGGTAAGGCTCATGGACAAGGTAGCCCTTCTTGGCAAGGTTTCCTACCATCGTGGATACGGTTGGGGGCTTGACCTGCAACATGTCCGAAAGATCGACTGTGCTCGCGTAGCCTTTATCATGGCTCAGCCGGTAAATTGCTTCGAGGTAGTCTTCTAACCGCGAGGTCTCTTTTTTCAGCTCAATCTCCTTGTACCAATTGGGTTTTCAATGCGGGCGATGTCGTTCGGTAAAAGGCTTGGCCAACTAGGCGCGTCAAAAGCAATTCGAGTATAATAGCAAAATTAGACCAGACAAATCATGTTAGAGTGACCTAAATTTAAATACGCCCCCGGTTATCTTACGCCAGCTATGCGGGCCCCCTTGGAAAGCGCAGCAACAGGTCGCGACTGAACTGACGGGGCAGAAAACTGGCACTCGAGCTTCTCGTCGCGAATTCCTTCTCTACCTGGGCCCTGCACTCATGGTTTCCTTAGCCTACATGGACCCTGGCAACTACGGTACCGACCTAGCTGCAGGGGCGAGCTTCAAGTTCGGGCTAGTCTGGGCTGTCTGGCTAGCCTCAGGGATGGCAATGCTACTGCAGTATCTTTCTGGGAAGCTTGGAATCGCCTCTGGCCATTCTCTACCCGAAATGGTCAGAAAGTCCCTGGTACGGAAGGAGTTTGTGATCCCGTACTGGCTCGCTGCGGAGTCCGCGGCGGCGGCGACCGATCTTGCGGAATACTTGGGCACCGTCGTGGCTCTCAACATACTTTTTGGCGTACCTCTTCTGTACGCTGCGATCTTTGGCGCGCTCGATGTGCTCCTGTTAATGACGATGATGACCAGAAGATTCCACATAATAGAGCAGTTTTTCATGCTCTTCACGAGCGTTCTCGTACTCGGCGTACTCTACCAGCTGGTGGTCATCAAACCTGATCTTGGCCAGATCGCGTATCATTCTGTTGTCCCAGGCTCATTGAGCAGCGGCGCTCTCCTGCTCGTTGTCGGCATAATTGGTGCGACTGTTATGCCTCATGCCCTCTTTGTCCACTCTTGGCTTTCAAAGAACAAGATGGACCTCATGGGAAAAAGGGTCCTCGACCCCCAACACCGGTATGATTCTTCTAACGCTTCGGTCGAGGTGAGACAGAGAACTAGGAAGATCCACCTCTGGGAAACCGTAGTCTTCTTGAGCATTGCTGGAGTTGTCAACGCGGGAATACTACTTGTGGCTACACCGTTGTATCCGAACTCCGATCTCACGATTGGATTTGCGGTACAACAACTCAGTGCGATATTCGCACCGATGGTCGGGATTATCTTTGTTCTAACTCTGCTTGCGTCAGGTCTCACATCTTCGACGCTTGGAACAATCGCGGGGCAGGTAATAATGGAGGGACTGATCGGGAAGCACTGGAACATATGGGCAAGAAGAATTGTGACGAGGGGTGTGAATGTGTTCCCAACCACGATAGCAATACTGCTAGGGCTTGATCCGCTCATCCTGCTGGTCTACAGTCAAGTGATCTTGAGCCTGATGATTCCCCTCCCGATGATCCCACTCGTTTACTTCACATCAAAGAGGAAATTCATGGGTGACTTTGTCAACAGAAGAAGAACAATAATTGTAGCTGTGGTCACTGTCGCATTGATAATGGCATTCAATGTATACTTGTTGCTAACTTACGTGTAGAACCTTGAACCCGTTTTCGGTGGAGTCTCTGCCGAGAGCGTACTACGAAAACGACGACCTGCGCAGTCCAACCACTCTTCTATCCACGTTTCATTATGACTCTTCTCGAAAGGCTTTATTGGTAGCCGACGCCGTACCGCGTCGCTCCGCCCAAGAGGTCCCGAAAATGAAGCAACGCCGGCCAACAAACCCTGAACTGCTAAGCGCCATAGGCTACTTAATGAAGGCGGGAAAACAATACCAGACTCCGCTCTGGATCACCATCGCAAGCTTCCTAGGTAAATCCCGAAGAACAAGAATAGTCCTGAACCTCGGCCAGGTTTCTAAAAACCTCAAGGGAGGAGAAGTCATAGTAGTGCCCGGCAAGGTCCTTGGCTCAGGCGAGCCGAAAGAGAAACTGACAATAGCCGCCTTCAAATTCTCTCCAAGAGCACTTGTCAAGGTCGAGAAGGCGGGAGGACGATGCATACCCTTCTCCCGGCTCGTGGAGGAGAATCCTCGCGGAACAAACGTTAGACTTCTTCGATAGAAGACGTATCCGCGTGGAAACGGACAAGTCAGTTCGCGTTGATAGGCTGATCGAAAATTTCTTCTCTCCAGATCCCTAAACGAGATATTCACAAAGCCTGGCGCAGGAAATAGTCCAGTGATTCTACGAATCCTAACCGCGGCCAGATTCCAATCTAAACTTCGGCCATTGACCGAGGGAACCGAGTGTGAGCAAAGCTGAGAGCTCCTTCCGGCACCATCCATGGGAGAAAACGGTGCGTGTATCGTCCGGCTTGGACCCCAGGGTCTTGGTCCGCCGTGGGCTTTACCTGTTCTGGCGTGCCCTTGTAGATTTCCAGCCCTCGAAGATCGCGGTCGGATGAGCCGAGAAGCGGACCCGCGGCTAGTAAGATTCCTTCATCGTGCAGCTTGGCGAGGTGTGCCATGTGAACGTCCTGGAGAGCATTCTCTTCCTGTTCACTTAGTTTCGGCGCGTCAGCACGCAGTATCAATAGTCCAATGGTGAACCGATCAAAATCCATCCGCAGGACCTAACCATCTTGTTCGTGTTTTTCGCGTGTATATGAATATGGGAAGGGAGCGAGAGCATACTTGGAAAATCTGGGACTTCGAGCGCGCCCACTGGTCGATTTTGAGGTGGACCAACGCTGGGCTTTAGCGGACTAACGATTTTATCGCTGCTGGAAGCTGAGGATTTAGGGTTCTAGTTGCCGGAGGGCGCGCGTAGACTCGCTGCGATAATGTTCACTGACATGGTAGGCTACACAGCGCTTGGACAGAGGAACGAATCGCTTTCGCTCGCTTTAGTCGAAGAGCAGCGGAGACTCATCAGGTCGATTCTGAGTAAGCATAATGGTAGGGAAGTGAAGACTATCGGTGATGCATTTCTCGTCGAGTTTCTAAGTGCTATGGATGCTGTAAGATGTGCGTATGATATCCAGAGAATAACTAGAGAATTCAACATCTCGGAGCCTGTCGAACACAAGCTTCACCTCAGAATAGGGGTTCACCTCGGCGATGTCGTGGAATCAGAGGGCGACATCTCCGGAGATGCAGTGAACGTCGCATCGAGGATAGAATCGCTGGCCGAAGATGGAGGAGTCTGTCTCACGCGTCAAGTCTACGATCAGGTCCGGAACAAGTTTGACTTGCCCCTGACAAGCCTCGGACCCAGGTCGTTGAAGAATCTGAGCTCATCAGTGGAAGTGTATAAGATGATCATGCCTTGGGATGCAACTGTTGCAATCTCGCTGCCCGAACACGACACAAGAAGAATAGCCATTCTGCCCTTCGCTAACATTAGCCCCGACCCGGCGGACGAATACTTCTCTGATGGTATGACGGATGAGCTGATCGCAGTTCTTTCCAAGATCAAGGGCCTCAGAGTAGTTGCAAGAACTTCTGCAATGAGGTTCAAGGGAGAGAAGGCTACAGCGGGTCGGATAGGAGAGGAGCTGAAGGTAGGCTCGCTCATTGAAGGAAGCGTCAGAAAGTCCCAGAATCGACTCCGAATAACGGTCGAACTGGTCGATACACACACCGAAGAACAACTCTGGAATGAGACATATGATCGAGACCTCCGGGACGTTTTTTCTGTCCAGAGTGATATCGCACAACAAGTAGCGAAGGCGCTAGAACTTAGGCTAGGAGTTCGAGAAAGCTCAGCCTTACGCCAACAGCAGACTCAGAGCCCAGAGGCGTACTCTCTCTACCTCAAGGGAAGAAACCGATGGAATCTTAGATCCGAGCACGATCTTAACCGAGCAATCAAGTATTTTGAAGAGGCGATAGGAAAAGATCCACGTTACGCGCTCGCTTACGCCGGGCTGGCTGACTGCTACAGCATACTCGGATACTACGGCTATCGCCGTGCATCGGTTGTATCTCCTAGAGCGAAGGATTTGGCAGAGAAGGCTTTGTCACTCCACGAGAATCTCGCTGAACCCCACGCGTCCTTGGGACAAGTCTTGATGAACTATTACTTTGACTGGAAGAGATCTGGTTCGGAGTTAGACCGTGCTCTGGAACTGAACCCGAGCTATGCGACTGCACACTTCTGGCGCGCTACTCACTACATATCCCATGGAAGATTCGACGATTGTCTCGCCGAAGTGAAGAAAGCAGTAGAACTGGACCCATTGTCAATGATAATTCTGACAGATGCGGCTAAGGATCTCTACTTGGCGAGGCAGTATGATGAGGCTATCGACCAGTACACGAGATCTCTCCAGGTAGATCCCAACTTTCCAATTGCCCACAAAGGTCTCGCAGAGGTTTATGCGCAAAAGGGAATGAACGAGGAGGCAATCCTAGAGATCGAAAAGGCGATAGAACTCTCCGCGAGGAGCGTCTTCATCCTCGACGACCTGGGCTATATCTACGCTCGGGCCGGTAGAAGAGACGACGCGATAAAAGTGCTCGAAGACCTCGACCGAACGGCCGCGGATGAGTATGTCCCAGCATATGGGAGAGTGGTGATACATGCAGCGCTGGGAGACAAAGAGAAGGCCTTGGCTTGGCTGGAAAAAGCGTATGAGGAGCGAAGCTTTCTGGTGTACCTCAAAGTCGACCCGGCCTTCGACGCGCTTCGAGAAGAAGAACGATTCGTCAAGATCCTTGAAAAGATGGGACTCTAGACATGCCAGCCCTTGATCCCTCTTCCCAACCTCAGAGAAGACTCGCCGCAATCATGTTCACCGACATGGTCGGATACACCGCGCTAGGACAACGTGACGAATCGCTGTCGCTAGCGCTGGTTGAGGAGCAGAGAAGGTTTCTGCGCCCAATTTTCAAGAGACATAATGGCAAGGAAATCAAGTCGATGGGAGATGCGTTCCTAGTCGAATTTTCGAATGCGCTTGATGCAGTGAGGTGCGCTTACGATGCTCAGCGAACTTCGAGAGAGTTCAACATCTCCCAGCCAAGTGACCAGAGAATCAAACTTCGAATAGGTCTGCACCTAGGGGACGTCGTGGAATCCGAAGGAGACATCTCAGGAGATGCGGTGAATATTGCGTCAAGGATACAGTCGCTTGCTGAAGATGGAGGCATTTGCGTCACGCGGCAAGTCTACGACCAAGTACAGAACAAGTTCGACCTTCCGCTCAAAAACCTCGGGTCCAGGCCGCTGAAAAACGTCAGCGCACCAATCGAGGTCTACAAGATGGTGTTGCCGTGGGAAAAGGAGCAGAAGAACATCACGGCACAGTTGGAAACGAGTAGGGTTGCTGTCCTTCCGTTTGCCAATATGAGCCCTGACCCTAATGACTCGTATTTTGCTGATGGCATTACTGAGGAGATCATCTCGACTCTTTCAGGCGTAAGCGGACTGAACGTCATTTCCCGTACTTCTATCATGGGCTACAAGGGGACAACCAAGAGAGTCAAGGAGATAGGCGGCGAGCTTGAAGCTGGGTCCGTGCTCGAAGGTAGCTTCAGAAAAGCCGGTAACAGGATACGCGTAACCGCCCAGCTGATCGATGTTAGAGACGATCGGCATGTCTGGGCCCACAGCTACGACAGAAATCTTGATGACGTCTTCGGAGTCCAAACAGACATTGCTAAACAGGTCTCAGACGCTCTCCGAGTCAAAATATTGACTCCGGAGATCAACCGGATTGACAGAAGACCAACGGAGAGCACAAAAGCATACACCCTATACTTGAGGGGAAGATACCACCTGAACAGGAGAAAAATAGAGGATATCCGCAAGGCCGCAGAATACTTTGCTCAAGCGATCAAAGAGGACCCAAAATTCGCCCTCGGACACGCTGGTCTCGCAGATTGCCATGAACTCCTCGCTACCAACTGGGGTATCGATACTAAGACGAATCATGAGAGAGCCAAAGCGGAAGTGACCGCTGCATTGGAGTTGGATGGAGACCTCGCAGAAGCTCGCACTACTCTTGGCCTAATTCTGCAAGATGACTATGATTTCAAAGGCGCAGAGGAGGAGTTCAAGAAGTCGATCGAACTCAAGCCTAGCTATGCCACCGCGCACCAATGGTATTTCCGCCTTCTCCAAGCAGAATCGCGATGGGACCAAGCCCTAGAGCAGATTGAAAAAGCCGTAGAACTAGACCCTTTCTCACAGATCATCAATCTAAATCATGCCGAGTATTATTACTCAAGGAGAGAACATAACAAAGCGCTTGAGTTATGCAAAAAAGCAGTTGAGCTAGATCCCAACTTCGCCAGTGCACACTTCCAACTTGCTGCGATATACGCTAAGATGAAAAGGTTAGACGATGCGAAGCAGGAGTGCAAGATTGGGCTGGATCTCGTTCAGGGAACATTCCCTCAAATGCTCAAGAGGATTGAGACTTTTCTCGCATACACCGGAGACGATAAGGAAGGGGTGCGGAAACTTTTGCCGGGGCTGGAAGCAAATCTTGGAGAGCCATTGGCCGCCAGTGCCAGCGAAATTGCAGGATACCACATTTACCTAGGTGATGTAGAAACCGGGTTCGAATGGCTCGAACGATCCTACTCAATAAAGGAGTCTCAGCTCACAGAAATTGGCTTCGACGAAATCTTTGACGGCGTTCGCAACGACCAGAGATACCGGAATCTCCTGAAGAGACTCGGACTTCAGCCACCTGCTCCTATTCTCGCCACATAGGAGCTTCCATTCGCTCTGCTCTCTATTTTTTCTCGGACCTTTCGAATCATCGGCGGGACCCCGATCAAACTCATTTGAATGTCCGAAACGATTTAGCTTGACATAATCTAGGCATAGAGGATTCAGTTGACGCAGGGCGAGCGCAGACTCGCTGCAATAATGTTCACTGACATGGTGGACTACACAGCCATGTCAGAAAAGGATGAAGCACTCGCGCTCACCCTGCTCGAAGAACACAGGCAGTTGCTGCATCCGGTCTTTGCGAGACATGGAGGCCGTGAAGTCAAGACCATCGGCGATGGCTTCCTTGTCGAATTTCCAAGTGCTCTTGAAGCGGTACGATGCGCCCTGGAGATCCAGCAGCTCATGTCAAGACGGAATCAGAGCGTTCCTTCCGAGAGAAAGATACTGTTGAGAGTCGCGGTTCACCTCGGAGACGTTGAGCACCGGGACGGAGATATCTATGGAGATGCAGTGAATGTCGCTTCAAGAATCCAGCCTCTTGCAGAACCCGGAGGAATCTGCATAACTCAACAGGTCTTTGATCACGTACGGAACAGCGAAGAATTCCGTACAGTGGCTCTTGGACAAAACCAGCTGAAGAATGTGCAGACGCCTACGGAGGTTTACAAAGTTCTGCCGCCGACGGAACGGACCAAAATCACCAAGATTGAAACTCTTGAGCCGAGAAGGGTCGCCGCACTCCCGTTAACGATCCTTAGCTCGGACCAACAGGACGAGTATTTTGCGGACGGCCTGACCGAGGAGATCATCAACACGCTCTCCTCGATTCCTGGACTAAGAGTGATCGCAAGAACATCCGTGATGAAGTACAAGCAAGTAAACAAGAGTGTGGGCGAGATCGGACGAGAACTCAAGGTCGGAACTATCCTTGAGGGGAGCGTAAGGAAGGCTGGAGCCAGACTCCGGATCAGCGTACAACTGATCGATGTCGGAAGCGAAGCACCCATCTGGGCACAGAAATACGACAGAGAACTAGAGGACGTTTTCAAGATACAGTCCGACATCGCGGAGCGAGTGGCCGAGGCGCTGAAGGTTCAGCTTCTTAGAGAGAACAGAATACTCATCGAGCAGAAGGCTCCCGAGGACATTGGAGCCTATGTCCTCTACCTAAGAGGACGATACTACTGGAGCAGGAGAACGAAGGAAGATCTTGAGAAGGCAATATCGTATTTTGGCGAAGCAATACAGAAGGACCCCAACTATGCCCTAGCTCACGCAGGTATGGCGGATTGCTATACCCTGATGGGGCGCCATCTCTACCTCCCTTCCAGAAAGGCATTCGAGAAAGCGCGAGATTACGCGAACAGAGCATTGGAACTTAACGATAACCTTGCAGAAGCACACACTGCACTCGCAGCCGTTCTGATGATTTACAACTGGGACTGGGACCTGGCAGAAGAACAGTTCAAGCTGGCGATCCAGTTGAACCCGAACTACGCAAACGCTCACTATTTGCATTCCGTGCTCTTACAAACGACAGGAAGGCTACAAGAGTCGGTCACAGCAGCAGGGAAAGCACAGGTACTCGACCCTCTATCTCCTGTAATCGGGATGGGCGTCGTACAGGCCTATTTCTTCTCAGAACAATATGACAAAGCCCTCGATGAATGTCACAAGTATCTTGAGATGAACTCTAACTTCGTCGTAGCCCAAGACTATCTAGTTCACCTGCATGTGCGAACGGGACAATTCGAAAGAGCCGCCGAGGAAGTGAAAAGACTGATTGACATTAGTCAGAGAAAAGCGGAAGCCACAGCACATCTGGCATACGTATACGCTGCGTCAGGAAAGACCGAGCAAGCTAAGAAACTATTCGAGGCATTGATGGCGGATTCAAAGCTTGGATATTCAAACCCGACAATCTTCATCACAGTCTACTCGATTCTAGGAGACCAAGACAACGCGTTCCTATGGGCTGAAAAAGCTCTCGAAGCCGGCAAGATCGCCTTCCCTTCGCTCAGGTTTAGCCCTGACCTAAAGAGGTTCAGAACCGACCCTAGATACAATTCGTTGCTAGCTAAGGCCGATTTGTAATAGAGTAGTAGACGATTGGTACCTCGAGACTGAGATTCCTATACGGTTAGGATTTGATGATCTTTTGCCGCGACTATTCTTCCATCGAAAGCTGCTGAGGCCTGAGCTAGATAGCGCCTTTCAGCAACCCCGTTCCCTGGCGAGAAATGTGTCAGAACGAGCCTTCTCGACTTGGCAAGCTTTGCCGTGTTTGCCGCGTCTCGCGCGGTAGAGTGTTGGGTTAGAGCTGCCAGTGATTCTTGTCCATCGAGGTAGGTGGAGTCGTGAATCAGCAAGTCGCATCCCTTTGCGAATTCTGAAATTTTCTCGGACTTGGCTGTGTCTCCGATGTAGACGAGGTCGCCCCGATCTGTCTGGAATCGATAGGCCAGATTCTCAGGGTCATGGACTGTCGTGACGGATTTGACGCCGACATCTTCCGGCCTCACGAAAGTAATCTCAAATTTCACCCAGGCATATGGGGTCGACTGGAGATCAAGGATTCGTTCTAGTGCGGCTCCTGCGCTGGAGGAGCTGACTACCCGCAGGGGCTTCGTTCTGCCCTTCATCGCCATGGCCCAGACAAGTCCGGTGAAGTCTCCGATATGGTCCGAGTGAGTATGGGAGATGTAGAGGTCACTGATTGAGTCGAGCTTTTTCCCTGATCTTATCAGGTTCGCGAGAACTCCGAATCCCACATCGAGCAGCTTATCATCGAACAGAATGCCGGCGCACATTCTCTCCTTGGTCAGAACTGAGCCGCTGGTGCCAAGGAAGGTGAGCTTCGGCATGTGGGATGTAATCGAGAGGCGAGTATTTGGATTTGTGCTGAATCAATTTCTCTAGATATCAACGGAAATGTCGCGAAGAGGGTTGAAAGAAGCACGCGCTGAGGAATCCATGGGGCTAACGCTTTAAGTAAGCAGACAAAATCGACCTGATGTAGTTGACATGGTCCTTGGATAAGAAAGCCAATCCGCAGACAGCTAAAATGCTGGCAGAGGTTCCACTCTTTGCTGGCTTGAAGGGGAAGCAGATCAAGTCGGTTGCAAGCGCGTTCGCCAGAGAGCGGTCCTACGACGCTGGAGAGATTATAGAGAAGGAGGGAGGGTCCGCGGTTGCGTTCTATCTCATAACAGGCGGGTCGGTCGAAGTCCGTAAGGGAGAGAAGCTGGTTACGAAGCTGGGTCGAGGCCAGTTCTTTGGAGAGATGGCTCTGATCGATAAGCAGCCGAGATCCGCCACAGTGGTCTCGGCGGAATCCGGAACTAAGGCGCTGGTGATGCCGCTCTGGAACTTCAAAGCGGCGATTGAAACTGATCCTAAGATCGCCATGGGCGTCATGAAAGAACTCGCAAGGCGCCTGCGCGAGACGACGAACGCTCTCACCGAATAGACGTTCCAGCCCTCTGTGGCGCGAGATCTGAGTAGCCCCCCGCGGTCGAAAAGATCTTCGCGCCGACCATGAAATTTCTTCTTGGAAGAAGAGTTCTTCATGCTTTTTTGAGTTCAGAATGCGCGCGGGTCAGCCGCCTTCCAAGCTATAGGAACGAGTCCACGCTTAGTCACCCAAGAATCCCCGGTACCCAGCACACTTGTCCCGGACAACTGCCGAAATAAGGGACTCCCCATCAAGAAAGAACAGCCTTCGCATCGACTTTCTTTTCACAAATTCCGACTTGAAAAGCCAAGATGACAAATGTTAAATTGACAAGTGGGACCCTTTAGAACTCGGTAAGTATGGCCAAAGAAGTTGCATGTTCCCAGTGTGGCTTCCGAGTACGAGCCGATTCCGACGACGAGTTGGTAGAGGACTTCCAGCAGCACAACAAAGCGTTTCATAACATGGACCTAAGCCGGGAGCAAATCCTGGCCAAAGCCAAGACCGTCCAAGTAGCAACCGCCTAAGAAATCTAGAGAAATTCGTCACGAAAACCGCGTTGTCAGGTCAGCACGAGCTACGCTCAACGATGCGGGTCGATCATGGCAGATCATCTCTCCCCAAGCATCTCAGTTGGTCTACAGAGCATAGCGGCAATTCGGGCATTCCCACCTCAAGATTACCCCCTCAGTGTTCGTGATCTTTTCCAAGAAAGCCTTTCGACAATTGGGACAGAGAACTTGTTTGTCTTCCGGCTCCTCACGAGCCATTAGCACCTTGAGTGGCCGTGGTTTTGAGAACTCTCTCGCCAAGTCAGTGAGAGTGACCCAGCCGAGGAATTTTTCACCTTCGAAAACACCGAGCCTGGTGATTCGGTTCTCGACCATTGTCTTCGTCGCGGTTTTCGTTGATTCGTCCGGACCTATCCTAAAGAACGGAACCAACATCTCACTTACGCTGACCTCGTCCGGTCTCTTGTTTAGTGGAACAAACTTCCAGAGTAGTGCGCGCTCGGTAATCAAGCCCACAACCTTCTCTCCCTCAACAACTGCTGCGCCGAAGTTCTCTCACGATTCATTACATTGGCCGCTTCGAGAATACTGACGGAGGATTTCACTCTGGGAACGCTGGTTGACATTACCTTCCTGACTTTCGCCAGCATAGTCTCTCCCTCGGCGCGGTTAGGATTGCGCTCTAAGCTGGCGGCGGGATTCCGTTTAGCTTCTGCAACGTTACTGCGATAGAGCTGAAATCCATTTCGCCCTGGCCTTGGTTCACGCTGGTGGTGAAGAGTTGCTTCGCGAGGCTTCCAGCGAGGAGTGCTACCTTCTGTCGTGTTGCTTGGTTTTCCGCCAGGGTTAGATCCTTCAAGAGCATGTTCACAGTGAAGAGAGGAGTATAGTCTCCTTTTGCGATTAAGGGTCCTTTGACATCTGAGAAATAGTTCTTGTGAGGCGTCTTGTTGAAGGCGTCGACGAAGGCTCTGGGTTCGAAGCCGAGCTTCTGCGAAAGTACGAAGGACTCTGAGAAGGCCAGGCTCATGGTTCCGAGAAAGAGGTTGAGGATGAGCTTCATCTTATGTCCGCTCCCAGGTTTCCCAAGGTAGATTACGGTCGCGCCGAGCTGGTTGAGAAATTCTCGGTTTTTCTCGAACACGTTCTCGTCGCCGCCGACGAGTAGGGATAAGTTTCCTTTAGCGGCCATATCCGGGTTTCCTATGACCGGGGCGTCAAGCCTATCGACGCCCGCCCTTTTCGCTTGCTCTGCCTGCCTGATAGAGGCGTCCGGGTCGATAGTACTCATCTCGAGCCAGAGGGCTCCCTTCTTCATGCCCCGCACGGCCCCATTGTCTCCCATGACCATGCTGTCGACCACGTCCTGATCTGGTAGAGAAGTAATGACAACATCCACAGACTTACCCAGCTCGATGGGAGAGGGGTGCGCTACTGCTCCCTTCGCAATCAGCCCGCGTAGCCTATCTTTGCTCCTATTGTAGACGTGGACCTCGTTTCTCTTTGAGAGAAGATTGGTTGCAAACGCACTTCCCATTTTGCCAAGACCCAGAATTCCAACCCGCGCCATTTTCGAACAAACCTTGACACTGCACGGCTACCTCTACGAAGATAAGACTAGTCGCTGGCTCAAGGTCGGCCCCTCTAAGCGTTGGTCTCCCTCAGTCGATGTGTAGACCTCGAGGCTACCACTTCACAGTATCATTCTTCACAAGCCCGCCGATAACGGAAGAATGGTGGTCCCGCGGTCAACTTCAGGATTCCCTGAAAGCCCGCGATCCCTCATGTCCGCCACCGTAACACCCGAAAATTTCGTAGTTTGACCGGCGTTAACTTATCCGAGACGAGGTGAAAATTTCGTTTCAGGATCGTTTCAGCCAATATCGACGTATAATTGCAGAGATCAGAAAAAGAGCAGGAGTGCTCGGGTCGGGTTGTCGTCCTGCATCAGGGTTAGTCCGCTAAGACTAGCCCGGGGTCGGACGGCTCCTCTTGCATACCTAACACTGGCTTGGCAAAGCTGTAGATGAGCGTGCATTCTTTCTCGTCAATCTTGAAATTGACGCTACAGATCTTTGACGCCATCACTCGGAGGAGCTCTGCGACATCTCTCGGAACCTGCAAGTAGGTTGAGTCCCGGATCCTCACGGGTTTCACCGATAGTCCCATCGATTTTCTCCAACAATCACTATAGCACTACCGGACTATCGGCATTTTGGGACTAACAGACCATGAATTTGAGGCTCCTTGAATAACGACGGTGTCAGGCTGTGTGTGTCTGTTCTCTCAAATCTCAGTGCCTTCGTTGCTAGCGAAGAGATTTACAGATGGACGACGAATCTATTGAGATCGAGTTCGCGGAACGAAAACTTTGGTGGCTCCCGTACAGATGTTCTTGTGAACTCTCTCGTAGAAGACCCTATCGAAGGTTTCCCCGCACTTTTCACAAGTCGCCTTTCTAGACTGATGAGCCGACTTGAACGGCGACTTTTTCATAGGAGCGTTGCCCATCGGCGGTCACCTAGCCGGTGCGCTAGGACTCCTCTAAATCTTACTCTGACTCATCCTAATTAGTAGAGCCAAGAAAATTCAATATTTGCCCAGAGGAAAACGGCAAGGCTCCGCATTCGTAGGAGCGACCGCCCTCTACCTGGTGCGTGTGTGTGTCTATTTTCCGGGATATCCTAGTTGACCGATTACGACCGGGATGAGGGTAACAATTTTCCTATGGATTTCTTGCCTCATAGAATGTGCTGTGGCCTAGAATGAGTGTAACACGCGGTCAATCTCAGCTGGACGCTCCAGTGGACCTCGCCCCTGTTCAGCCTGATACTAGGCTAGAGTCCGTGATGTTTGATCTCATTCTCAAATTCCTGCAGACCCCTGGTCAGGTCCTACTCGTTCAGGGACCACCCGGTTCAGGCAAGACAACCTTTGCGCTTGAGATTCTCAACAGCCTAGATGAAACCCACAAGATATACGCGTCGAGCAGAGTAGCCCCGGCCAGACTCCGTCAGCATTTTCCCTGGATAGACGAAGTCATCGACACGATGTCCGGCAGAACAGCGAGGGCAAGCTGGATAGACGAACTCCACGATCTCCGCCGGGTCGAACCGGACACTATTTTCAACCAAGTTCTCAGACTGAAGCACTCGAAGCAGAGAGCGGTCTTGGTTGTTGACAGTTGGGAAGGTGCTATCCGAAACACGAACGATGAGGGCCGAAAGATGCTCGAGTCAGCAGTCCTCTCGGAGCTGGATGAGAGCAAAGTTAGCGTTGTGATAGTGGTCGAAGATTCCAAGAAGGCCGGCGACCTCGGCTACCTTGTGGATGGGATCGTAACTCTCGACCAGTCAGAGCTTGACGGAAGGAGGGTTCGAACCATCGCCGTGAACAAACTACGCGGCTTCAGCGTTCCCACAAAACGAGGAATATTCTCCCTTGACAAAGCGAGGTTCACAATACTTCATAATGGATTGCGACAGCCGGGAATCAACACGCATCCAAAACCACTAGAGCCTATTCCTCATCCACCCCACGCCTTCTCTCTCGGCAGCAAAGACATGGACCAGATGCTTGGCGGCTCTATCCCGAGAGGGGCCTTCCTGCTCGTAGACGTTGACAGCAGCGTCTCACCTCTTGAGATTCGGGCTATTCTCAATATGATGCGGGCGAACTTCATCAACCAGAAGGGCCCCTGCGTGATCGTCCCAACCGCCGCATATAGTTCTGATACTGTAGCAGAGTCTCTCAGCAAGTACGTCGGATGGGAAGCCATAGAGGACAGAGTGAGAATATTGGAGTACAACCAGTCTCTCGCTCCAAAGAAATGGAGACTTGTAATGAAGAGCAATCTCTCGGACGATGTCAAGACCTTTGCTCACGCCTGGGACGAACTGGCAAAGATCTCACCTCACAGAATGCTTGACATCAACGTCGACAAGGCAGTACAAGTCTACGGCCGCGACGAGCTCTCAGTGCCAGGTCTTACTGAACTAGGGGCGAACATGCGAGACACCGAAGGCTTGAACATCGCAATAGCCTCAATCGATTCCAAACTCCGGGACCAGTGGTTGTCGGTCGTCGACTATCACCTTAAGATCAAGAATGCTGACGGTTCACTCGTCATATACGGGGTGAAACCATTCACTCCTCTTTACGGAGTCGACCTAAACTTCGACAAAGGATACCCCGTGCTCAATCTAATGCAGATAGTCTGATCCTCAAACTCCGAGAATAAAGTACTGCATTGACGTCGGGACTCGAGTCTTCGTCGATACGGTCGGGTTTCGGAAAAAGAACTGAGAATTTGGTATTCTGTCGATTAGCCTACTCTAAGGCTTGAGTCCCGTAGGTTCCCGACGTGTTTTCTAAGACCTGGATAGGACACGTTTGACGGCATCTTTGTCACGAAGAAGGTACGATGTAGCCTGACGGGTTCGGAGACTGATTCTGCTGATTCCTTCGGTTACGAGTCGGATCAGTTTGGTCGGATGTGTCTCGACGTCGTGCCACTGCCATCCCTGATAGCTTCGGGCTTCTCGGCCTGATTCTTCGTGAGTCACGGCGAGTCTTAGGGTCTTGCGGTATTCGGGAAACCTTTCGAGGAAGTATGCGAGGCGGTTCTCGGTTGCTTCAAGGGCTTGTACGGTTGCGCCTGTCAAGGATCAGCTTTGCCTGCCCGTAGATCATTGTATCAGATTTGACCGAAAACATTGTGATGCCATATGGGTGGCAGGGCCGGTAACAATTCCTGAAGTCTGAGCACGGTTTTTGGCCGCATACTATGAGTCTGCTCCCTTAGGTTACGGCTGGTTTTTGCTTCCGACTGAAAGCTGTTCTATCACCGACAAGGCATTTCGGGACCTAAGCGAGGCGCTAAAGATAGTCAACATCATCTCAGTTCAATCATTCAAAGGCGGCACAGGGAAGAGCACTATCTCGGCCAACCTCGCCGTTACCCTTGCTCAATTGGGAAAGAGGGTGGGAGTAGTTGATCTAGACCTAGAGGGTCCGGGTCTTCACGTTATCTTCGGAGTCTCTGATTCTGATGTTAAGGCGACGATAAACGATGTGCTCCAGCACAAAGCTCCAGTTAGCCAGTCTGTTGTGGATCTGACTAGCAAGATCCAGTTGAAGGCTGGTTGCTTGATCTTCTGCCCGGCAGGGCACAAGCTCGACGATATTCTATCCATTCTCGACACTGGCTTCAACCTCTACACGTTCAAGAGAGTTCTCGAAGACCTTGCAAGAGACTACAATCTTGACTATCTGCTCATCGACAGCCATCCGGGTATCGAGAAGGACACCCTTCTCTCCATGGCGCTCTGCGACTATCTAGTCCTGATCTCAAGAGTAGACCAGCAGGACCTCTTTGGCAGCGGAGTCATGACAGAAGTCGCCAGCCAACTGAGAAAACCAGTAGTCCTCATCCTAAACATGGTGCCCAGCTCAGTCAGCGAGAAAGAGGCAGCCAAGATCGCGGAGAGGCTCGCAGAACTCTTCCACCTTCACGTTCTGACGGCTCTTCCGTTCAACTCGGATGTTCTAGAGAACCTTAGCAAAGGAGTCTTCGTTTTAGAGAAGCCGAAAGACCCGCTCACGAAAAGGTTTACTGAGATAGCGATGAAGATGCTTGAAGCGATCGAAACGGGCTCTCCGGATGACCCTTCCACAACCCAATCGACGTCTCAACCCGTCGCGTAGGAGCGCCCAGTGTCTCAGCTCTCCTGTCGCAAGAATAAATTATTCTTAGTATTCCTTCATTGGTAACGGATCTGGTAACGATGAATGGTAACAATTGGGACAAGGAGATTGCATCGCGCCCTAATTCTTAGATTAGCTAAGGTGTGATTCTGTTTCGGTCTCGGGGGAACATTGTGGCCTCGCGAATGTTCTCTCGTCCGGTGATCTTCATTGTCAGCCTTTCTAGTCCTATGGACCATCCTGCGTGGTAGGGGGCTCCGTAGCGGAACGCGTCCACATACGATTTGAAATTGTCCGGATTCAATCCCTTAGCCTTCAGTTGGCTGATCAACAAGCTCGGCACGTGAATGCGCTGGGTCCCAGATGACACTTCCAGCCCGTTGTAAATCATGTCGAAGGCTCTACATGTCTGTCCATCCGGATTTGGCATAGCGTAGAACGCCTTCAACTCCAGAGGCCAGTTGACCATGAAGAAGGCATTCTCCCCGACAAGCCCTGCAAGCTTTCGTTCCTGAGTCTTCGAAAAATCCATCCCTTGCTCTATCTCTTCGCCACTTTTTCGAAGAATGTTCACAGCTTCCGAGTATTGAATTCGCCTTAACGGCAAACTCAGCGGCTCCAGCTCCTGCCCGAGCCGTTTCAACTCCTCGGCGCTACTCTCGCGTACAACCTTGACGCAATGAGCCATGAATTCCTCCAACACCTTCATCACATCCGCATCGGTCGCGAATGATTCTTCAATGTCCATCTGCCGCACCTCGTTCAGATGGGTCGGCTGCTCGAACTTTTCAGCCCTGAATATTGGAGAAACGGTGAAGACCTTCTCAAACGATATCGCACACATCTGCTTGTACAGCTGCGGTGACTGAGCAAGATACGCCTCCTTCTCGAAATACTTCAACGAAAACAACTCGGCACCCCCTTCACTCGCCGAGGCTATGATCACAGGCGGCTGAATCTCCACGTAATGGCGAAGAAGAAAGAACTCTCTGAAGGACTGTAGAATCTTCGACTGGATCTTGAAGATGGCATTCGACTCCTCGCTACGAAAATCCAGGACCCGCCAGTTGAGCCTCGTCTC
>VBAW01000149.1 GCA_005888635.1 Candidatus Bathyarchaeota archaeon | reverse complement strand
GCCGATGAGAATATCGTTAATCCATTCAGATTAAGACTTTGCCAAGCAAACGCGGTGTCTTGGCTTCAATTAGGCCAGTCCAAAACGAGGTCTACAGTGCCTTCTAGTCAGCCAGTGACAATGATTGTACCAGTCATCCAATAGTGGTATGCGCAGAAGTACTTGTAGGTCCCGTCGACCGTGAACGTTGCCGTGTAGGTGGCGTTTGGACCCATATTTCCAGAGTTGAAACTCCCGGCACCAGATGGAGTTGTTGTTGATGTTACTGTATGGTTCGCTACGTCATTGTTGGTCCATGTGACCTTTCCGCCTTTTGCAACCGTAACGCTCGCGGGTTGGAAGTTGAGTGACTGATCTCCTCCCACACCCTTTGGCATTGATACGCTCGCTGACGATGGCACACCGAGACTACCGGTTGATGTGTTGAACAGGTTCGTGCCACTCACAAGCTGGTAGGTCCCCAAGCCAGCCAAGCCAACACCCGCACCAACTGCGAGAACTATCAGAACCGGCGCTACTATCTGGACGAGCCAGCGGCTCTTGTACCAAGGAGTCTTTGGAGAAGCGGGTTGCAGTCTAAACCACCCTGTGTTATGTAATACGGTACGAAGATAAGATTTTTGCAATTATCCGAAACTATCAGAAGCGTCGAATCAGAGCTTCGAATCGGAGCTTCTGACATCGAGATGTCTAGTTGATGGCTTAATCTAAAATAGATGGTCATAGACCACGGTCTGAGCCCTATTGTCGAAAACGACCAGGCGCGAATTTCTCAAAATCGGACTAGCAGCAGCCGGAGGAGCAATTGCCGCCTCAGGACTAGAGATTCCTCTATTTGGCGGTAATACATCTTCACTCCAGAACCAGATCACAAACCTCAACAAACACATTAGCACAGTGACTGGTTTCCTCACACTAAGCATTCCAGAACAACAACTGTTGGAACCCGTTGTGGAGACGATCATTCCTTCAGACAGTACCGGTCCGGGAGCCAAAGAGGCTGGAGTAATCTACTTCATCGATCGCCAACTAGCGAGCGACTACGGCCAAAGCGGAAACATGTTCATGGATGCACCCCATATTCCACCAAACATACCAGCTAGTTCTACTACTCCTCCTACTCCTTTGACTGTGAAACCAAGTAGCGCATGGGCTTTTCTCCAAAACAAGGAGACAGGGGCCTACCTACCGGCAGGGGGAATGGGGAATGGCGCCGCGATACCCTACCTTGGAGCAAGTCCAACTTACACCGCAGGTGGAACCAACTACACGGTCAAATATGGCATCACGGCGAGCCCACGCGTGGGCTCAGGCATCAATCTTCAGTACCCGGTTAACATGAGAGAATTTTGGAGGATCAGCCTAGCGGCACTCCAAGCCTACTCCAACAAGTACTACAGCGGTAACTTTCAGAGTTTAAGTTCCGCTAATCAATTGCAGGTGTTAAAAGATCTTTGGTCGAACGCACCAAAGACGAAAACTAATCCTTCCCCTCCCGCAGACGATCTTACAGGATTTAGCAACATTCAGGCCTCGGACTTCGCGTATGAGTTGACGTTCATGACTTGGGCAGGATTCACAATGGATCCGATCTACGGTGGGAACAAGGATATGGTCGGATGGGACTACATAGGATTTAACGGCGTTAACTTCGGCAACTTCTACGGTGAAGGACTGAGCCAGAAGACACTGATGGTCGCCTCAAGTCCGACGAAGCTCAAGCCGGCCAGTCTGGCGCAATATCAGCAGCAAGCCACGGGAGGAACATAGCGATGTCAACTGTGATCCAGGAAAATCCGGTGGATGTAGTCTGCTTAGGTGTCGGATTCATGAGCGGGGTGGTAGCAACGGAGCTAGCCCTAGCAGGCAACAGTGTTGTAGGGATAACCAAGGGTCCGTATTGGGACTACGTCAACGACTATTCAACAACCAAGTACGATGAATGGGGGGTCGGACTCGGACGAAAGTACGACAGCCCCCTTCCTCTGCAAAGCACCACTATTCGGAACAACATCAACCAGTTCGCACTTCCAGTCCGCAGGTACACCATGCCGATCCAGTACCATGCGCTGGGACATGGGGTTGGCGGGGCAGCCCAGCATTATGGCGGGGGAATGGGACGCTTTGGCCCGTGGGCATATGAGATGGCATCCCGAACAGCGAGCGCGTACGGATCAGGCTTCCTTGCCAGCATCAATCCACAGGACGATACTCACGATTGGCCCCTGACCTACGCCGAATATGAGCCGTATTATGTAGAGTGGGAGAAAGCGCACGGAATCTGCGGAAACTACAACGGTAGCCCCACGAACAGCCCGTCCGACATTAACTATCCTTGGATGAGCCGGAACTACCCGCTCCCCCCTCATCCGATGACTCCGCTCGCGCAGTTGTTCCAGTCGACTGTTCAGGGCATGACGGCTCCAAATGGGCAAAAGTACAATCCGTTTCC
>VBAW01000142.1 GCA_005888635.1 Candidatus Bathyarchaeota archaeon | reverse complement strand
CTTCTCAATCTGTTCAGAGGCCAGCTTGATTGCGGTCCCTTGCGCAATAGGGGAGAACACGACCGTTACGATGGAGATCAGGGCGATGAGCAGGACCAGGGCTCCAAGGAAACTCGGGAACCAGTTGGAGACCTGCTGAGGCGTCGGGTTGGAGGGCAGAGTCGGGAGGGGGAAGGCCTGCCGTGCCAGCGTCGTGACGATCCCAATGATTACGCCCACCACCGCGAAGAGAACGAAATACTTCGTAAAGTCTCGTCGGTACAACTCGAAGGTCTTCGAGATAACATCGCCGAGGCTCAGCTCGCGTCTGATACCATGCTCCGGCTGCATTGTCATGTCATTTCAGACTGATACGGTAAGCCATCGCACGAATATAAAAGAGGGGAATGAGATTCAAAGCTCCCAGCTGTCCATGCCAGTGGTGCGAACAAGTCAGACCAGATATCTTTCTCTCTGACACCAGTTTCTGGCGGAACAGGCGATCTGCTCCTTCCAAGTTCTTAGGTTAAGTCGGTAGAAGTCCTAAATATCGGCCCTGGCCGCGGCAACTCCGCACATTCTTGTCGTCGCTGAAAACAGAAGACGTCAAAATAACGGTTCGGGCTACTAATACGCTGTATCAGGCGTCAGGTAGGATTCAGGATGGGACGTTTCGTGGTCGTTGGCATTTCTCTTTCGATACTTACAATAGTCCTTTGCACAATGGTTTCGGAAATCTACGTGTTCTAAATGATGATACTTTGAGTCCGGGTGCTGTTTGGCCTTTGCATCCTCATACTCAGAATGAGGTTGTCACATATGTTATCGAGGGAGAGTTTCGTCATGAGGATGAGCGTAAGGGCGGCGTTCTCCACAAGGGAGGAGTACAACACACCACCGTAGGCCGTGGAATGTACCATTCAGAGATCAACAATCGAAGCGACATTCCCATGCGCTTCATCCAGATATGGTACATACCCGAACAGCTTAACATGACACCATCCGTAGAACAACAAGAAGTAGATCGATCAGAGAGAACCAACCAATGGCTACCATTGGTAGCCTACAAGAATCCGTTGACGCTCCCGCTCAGAGCCGACGGCGCAGTTCTCGCCTCCTTCCTTCAACCAGGACACAAGATCGATTATGAATTGAGAGACGGTCATGGATTATACCTCTACGTCCTAGAAGGCGGACCCGTCCGCGTCGGCGACAAGCCCCTACCAGAAATCAACGCGGCAGAAATACGAGGACAAGGGGTGATCTCGACCGTTGCGGAGGAAGAAGCAGAGTTATTGCTACTGGAAGTCAACTTGACGAAAGGCTGGCCGACCCATTGAGCCGTTGATGCTCGGGCCACGACATAGTGATCCCGAGTTGGACCTAATCAGCGTAGTTGGAAGGTTCCAGACGTGATCTCAGACTCCCAAGCAGGGAGTTTGACTCTCCTAGTCTCATCAAGGACCAGACTTTCATCAGTGGATTCGAACCCTAGGCCCACAGAGTCGCTTCAGGCCATACCAAATGGCGATCCTCGAATTACTGAGAGAGCTTGTTCTGAAGACCTACCGAACCTTGACGCTGGAACAAGTAATTCAAATCATTGTTTGGACTCCTAATTGGATAGTCTAACAATGGTGACTAGGAAATCGATTTCCTCAGTCCTTTTTGGGGGGCAAGATTGTCGTTGGTCTTGTACTTGCGATCACAGGATATGATAACATGTCCGCTTATGTGGCGAACTGCTCTGCTCCTATCTTTTGCATCACATCGTACCGAGAAGAATACAGATTATCATTCTTTCTTGGTACAATCGTTGCCTCAATCGGATCGATTGGATTGGTAATCGGCCTGTTGCGTCCGCGTCTTCACAACGGAAACCACCGTGGTTTGCGAGATGCTTTTGTTCGGCCCGACTTTGTGACACTTTTTTAAGACTGGAATCGAAGGTCGAGTTGTGAACCCTGTTCAGAAGCCTGCTTGGCTCATGGCTCTTGTAGGTGCGTCCTTGATGTCGATTCTCTTTGGCCTGATTCATGTTTCTGACGCCATCGTTCGGTTGGAGATTGGAAGCACTTCTGGGGAAACTTTGGATGCCACGATCAACCCTCTCTTCGCGGTCGTTTACCTCGGAGGGGTCGCTGCGAGCTGGAATCAGAAGCGCGTAGGATATGTTGTGGTTTTGATCTTGTCATCCTTAAGCACTTGGGGCTTCTCGGGCCACACTACTGGCTTGACTCCCCCGAACCTTGTGGAGATTGGTAGGGCTACGGGTGTCTTGTTCGTCTTCGCTGTCCTAGTCGGGGAAG
>VBAW01000093.1 GCA_005888635.1 Candidatus Bathyarchaeota archaeon | reverse complement strand
ATCATCTTGTAGCCTTTGACACATGCGGCCATCGCGAGCCCGGTACCTGTGTTTCCGGATGTAGGCTCTATGATCGTCCCGCCAGGCTTGAGGAGCCCTTTCTTCTCGGCCTCTTCTATCATGACTCTACCTATCCGATCCTTTACGCTACCGCCAGGGTTCAGATTCTCCAGTTTCGCAAGAATTGTGGGTCTAACGCCTGCAGCGACTTTGGTCAGTCGAACTAGAGGAGTATTTCCGATGACATCCAGTATCGTATTGTGGATTTCCGTGCGAACAAACGCTCCTTTCTGAACGAATTGACGTTGGTGTGGTTTATCTGAATGATGCCCATGACAAGCGTCTTTAGGAAAGCGAATTGTCATGTGGACCCGCGATTCCATTCTGCGAGACGCCACTCTGGGTAGGGAATCTATAAATCGCGGGATTAGCGGCAAGCGGAGAACTCTGAAACGATGAACCACCATGGCTCCTCTACTCGCATTCGTAGACATCTTCGTCGAGTCAGCCCACATGGACGAAGTAGTCCAGGCACTAGCCAAACTGGACAATATTGAGGAGCTCTACGAGGTTACCGGCGAATTCGACATCGTAACCCTCGTCTCAGCAGATGATATCGAAGAGTTCAGGGATGTCCTGAAGAACAGGATCATGAAGATCAAGGGTGTCAAGAGCACCGTCAGCTCCATCGTCCTGAAGACTCACAAGGGAGCTAGGATTTCCAGCGAGTTTCTGAATCCGACCCCTCACGCGTCAGCGGCGGTTAGCCACAAAGACTAGTACAGAGCCAGTCATGAAGCCGCTGCTCTGCCAATGGGAGCCTGCAACCCGTGATACAGCCCAACGACCTACTCACTCTTCTACTGATTCTTGCTACGGCCGTAGTACTTGGACGGCTGCTCGCACCCTACATCACTAGCATCTTCACAAGTGCTCCCAATCGAATCGATAGAATCGTAGCCCCCATCGAGAATCGGATCTAGCGGCTCCTTGGCGTAGATCCGAATCGCGGCATGGGATGGAGGGAGTACTTCCTCTCCGCGTTGATCGTGAATATTTTCCAGATGAGCCTCGCCTTCATCATCTTCGTCTTCCAAAACATTCTGCCACTGAACCCTCAAGGATTTCCGGGTCTCAACCTCGACCTAGCCTTCATGCAGGTCATCAGCTTCGCGACCAACACAAACCTTCAACATTACAATGGAGAAGGAGTCTGCAACAATCCGCCGGACTGTTATCCTCTATCCTCGATGCCCGGACTCTCCTATCTCAGCCAGATGACCGCAGTCCAGTTCCTACAGTTCACCAGTGCAGCCACTGGCCTCTGCGTCGCAGTAGCAATGGTGCGAGGCTTCGTTTCTCACAGTCAGAATATGGGAAACTTCTACACTGACTTTGTCCGGTCTCTGACCCGACTCTTCCTTCCGCTCTGTTTTGTCGCGGCCCTGATCTTTGTGGGATTGGGCGTTCCCCAGACCATTGGAGGGTATCAAACCGTCACGACGGTGGAGGGAGCGACCCAGACAATTCTGGTGGGCCCCGTCGCATCTCTTGTCAGCATCATGCAGATCGGCACGAACGGTGGAGGATATTACGGAGCTAACTCTGCCTACCCATTCCAGAATCCAAATCCGGCCTCCGACATTTTCCAGATTCTTCTAATGCTACTCATCCCGACCAGTCTCTGCTTCGTGTTCGGACAGCTGTTGGGAAAGAGACGGGAGGCTCGTCCGATTATCATCGGCGCATACTCTCTCTTCGCTCTTGACTTGTTGCTAGCCTTCATCCCCACCTACGGCCTAGGTCGAGGCATAGAGGTCCGCTTCGGAGGCTTCTTCTCCACATTCTGGACCGTCGTCACGACGGCTGTCACCACAGGCTCGGTAAATGCAAACTTGGCCGGTATGAATCCACTCGTCATCCTCTCCGCCTTCATGGGTATGCTGATCCAATCCGCGCCCGGCGGCAAGGGAGTTGGTCTGATGTACATGGTGATGTATGTCGTAATTACCGTTTTCATCGTCGGTCTGATGTCTGGCCGGACGCCTGAGTATCTCGGGATGAAGATCAACGCGCGCGACGTTAAGTTTGTGATGATAACGTTCCTAGTTCATCCTGTTATCATTCTCGTCCCGACTGTCCTGGCGTATGCAACTGGCGCAGCATCTGCGGTAAGGGTCTCGACTGGCTCAACCGGCTTTACACGGATCTTTTACGAATTCACATCTGCTGCAGCCAACAACGGCTCAGACTTTCTCGGCGCTGCAGGAAACACTCCGTTCTTCAACATATCCACCGCGCTCGTCATGTTCATTGGCCGCTTCGCCCCAATCGGACTCTTACTCGCTCTAGCCGGGTCAATGATCAATCGCAAGAGATCCACAGAGATTGGCCTTAGAACGGACAGCATCACGTTCACGATCGTACTCGTAGGCAGTATACTCCTGCTCGTCGTTCTCACATTCTTTCCCTTCCTCGCACTGGGGCCGATTCTCGAATTCTTCCAGAAACGCGTAAACGGGTTCTGACACAATGACTTCGAAGCCAAACAGACCAACTTCACCGCGCTTCCGAAGTAGTCTCACATCAACCAAAACGCTTCTCGATTCGTTGGTCAGGCTGAACCCATTATCCCTGCTCTCGAATCCTGTCATGTTCATTGTAGAACTAACGTTCTTCATAGTCGCGGCGATGGCGATCTATCCTCCCGCATTCTATCCAGTCGCGAATTCGAGCATGAGGATCTACTATGTCGAAGTCTCCTTGATACTTCTGATCACTGCGTGGTTCAGCACTCTAGCAGATGCGTTGGCGGAGACTCAGGCGAAGAACACTGCGAGTAGTCTGCGAAGTCTGGAGTCGGAAGTCCAGAGCAAGAAGATAGTGACTGAAGCGGATGTTAGGAGGATCGTTACTACGCCATCAACTGCGCTTCGTAAAGGAGACCTGATTTTGCTTGAGAAGAACGACGTTGTCCCTATCGACGCGGAAGTGCTTGAGGGAATTGGAATGGTCGACGAGTCCCTCCTAACTGGAGAATCAACACCCGTCAGGAAAGCACCGGGAGACGAGGTCATCGGCGGATCGAGAGTGATCAGCGACACTCTCACCGCTCGGGTCACTGTGAACCCAGAGGACACCTACATCAGCGAGATGATTAGGCTGGTAGAGTCTTCGAAGAGGCCTCGGACGCCTAACGAAGTGGCCGTGACCACTGTACTAATTGGTCTGACAGCAATATTCACAATAATTGTTGTTGCACTTCTCGGCCTCTCGGTTACTCTCGATCTTGCGGTGGACCTTTCGGTCCTCATCGCGCTCTACGTCTGTCTACTCCCAACTACAATCGGGGCTCTGCTGCCATCTATCGGGCTCTCGGGAGTCTCCCGGCTCTACCAGAGAAAGATCGTAGCCAAGTCAGGAAGAGCGGTTGAGAGAGCGGGAGATACGGATGTGATCATCCTTGACAAGACCGGAACGATCACGGTCGGCAACAGACAAGCAGTAGAGTTCATTCCCGTCAGCAGTCATACTGAGAAGGAGGTGGGTGAGGCCGCGTTTCTCTCGTCCTGGCATGATGATACACCTGAAGGCCGGAGTCTGATCCGGCTCGCTTACGAGGACGGGTTTGTTCCTAGAGAACTGAACGCGTTAGGGGTTTCTGAGGTGTACGAGTTTTCCGCGAGCACCCGGACTAGTGGTGTCAAGATATCTCAGGGCACAGGATTCATGCTGCCTAAAGGGGACAAGTCAGGGCGTGAACGGGGCAGGCTGCGGAGAAAGTTTGAGGCTCACCAGGAAGCCGGGTCCATAATCGGAGAGGATGAGATTGAGATAATCAAGGGTGCTCCCGACGCGATCAAGAAGATCGCGCGCTCCATCCCATCAAACTTCGACGCGCTAGTGGATGAGATCTCGAGCCAGGGAGATACGCCGCTTGCTGTTACGAGGAACAGGGAGGTTATCGGAGTTATCCGGCTCAAGGATGTTCTAAAGCCGGGCATCAGGGAGAAGATTCTGTCGGTCAAGGTGATGGGTATTCGGCCTGTCATGCTGACTGGTGACCAGCCCCTCACGGCGAAGAGTATTGCTAGCGAAGTCGGGATCGATGAATATAGGCCCGAGGCGAAGCCTGAAGACAAGTATGACATTGTGACGAGAGAGCAGGCTGAGACCCGAGTCGTAGCTATGATCGGGGACGGCACCAACGACGCACCCGCGTTGGCCGTAGCTGATGTGGGTCTGGCGATGAATTCTGGAACACAAGCAGCGAAGGAAGCTGCTAACATGGTTGACCTAGAGTCGAACCCGGCCAAGATAATCGAGGTGGTCATGCTGGGAAAACAATTGCTCATGACCCGCGGAGCAGTGACAACGTTCAGCATCGCCAATGACGTGGCGAAGTATTTCGCGATAGTTCCAGTAATGTTCGCAACTACCCATCCAGAACTGAAGGCTCTGAACATTCTCGGACTCGGACTGAATACCGCAGTCCTCTCAGCCCTCATCTTCAACGCAGCCATCATTCCTCTCCTAATCCCACTCGCCATGAAGGGAATCCGGTTCAAGCCCACCAGCACGATGGGTCTCTTCATCAAGAACGCGCTCATCTACGGAGTCGGAGGGATCATTGTGCCCTTCATAGGAATCAAGCTCATCGACATAGCACTGTTATCGATAGGAGGATAGGATCAAGTTGAGTATCAAAAACGAAGTCAAACGAACCTACGGACCCGCTCTCAGGCTGGCAATTGTCTCAATGCTCCTCTGTGGCTTGGTCTTCCCACTGTTGGTGACAGGGTTTGCTCAAGTCCTCCTGCATGATCAAGCAAATGGCTCGATAGCCCATCTTAACGGGAGCAATGGTAGGTCAGTGGGCTCGTATCTTATTGCTCAGAACTTCTCCTCGCCATTCTTCTTCCATTCCCGAAATGCGACTCTGTCAGCTTCGGGCGTAGACCCGGACATCACGCTTCAAGATGCACTCTCACAAATACGACGAATATCGGCCGTCACAAATATCACACGAAGCGACCTTTCTAGCCTTGTTAGTCAAAATATTGAACGAACGTCATTATTTTTCGGCGACGGGTATGTGAACGTGCTCAGACTGAACTTGGCTCTGATCCATAACTTTCAGACGACATATTGCTCCACACCGCCCCTTTCTTACTGTGAATAACGAATCAGTCACTCAATTCTAGCGGGAGTCTTCCCAGCGTTGGTCATGCTGCTGTTACGGCGGCATCGACGGACCTAGGAATGGGGTGATGTCCGGTGATTCCGTGTACGATGTTTCTGATTCCAACCAGGAGCAAGGCGAGCGCTAGGATGGCTGCAAGAATACTCTGACCTACTGACATGTTTAGGATGACGTAGATCGAAAGGATGATTGTTAGAGCTCCAATCGCTAGAATCACCAGTCTTAGCCATGCTGGTGGGTGTCTGGCAACACCGACACCAATCTCTACCGCTCCAACAAGGAGGAGGGCTACGGCGAGAATTCCTACCAACGTAGCCACGGCGGCTTGCAGATCGAGCAAAGCTGCGATTCCGAGAACAGAGGCGATGACGCCTCCGGTTACGTTGAGGCTTCTCAATGGGGAGGGCAAGACTGTGGCGAAGGCGCCCACGGTGATCCTGAAGAGACCGCCGAGGACTAGGCCTGCTGCAATTACAATCACTAGGGTCTGTATTGTAAACTGAGGATCGGCCAGTGCGAAGATTGCTAGGGCGATAACTATGAGACCGCCTAGAATCTCAACTGCTCGCCATCGGCCAGAGGCTCTGACCTCAATCCTGCTCAAATGTAGCAGGTCGTGGTTGAGACGGTGAGTATTTAGTGCCTTTCTCACTTCGGCCTATCGCTTCGTAAAGACGTAATACTGCTTCGCGGGATAAGCATCGTCATGGTCAAGGGCGTACTCGGTCTACACCACGTCACCTCGATATCTAGCGACCCTCAGAAGACGCTTGACTTCTACAGCAAAATTCTAGGCCTGCGTCTCATCAAGCTCACGGTCAACTACGATGACCCCAGCACGTACCATGTCTACTTCGGGGACGAGATCGGACACCCCGGATCTGTTCTAACATTCTTCCCATGGTCCGGTCAACCTAGAGGTCGCAAGGGCACCGGGCAGGCCACAAACACATCCTTCTCCATACCACAAGAATCAATACCGTACTGGCAGGATCGACTGAAATCGCACAGTGTTTCCCAGGAAGCCACTCGGAAGCGCTTCGGCGAGACTGTACTCTCTTTCGAAGATCAGGACGGACAGGGCCTGGAGTTAGTCGGAAACAATGAAAACGAGGGAAGAACTGGATGGACACAGGGTCCTGTCCCGAGGGAGCATGCAATCAGAGGATTTCACAGCGTCACCCTCTCGGAGGAGGTGTTGGAGAGGACAGAGTCGGTATTGGTAGATACCCTGGGCTTTCGGCTGGTAGGCCAGGAGGAGAACCGTTTCAGGTATGAAGCAGGAAAGGGAGCCGCGGGTACGATTGTAGATGTTGTTTCTAGGCCTAATGCTCAGCGCGGATTTGTGAGCGTCGGAACAGTCCATCATGTTGCGTTCCGTGCCGCAGACGACGAACATCAGAAGGATCTGCGTCAGGAGATCGTAAAAGCAGACCTAAACGTTACCCCGGTGATCAATCGAAACTACTTCCACTCAATCTACTTCCGAGAGCGCGGCGGAGTTCTCTTTGAGGTGGCCACGGATCAACCCGGATTCGCTATCGACGAATCTCCAGAGCAGCTAGGGACACGCCTCGCACTCCCGCCCTGGCTCGAACATTCGAGAGCGGAAATTGAGAAGAACCTTGCGCCTGTCAGTCTGCCCAACCGAGTTGTCGCGTAGGCGACCCCATCATGCCCACGCCAGATACAGTGGTGAGTATCCAGAAGAACGTTAGAAAGTACATCTTCGAACACTTCGAGGAACACGCGATCGCTCCAGTTCTGGAGCAGATCATGCAAAAATTTGGTTTAGATAGAGCTTCTGCGTTCAACGTGCTGGTCGAACTCCAGTCTGCTCGACACATCGCGCTGCTGCCCGGTACGCAGAGAATCCTGATGGCATTTCCCTTCTCAAGCATAGTGACACCCTTCAGGGTCCGAATCGCGGGAAATGACAGGGACTACTTTGCGAACTGTGCCTGGGACGCAGTGGCCATTCATGTAGCGCTTGGAAAGGAGCAATGGATAATCTCCTATTGTCACCATTGCGCGGAAGACATCAAGATCCATCTCAGAGAGCAGAGGTTGGTCGCTCAAGGATCCCATAGCCACCCACTGATCTACCTGGCTCTACCCGCAGCGAAATGGTGGGAAAACATCGTGTTGACATGCTCGAACAATATGGTATTCTTCAGCTCGAAGGACCATCTAGCGGAATGGATGAGAACAGGCTCTGTCACTGGAGGCGAGGCGTTGACCATAGACCAGACGTTGAGACTCAGCGTTCCGATCTACAAGGAAAAGATGAGCCTTGACTATGCAAGACCCTCAAGGGAGCAGAACATTGCCCACTTCCAATCCCTCGGATTAACAGGCGATTTCTGGAAGATCTAGCGTCAGGTTCCCGCTGAAGACTTAGCCTATCTCAAATATTCAGCGCCTAGGCTGCGTTGCAAATAGGCAACTGCAAAAGAAAACTGGCCCAGTTTCGAACTGGATGGTTACTTCGTAGTCTTGACTTCGTGTATCCAGTCTGGCTTGAGGCCGATCTTTCGGTGGTATTTCTCCACGGCTTCCTTATTGGGAGCGTCAAGAACACAGAAGACTTTGTTCTCCGTTTCACTGTATATGATGTTCTCGTGGGTGACGCCGAACTCGTCTTTTGCCGCATTCTGAGTTTGCTTGATTTGCTGCTCGGTGAGGGGACCCATCTGGTGCGCATCGATGAACTTTGGCATGAACGCGCGCTTCGTTCTTGGCAATAATGACTTGGGGCGTTTCATCCGGAGAAAGACAGGGCTGGGTCAAGACACCAGTCTCTGGAGGACACCGTAAGCATTCGAAATGATCTACAGGGCGCGAATTGGATTGAACAATAAGCCGAATATTGCATGATGGCCTTCGAAAGATAATAACGCTCATTAAGTCGAACTTTCGACGAAAGAGGAGAAAATTGACGCAACCTACTATCTCAACGATGCCATCATTATGGCAGAGACAAAAGAAAGTAATCATAGCCATAGTCGTGATCGCCATACTCGCGGTAGGATCGGTGAGCGCAGCATTGCTTCTCAGGCCGCCCTCACAGTTCACAATCCCGCTCTGGTACAACAGTGACGGACACTACGGCGACACGGAGCCAACAGTGGCGCAGGTCATTGCGAGTGCCATAGAGAGGACTGGAAAGATTAACGTCCAGCTCAAATCAGAACCATGGGCTCAGTACACTACAGATTTCGGAAACGGAAACCTTCCGTTCTTCCTCTTGGGCTGGTACCCTGACTACTTTGACGCCGACGACTACGCCTCTCCGTTTCTGGGAACTGCGGGCGCCGCGTCGCTCGGATCCCAGTACAGTAACAGCACCATGGATAACTGGCTCGCTTGGGAGGCTGGCAATTCTAGCTCGACCGTCAGAAGCCAGCTCTTCACCCAAATCCAGACGCAGCTGGCTAACGACGTGCCCTACATTCCATTGTGGGAGGGAAAGGCCAACATAGTCTACAAGAATGGAATCAACGGCGTCTTCTTGCACCCCGTCGCATTCCGGTACTTCTTCATGAGCAACACGAACAATCCGAATACTTTGAACGTCGGCACTACTGACAGAATCAAGTCGCTAGACCCAGCCTACGCCTACGACTATTTCTCCATCGAAATCATAAACCAGATCTTTGACACGTTGCTGGTTTACAGCCCCACCAATACTACCCTCCTACCCGGTCTTGCGGCCACCGTTCCTTCGATTGGCAATGGCGTCAGCTCCGACCTGAAGACGTGGACCTATACCCTGCGAACACCACTGCCAACCTTTTCCGACGGAAATGTGATCAATTCGACCGTCGTGAAAAAATCGATTATTCGCGCGATCACCCTCAACCTTCCAGGAAGCGCAGCTTTCCTTCTTTCTCAGGTAGGAGAGCTAGGCAACACAACCAGCACAGCTAACCCCAATTTCACCATAAACATTGACACACCCGACCCGAACACCATCGTTTTTCACCTGCATCAACCGGTGGGATTCTTCAATCAGCTGATGGCTTTCTCGGTGTCGGCACCTGTCCCAATCTACGGTGCGAACGCGTACAATATGACTGGCGCTCAGCCCACCCAGCTCAACAAGGTAGTTGGATCCGGACCATACAAGCTGACAGCATACACTCAAGACCAGAGCCTTACGCTCGCCAAGAACCCTAGTTACTACGGACCTACAATCTACAGTACTAGCGGCTTCGCCTCAGTTCCGATCATAGGCACAGTCAACATAAAGTCAGAAAGCACAGCGACCCAGCTCAAGAACGACATAGTTGCTGGCGCGATCGACATGGCTTACCGCACACTCAACCCTCAAGACATAACCTCACTCCAAATCCAGGCCTCCTCACTGGGACTCAAAGTAGACTTTGGCGCGAGCCCACAGATACGATATCTAGTATTCAACGTGAAGACAGCTCCCTTCAACAACGTTCTGCTACGCAGAGCCATCGCCTACGCTGTGGACAGATCACTAATCATCAACAACGTCTTCAACAGCCAAGTTGACCCGTTATGGACGATGATTCCAACAGTGATGAACTACTCCATACCAGTCTTCCAGCTGATCTACGGTTCAGTGCCAAATCTGACCCAGGCGGGTAACCTCCTGTCACAGTATGGTCTCTCTATCTTCCAGACTCTAGACATCAGCAAGAACCACCTCTGACCATCCCCGTTCTCTCCTCAACGCTTTTTTCTATCTTCTTGCCTAGCAAGAGCCATGCCTAGGCGGGGATCCCTCCTTGCATATGGCCTGACGCGTCTGATCCTGGCCTTTCCAATGCTGCTCATTCTTCTCACGGTCGTATTCACGGTTCTCAGAATAATCCCTGGCGACCCTATCTACGCCCTCTACGGGGGGCGGGCCCCACTCAGCGTCATTATGGCCCTACGTCATCAACTGGGGCTGGACAAGCCCTACTGGCAACAATATGTTACCTACATCGTTCAGATCTTTACCGGCAACTTCGGCGTCTCCCTCGGAGCCCATTACGGGGGACAGAGTGTCATAGCTGTTATCGATCAGAAGCTGCCAGCTACGATTGAGCTCTCTATAGGGTCAATGATCGTCGCCTCGACTATCGGTATTAGCGTGGGACTGATCTCTGGCATTAACAGGGACAAGGTCGTGGACGTTGTGGGAAGGCTCTACGGGACCACCATCTTCGTGATACCTGTCTTCTGGCTGGGATTGATGTTGCAGCTTCTCTTCGCTGTAGATCTACGGTGGCTTCCGGTGAATTCGCGCTTTGATATTTCCTCTTCTCCTCCGGCTACGATAACCGGGCTCTACACCATCGACTCGTTGCTCGCAGGCCGTCTAGACCTGTTCATTATCGCAATCCGTCACCTCGCCCTTCCCTGTCTCACACTCGGCCTTGTCTTGAGCGGGTTCTTCGCCAAGACTGTCCGAGCAAACCTGTTGAGAACGATCAACGCTGACTACGTCGAAGCAGCACGAGCGAGAGGCATCAAAGAACGTACCATCATGTCAAGATACGCTTTCAAGAACGCCCTCATCCCAGTCATCACTGTACTCGGGCTCGAGTTTGCAATACTCTTCGCTGGAGCGGTCCTTACTGAGACGACTTTCAACTGGGACGGTATGGGAAGGCTGCTAATAGATTCGATAGAGGTCCAAGACTATCCACTAATACAGGGAACGATCATAGTCTTCAGTTTCATTATCGTACTGATTTCGATCCTTGTGGATATTCTCAGTGGCGTCATCGATCCGAGGGTGAGATACTGACAGAAGCGTCCGGTCACGCGACCAACCAGCAAAAGGCCCAGCCAATCCTCCCTCGCTCCTTCCTAGGACGATTGATGCTTCCTATGCTGGAAAAGCGTCGGACACTTGCCGGAGTTATGAGCTGGATCGGCCTTGGAATTCTCGTCGCATTCATCCTAATCGCTGTTCTTGCGCCAATAATCGCTCCATATCCTGCGGTGGGTCCCAACTCTCAGTTTCTCACTCCGCCCAACCCGTTATGCGGAGCTTGCGCCCCTCCTAGTTTCAGCCACTGGATGGGAACCGACAACCTCGGCCAAGACGTATTCAGCCGAGTCCTATGGGGCGCACAAACTTCGCTCGAGGTGATGGCTATCGGAGTAATCCTCGCCCTTGCCGTGGGGTTTCCAGTGGGCCTCTACTCGGGGTATGTTGGAGGATCAATCGACAAGGCAATCCTACTTGTTATGGACTCGGTCTATGCTTTCCCGGGCCTGCTCTTAGCGGCCCTAGTAGCAGCAATGCTCGGTAAGGGACCGTTCAACATAGGCATAGCAATCACAGTCATCTACATTCCTCTCTACTACCGGGTTACCAGGAACCAGACTCTCTCAGTAAGAGAGGAGACCTATGTCGAGGCCGCACGAAGTCTAGGCGCAAAACCTTGGACTATAATGTGGGTCTACATTGCTTACAACGTCCTGATAACCATACCAGTCATCTTTGCCCTGAGTGCCGCTGATGCAATTCTCACCGCAGCGGGTCTCAGCTACCTCGGACTTGGAATACAACTTCCAACCCCAGACTGGGGATTGGACCTGAGCGTCGCTCAACAATTCCTCACGGATGGAGCCTGGTGGACCTCTTTCTTCCCTGGTCTGATGATCATCATTCTCACGGTCGGGTTGAGCTTTCTGGGTGAAGGACTGAACGATCTGATTAACCCCCTCCTCAAAAAGGGGAGAGCATAGTCGGACCCGTTACTCAGTGTTCAAGATCTCTCGGTTCATTACGCGGCCCAGAGAGGATATGTGCACGCCCTTGACAATATTAGTCTGGACGTGACCAGCGGAGAATCTATCGGAATAGTCGGGGAGACTGGAAGCGGCAAGTCTACTCTCGGAAAAGCTATTCTGGAAATACTTCCCCCACGGACCGAGGTAAAGGGTCGCCTAGTTTTTCGAGGGAGAGAGCTTGGCCAACTAGATAATGCGAGAATCAGGCATATTCGTGGAGAGGAAATTGCCCTCATCTTTCAAGATCCGATGACCCGGCTCAACCCCCTAATGACGATCGAGGATCACTTCGTTGAGACGATAAAGGCTCACCAGCGAGTCTCGAGGCAAGAAGCACTGGCGAGAGCGGAAGCCGCATTAGCTTCAATGCGGGTCCCAGAGTCCCGCATAAGCAACTATCCGCACGAATTCTCAGGGGGGATGCGACAGCGCATCATGATAGCACTAGCGCTAGTTCTCAATCCATCGCTATTGGTCGCGGACGAGCCAACAACATCTCTTGACGTAATCGTCGAGGCCCAAATCCTCGAGATTCTTGAGGACTTGAAGCGGACGTACAAGATGTCCCTCCTCCTGATTACTCACAACCTCGGAATTGTTGCAGAAGTATGCGATAGAGTGGCTGTATTCTATGCCGGAAAGATTGTGGAAGTAGGAACAGTTGACGATATCTTCACCAGACCGATCCACCCATACACTAGGCTCTTGTTGCAATCGATCATTCATCTCGACACTAAGGAACTTCACTCAATCGATGGCGCGCCCCCTGACCTCGTGTCTCCACCCACCGGCTGTCGCTTTCATCCTCGCTGTCCATACGCGCAGGCCGTGTGTAGAGAGAAGATTCCCCCTCTAGATCAGTTTCGCCAAGATCAGCTCGCGGCCTGCCTTTTCGGAAAGGATTTCCTCTGATAACCCCCTCAACTACCGGACAAGACTCGGGCAAGCCACTACTGGATGTTGAGAACCTAAGAGTATACTATCCCGTCAGAGGATCTCTGATACAGAAAATATTCCAGAGAGAGAAATTATCCGTCCACGCCGTTGACGGAGTCTCATTCACCCTCAAGCCTGGAGAAATTTTCGGACTAGTGGGAGAGAGTGGTTGCGGCAAGACCACCACTGGACGCGCGGTACTGAGGCTAGTGGATTCAACATCGGGCAGTATCAAATTCGAAGGGATGAACATCACGACGCTGAAAGAAGAAAGGCTGCGGCCTCTCCGGACCCGGATGCAGATAATCTTCCAAGACCCTCACGCGTCTCTCAACCCCGCCATGTCCATTGGACGGGCAATCGGGCATCCACTAAAGATCCACGGCCTCGCGTGGCAGGAGGAAGACGTGAAGAGTCAAGTTCTCACGGCGATGCGCGAAGTCGGACTTACCCCGGAAGAACAACTGTACGACAAGTACCCCTCGGACCTCAGCGGCGGCCAAAAACAACGAGCCGTGATAGCTAGGGCGATGATTCTCAAGCCGAAGCTCATTGTTGCAGACGAGCCTGTCGCCATGCTAGACATGTCCATCAGAGCAAAAGTACTAGAGCTGATGCTGGATCTGAAGAAGAAATACAACCTAACCTATCTATTCATCACCCACGATCTCGCTACGGCTAAGTTTCTCTGCGACCGAATCGCAATAATGTATCTCGGACGAATCGTTGAGACCGGGCCTGCCAAGCTAATCTACAACGACCCTAAGCATCCATACACCAAAGCGCTACTGCAGGCAATCCCCATTCCCGACCCTAGAAGACGCGCTCGGAAGGTCCTACCAAAAGGAGAGGTCCCAGACGCCGTCAACCCACCAATGGGCTGCCGGTTCCATCCACGATGCCCGGCAGTCCTTCCAACCTGCGGCTGGGAGGGCAGGGACTTTCTTGACTATCTCGAGGAACGCAGAACGGATCTGGAAAAAGGAAAGGTCGACGAGGCGAATCTCGGCCCGCTGGACCTCTGGAAGGCGAAAGGCCTCGTGGCAGAGCGTCAATGTAGACCTGAGAACATCGCCATCATCACAGAATATGTCAGATCCATATTGAACGATGCACCGTCCCCTCTTTCTAAGGCAGTCGAGAGAGTCAAAAACGTCGAAAACAGATTGGTCGTCCAGTTCCGAAATCCGGACCCCTTAGCTCCAAAGGCGGTTGAGGGTCGACTGGTCGAATGCCTGCTTTACTAAAGTCTCCTAACAAACCTGCCATCTAGCGAGGAACTCTCAACCTTGTCCGATTAGTCCCGCAATTCGCATATATGCAAGATGGGTGCTTAAGGGCATGTCGCGAGAATTTCTCGGAGGCCCGTTCAGACACGGACTTACCTTCATCGCGACACTCGCCTTCGTCGCCAGCTTCTTCGGCTCTAGGCTGTTCGCGACCCTGTTTCCCAACACGGTTGTGATGCAGGGAGGGATCCATCTTCATCACTTCTGGTATGGTATTGCCCTGATCAGCGTTGCTGGCTGGATGGGTATCGCTTGGAGGAATGAGAGGCTCTACCGGCTCTATGCTGTCCTATACGGACTTGGAGCAGGATTTGTAGGAGACGAAGTCGGTTTGCTGTTGACCTTCAACAACTACCAGTCCGAGCTCACATACCTGTTCTTTATCGCGGCCATTTCTTTCGTAATAATCGCAACCCTCTTCCTCCGATACAGAGCCCAGTTGCAGGAAGAACTTCTCAAGCTAAGCCTACGGGAAAGAGTGGCCATGGTAGGCGTATACCTCACAGGCTTCTCCGTGTTCTTCTTCTTCCTCTCCTCAGGAGTTAGCCTCGTCGGCATCCCCTTGGCCCTGGGGGGTCTGGGGATCCTAATCTGGGTCTACGCACGACGGAGAAAGCCGCGGACGGTTCAGCCCGCCGCGCGGTGAAATCAGGGAACGGTCACGGTTCGAAACGTGGATCCAGCTATCCGGTGGGTATAAAGCGAACAACTTGTGAAAATTGAACAGGAATCCCGTGCGCTCTTACAATACACTGTACGTCGCGAGCCACGCGGTGACAATCATCGCCCTAATTGGAATTCTCATTTCCATCCCGTCCTATGCTTACACCCTTGGGGATCATCAAGAGGGCGTGAATTCAGCGACGCGATATACATCATCGCCCACATCCCTTCTGACCCAGTCAGCGATTCTCTCCAGTCCTGTACCGATGCAAAGTGGTGGAGGATTGAGGCATCCGCAGAATGATCTACTTCCAATTTCCACGACTTCTCAAGTATCCTCTTCAATTCCTCCTGCAAATTATGACGAACAGCTCGGAACAACCTTCACCCAGAACTTCGCGAGCATTACCTACAATGTTACGGCAGTAGCACAATCGGACACTAACGGCTATGGCCCTGCGTACCTCCTGAATGGCCTGGGATCCACCGGGTACTGGTACCAAGTCGGAATATCTTATGATTGGCCGTTTACAGCGGGCGGTTACAATCCCGGATTCGGGATGAATTATGAAGTGTTTGATTCGCAAGGCGCGTCTGTGTTTCCTTCATTTGGGGGCGGACTGTCCAGCATTCAAGTAAATCCCGGAGATATTGTTCTGTTGAACCTCTATTTCTCGGGCCGAAACGTTGTCATGTTGGCGAGGGACTGGAACACGGGATCGAGTGCATCTCAGACGTTCAGTGCGGCGAGAGCCACTTCCTTCGTCGGCCTAACGAGCGGTTTCGCTAATCAGAACGGTTTCTTCACTGGATTGATGACGGAGTGGTATCACGTAGACGCGCAATGCATCTCAGATGCCTCTAGCATTCTCGTCCAATCCGAGCCAGGTTCAACCCTTCTATTCGCATGGAGCCTACGAGGCCGTTGACGCCTACGAATTTGTAACAGGCTTCCAGCCTCCTCCCGTTCAAGTGTCAAGGCCGATTCTAAGAACAGTTTCAGTCGACGTGGACCAACTTGCATCGTTCACATGTAACGCAACAGGAGGCATCCTCCCATTCACCTACTCGTGGACGTTCGGCGACGGTTCTGTCGCCACCGGGCAAAATGTTACTCACACATTCAGCTTGCCTGGGACTGTCGATGTCCAATGCACAGTCATCGACAGTTTGCAGACTACTTCACAAAATGCCACGTCCATCTTGGTCCTGTCGGACCCTTCGATCAATCTCCTCACGGCTAACCCGACTTCCGTTGACCTAGGACAAACGGTCACTCTCGCTGTCGAGGCGACTGGAGGCTCAACCGATTACACCTATGAGTGGATGAATCTCCCCCCAGGCTGTAACTCAGAAAACACGGCCTCCATCTCATGCCAGCCAACAACAACAGGAATATTCGAAGTAGCTGTCAACATCACCGACTCGAACGGATTCTCCGTTACTAGTGGCAATCTAGCAATCAATGTGTACCCGGATCCAACATTAACCTCTTTCACCGCGTCCCCCAGCGGCCTAGATGAAGGTCAGACGATCGAATTTGCAGCCTCACCATTCGGAGGCGTTGGAGATCTGTCACTCGTGTACTACAACCTTCCCACGGGCTGTGAGTCAGTCAACTCCACGAACCTCGCCTGCAGTCCGGCTGCCGCTGGAACCTACCAGGTGACTGTGACTGTAACCGATTCCAATGGATTCACTATTAGCAGCAGTCCGGTGATGATCACTGTTAATCCTGACCCAACCGCGAACATCATCGCTTCTCCCCCTTCCATCGACCTTGGCCAGACACTTGCAGTCACCCTTTTGGTTCACGGAGGTACGGGACCCTTCTCCTATTCTTTCACAATGCTTCCTCCCGGTTGCGGAACCTCAACCTCCCCTGAACTCTCATGTACGCCATCAGCACTCGGGAATTACACAGTCGAGGGGTTCGTCTCTGACGCGACAGGACAAACATCGATCGGCTATCTTAGTGTGACAGTCAACTCAGTCATTCGAATATCTACCTTCACTACATCTCCGGAAAGCGTCGACTTAGGCGAAGAAGTTACCTTAGCTGTCTCAACAACCGGTGGAGCTGGCCCGTTGACTTACTCTTATTCAGATCTGCCTACGGGCTGTTTATCAGCCGATTCCCCTACCCTGCATTGCACACCTTCAACCAGTGGGACATATCTTGTCAAGGCGACAGTGACTGACCATGCTGGCAAGAATGCGACTTCCTCGTTGAATATCACTGTGCTACCAGCAAGAGTCATTGGTCCATCTTTGAATCAAGAGGAGCTATTGGTTGGAGGAATAATCACTTCACTTATTGCCATAAGCCTAGTTACTATGGTCCTGTCGAAAAGGCGGAGAGGACCATAGTCCCCAACTCTCAGTATAGAATTTAGATCTTTTCTGAATGGGACCGAAGAAGCATCCCTGCATCGTAAATGCTCAATTCTACGGTTCCGGTCCCTTTCCGTGAGGAAGTAGCAGTGAAGATATTCGAAACGTGCTAGACTGTTACTGTCGCTTCTACAGGCCTGGCCATTTCGAGGGCCTTCTCTCGCGGGACTTCCATCTGATGGATGTCCCTCGCGTGGAGTTGCACGTGCTGGACTAGCTCGTCGTCTGACTGGGCTCTTACCATGAAGCCGCAGTCGCAGTTTACCTGCTTCGCCATTTTTTCTTCCCTTCGCCCTTCGTCGTAGTTCCTAATAAAATGGCTACACTAGTGCGGGGGAGGGTCGACCCCGGTTTGCGGGATGTCCGGTCTGGAATCGCAGCGTTTTTCAGTCGTCAGGTTCTACTATCAAATCAGAAGCGCTTATCTGAGACGTAGACGGTAATGATCAGGTGAAGGCGTCGAGCCTGGCATAGACGAGAATTGAGGCTCCTTCGTCGAATAGACGTCCTGGCGTTATTGGGTGCTATTGTAGCGCTGTTTCTGGGCCCGACGAGTGGACCCTGGTGGAGTGTTACTGGAGCTACGACGAGCAAACTTCTGACCGTCCAAGTCTCCCCGTTCTACTTACAAGCTGACGCTACTGGGCTCTCCCCCAGCACATTCTTCTCCGTTCCTTTAGGATCATTCACTAGCCTGTTGTTGATCTTGAGCATGATCGCTCTAGGCATTTCGAGCTTTCATCCCAGGGCCTGGTGGAACAAGCTGGCCGTTTATTTCAGCCTCTGCTCTATGACTGAGCTCTACCTCAGTTTTCTCTTGATGTATCATGGCGCTCTGACTATGCTGCTTGGGGCATATGGTATCCTACCGCCCTACTCGGGTACGAGCCTTCTACCAGCCAATGTTGTGGGTCTCGACCTCAACAGCCACCCCAACCCACTCGTGACCGCAAGTTTCAGCCTTCCATTCTACCTCGGCTTTCTGAGCATCGGACTCATCACGACAAGTCTAATCGTGAACGGTATTGTCGAAAGAGGAAAGACGCGCGAAAGGCGAGGCGTGGGCGCTATTTTCACAAATAATTCAGAATAGATCGTCCAAAATGCCTCTCCGCGGCTATGGTTTTCGAGGCATTAACTAGGACAAGCAACTCGTAATCGGACTGGACTCGAAGGAATGAATTTCTATGACGTCACTTAGGAGGTCGTTGAGGGGGGCGTTGGCGGGGCCGAGACGGGCGCAGGAGCTGCTTCAGGCATCGCGCTTCTGCGCTCTCTTCGTGTGAGCCAGAGACTGAAAGCGATTATCGCTCCTGCAGCGACTCCGGCGACGCTTAGAGTCATCCAAGGGGTTGCGGTCATCGCGGCCAATATTGATGACATGTCAAGAGTCGATGCTCCGTTCCTCATCCTCTGGTCGAGGCTCAAGCTTGTTGAGGTCAAGCGTAGCGCTAGGGTCACCGTTAGTCGCATGTCTCGCGTCACTTGGACAGTCGTGTAGGTGCATGGGTAGCTGTAGCAATAGCCGCTGGTAGAAACTTGTGTGCTGCTGACACTGTGTATCGTTATGGTTCCGTTTGCGAGACTCCTAACCAGTAGGTCACTGCCCCTGTCATAGCTCCAGAGAAAGTTCAGGTTCAACTCAGCCTGGGCGTTTGGACCGGATGGACCGAAGGGCGAACTGGGCACTGAGAGATTGACGCTCTGTGAGAACTGGGAAGTAACAATCCACGCCGGAACATTCCCGAGACTGCCCAGATTCAGATTCTCGCTCCCTGTCACGCTAGCCCAGCCATCCATCACCTGGACCGGACTACCATTGGACAGTGGTCCGTTGACCCACCAGAGTGTGTAGGATGGGTCAGAGGTGGCGGTGGCAGACATTTGTGAGATGATATTTCCGAAGCCGGAGTTGTAGCCGTAGGAGCCTGAGGAGGCAGATGCGTATGCGTCTAGCAAGTGTTCGATCAGGTCCGTGGCTGTGCCGGCAGATTCCACTCTGGTTGCTAGATCAATGGATTGTACAAGGGTGCCGGATTCTGTCACGGGAGTAATGGTCAATCCCGGCAGTTGGGGTACCGAAATTGAAACTGCGAGACTGTGAGAGACGAGCAGGTTCGCCGTGCTACTGCTCAGCCCTTCAACCTTCCAGCCTACATTACCGTTCAATCCAACCTGGAATGTAGACGGCATCGTGGTCGGGGGTACAGGTTGCGGACCAACATCTACCGTGCCCGTTAGGAACTGATAGTTGCCGTCGTAGT
>VBAW01000145.1 GCA_005888635.1 Candidatus Bathyarchaeota archaeon | reverse complement strand
GTCCAGCAAAGCAGGACTGGACCTTGTCTCGAAAACGTTAGCGGCTGAACTCAAACCACTCGGAATCTCAGTCGTGGCAGTCGATCCTGGCGACATGCGTACACAGATGCACCAAGAAGCATTCCCCGATGAAGACATCTCAGATCGCCCTCTTCCAGAGGTTACTCTACCCTTCTGGGCATGGTTGATCCACCAAGACCCACGGACAGTATCCGGCATACGGTACGAAGCGCAAGGGGCCCTCTGGGAGATCCCAGCATAATGAAACGAGAAGAACTGTCCTTCGAACGTCCGACAGAACTCTTCGCAAGCCAACCCCCCGAAATGCGTGGACAATCACGCGACGAGGTCCGCCTGATGGTCACCTGGCCAGAAGGCAACAATAGCCACCATGTCTTCACAGATCTACCGACTCTCCTGAAACAGGGAGACCTGCTCGTCGTGAACGAGAGCGCCACGCTACCCGCAAGTCTTCCAGCAACCAGTCAACTAGGCAACATCCGTCTCAACCTCTCAACCCGGTTCTCTGACAACCTCTGGATCGCCGAACCGAGATGGAGCGTATCAAGACCGGGACCCCTTCCATTAGAAGAGGGAGAGACATTGCAGATTGGTGATGCGACCGCGAAACTCTTGAAATCCTATCCCGGAATCCCCAGGCTCTGGCTCACGCAGTTCAGCATCCCAGCGACCAGCCTGATGGCGAAGTATGGAGAACCGATCCACTACAGCTATGCTCCAGTCTACCCTATGGAAGCTTACCAGACACTGTTCTCTATATTTCCCGGGAGCGCTGAGATGCCCAGCGCCGCCAGGCCAATCACATCACGAGTCCACAACACGCTGGTCGCACAAGGAATCGGAATTACGGGATTGACTCTACACACTGGAGTCTCAAGTCTTGAGATCGAAGACGAGATTGTCGAGCATCAAGCACTCTATCCAGAAACATTCCATGTCCCAGCCGCAACCGCAAATGCCGTTAATGCTACCCGTGCTCGGGGAGGCAGAGTCGTCGCGGTCGGAACAACGGTTGTGCGAGCCCTCGAAACGGCCTGGAACGGAAGCATGGTCCGGGCGTGTGCCGGAAGCACGAGCCTCTACGTTCATCCAGGTACTGGTGTGCATGTTGTAGACGGGCTTCTTACGGGGCTACATGATCCGGCTACGAGCCATGTTGCAATGCTGAGCACTCTCATGAGCATTGACCACGTGAGGAAGGCCTACGCGGAGGCGGTCGAGCATCGCTATCTCTGGCATGAGTTTGGCGATAGCCATCTGATCTGGAAGCAACAAGTAGAGAGCAACTAGGGTAGGAAAAGAATAAATGCATTCCAAACCGATCACTGTTCAAGAAGGTCATATCTCATTCCCTGCGGGACCTGTCTCGTGCCTTCAAGTTTTACCGGGACCTTCATCGGCATTCATGTCCTATTGACCGGTTCATATTGCTAGGGAGGCTACTAATATGAAGGTCCCAAATCCGAACAGCGCGAGAATTGCGTAGCCGTTCGAGGATTTCACACTGTTCTTTCTGTTGGACCCTAAGAAGGACGGGAGATTTATCGCATGAAAGACTCCCCCGATAATCAGGGCATATACTAGTGGAAATCCCGATAGAGCAAGTGTAGTAACAATCGCGTAGAAGGCGTATTCTACGGCGAACGCGAGCGGGCCTCTCTTCCACAATCCAGCCCCCACCTTTCGGTCCCCATCGAAGCCAAGGACGGGTAAATCCTTCAGGTGCACAATTGTGTCTAGTAACCAGTGGGAAGCCGATCCCGCGATGAACACCGGAACGATTACCGGATTATTCAGGACCCCGGCGATTAGAAGGCCGATAGGAAGTGACAGGGCACTTCCGAGGACGAGGGAATGGGAATAGGGAAACTTCTCGAAGACGATAAACTTCTGAAGGGGGCTGTCCGGGTTGATTCTCACCTTCTCTATTCCAGCCGGAACTAGTAACGACCAGAGTAGGTCTGGGAAGCTGACCGCTATCAGAACGACTGGCAGTGGGACCTGTGGGAACAACCTCCAGAGAAGAAACGCGATTGCAAAGTGTCCCACAAACATGGTTGTGGTCCAAGCATCTGAGGTTCTGTCTAATAACGCGGTCGTTTATTGGACGTATTCGAATCGAATGTAGTAACGATAGTTGGTCTCGTTGCGAGTGTACCAATTGTGCGCGACAGTTAAAGGAAGAGTCTAGCCAAGTGACGAGTGTGGGGGCCCGAATGACTTGGAAATGATGTACGAAACTGGGGAGGGGTCCTATACTGGGCCTGAAAGGAAGGTGGCACTGGTCCACCGGGTTATCATGCCGGACAAGGACTATCCGAAAGAGTATGCTCTTCTCTTAACTGATCGTCGATCAATCTTCATCCTTCAAAGGAAGACGAGGAGCAGTTTTGTGCTTCGTGGCGAGATGAGATACGGGACAGCACTGGTGACTGATGTGGAGCCGAAGACGCTGGAGGACTATGAAAACGCCAGCTTAGAGTCTCTGGCTGTCGAGGCTTCGAATATTACTGTTCCTCATGACGCAGTTATCTCACTAGTGATGACGAAGGGAGAGCCGAATTTCCGTTTACAGGACCTGTTCATCTGGTTGACGATGAGACGGCAGGGGCACAAGTTTCACGTGTACGATTTTGAGATGAACTATAGAGATAATGCGAATTTGGAGACCCGGGTCAGATTCTATATGGTGCCGTTAGGCGTGTATTTCAAGCCCAGAAGACAAACCCAGACTAGGGAAACGATCCTCCGTGAATACGCCATGGACGCGCTCCAGATTTTCCAAAAGGTCCTCCCGAACAGAATTATTTCATCGTAATATTTGTTCATGACAGAGTTGGAGCTTCGCAGCTGTCAATCCATGAGCGGAGGAAAGATTAATTAAGTCTACACTTAATTAAGCGGCTGCTTATCGGATGTCAAGCATACAGCGAGACAACGCGACGGAAACACGGGAGCTGTTCAACGCATTAGCTGAGCCTACAAGGCGTAGCATCATAGAGCTTCTCGCAACCAAAGGACAATTGTCCGCTACGGACATCTGCAATAACTTTGACGTCAGTCCACCAGCAATCTCACAGCACCTCAAGATACTGCGGAAAGCCAATTTTGTACGCGTGGAAAAAAGGGCCCAACAGCGCATATACCAGATCAACCGCGGGGCGATGTCGGAGCTTGAAGACTGGGTTCAAAAAATGACAAGGCGTTACGATGCTCGCTATGATGCCTTAGACAAACTATTGGAAGCTGAAAAGAAGAAACTGGCGAAGGGTGGTGAGAAGAAGTGAGTAAGACAAAAATTACTGCCGAACCTGGCAAGCAAGAGTTCTTCATTACAAGAGAGTTCGACGCACCTCGCGAGCTCGTCTTCAAAGCTCACACAGACCCTAAGCTCTACACTCAGTGGCTCGGACCGCGAAGACTCACAATGAGACTCGAAAAATTTGAACCGAGAAGCGGAGGCATGTGGAGATACATCCATAAAGACAAGGACGGCACTGAGTATGGATTCCATGGCGTGATCCACGAAGTTCTCCCGCCTGAACGAATGATCGACACCTTCGAATTTGAAGGGCTACCGGAAAAGGGACATGTAGCTCTCCAGACGCTACGATTGCAGGAACTGCCTGGTGGAAGAACGAGGCTGACTGTTCAAGCAGTTTTCCAGTCAGTCGCAGACCGGGACGGAATGATCCAGAGCGGCGCGGAAGAAGGAATCAACGAATCCTACGAGCGCCTAGATGAAGTCTTGAAACAGACACACGAAGGCCAGCGGCACGAGAAAGCTCCGATTGAACAGACCGCGAGGTCCTGATCACCCGGGTTTTTACCCGTCCCGCCCCCGAGGGCGGGAACCAACCTCTCTCTTGAGCAGCAATTGCTGAGATGGCCTAGAAGAAATACCTGAAGAGAATCTGAAATCTGGAGGGAATCAAGACGAGAAATGTTGTCTGGCTCATGCACGTATCACTAGATGGTTTTGTCGCGGGTCCCAATGGAGAAATTGACTGGGTCTATTTCGACGATGACCTTATCGAAGACGTCCAGAGTCTGGTAAACACAGCGGACACGGCTCTATTTGGACGAGTGACATATCAGCTCATGGAAAGCTACTGGCCGACCGCAGCGGATAGTCCGACAGCGTCAAAGCATGATCTTGACCATTCACGATGGCTCAATCCCGCACCCAAGATTGTATTCTCCAGAACTCTGAAAAACGTTCATTGGCAGAATACGAGGATTGTCAAAGATCATATCGGCGAAGAAATTGCTAGACTGCGGAATCAGCCTGGCAAGAACCTCATACTATTCGCTAG
>VBAW01000140.1 GCA_005888635.1 Candidatus Bathyarchaeota archaeon | reverse complement strand
CCCGGACATGCTGATTGAGGTAGAGCTCCAGCAGAAACGCGACTTCCTACAGAAGTGGCCTGAGGCTCAGTTCTTTCTTTCCGATCTGGACCAAGAGCTCAGCGCCCTCTCGTTCATCAGGTCTATCCTACTAATCGAGCCTGAGCACAATATGAGGTTGAATCGGGCAGAGTTCCTGATCCTGATTGACCAAGAGAACCTGGCCGACAGACAGAAGGCAAGGAGCATGATCAATGAGTTAAGGAGACACAGCAACATCAGGATGGAGGACTTGATTTTGAGCCAAGGTAAACTGATTGACTTCCTGAAGTCTAGCGAGAAGAATCCAATCAAGGAGATGCTGTCAGACAAGATAGCAATCTACCTCCCTCAGAGTTTCTGGAATCTGATCAGGAATGCCTACATTCACGGGACTCGAATAAGATTCGACAACGAGCGGACCAACCTCTCCAAGATCAAGGAAAGCGACTTGGCTTACAACCTTGCCAAGTTTGGGTATAAGGAGCTGGGGCCGGAAATCAGACAAGGGAAGGACTACTCCATGGAGTATATCATCTCGTCAATTCTTATGGGGGATGACCCGAGGCGAGTCGCGGCGGCCTCAATCCTAATCTCGAAGAATCGGCCCAGCTTCGAACTCCTCAAATTCCTCTCGATGAGGCACGGCTTCGCGGAGAAACTGCTAGGCCTGTTAGAGGCAATCAACGATATCTCTCCCGCGCCTGAATTCAGCGACGCAATCTCGGCATTCAAAGAAAGGGGGATCAACCCAAGCAGTGTGGATGACGGACAGATCAGGAACCTGATGGAACTCTATGTCCCGCGGACAGGGTAGACTTGCCCATCAGTTCAAAACAGCTCGTCGATTTCCTAAATGAAGTCGGGAAGACACTGGATCGGAAGATTGTCCTCGTAGCGGCAGGAGGAACAGCTCTTAACCTATACCATGTCAAAGCTTCCACCATAGACGTCGACTTCACTGGTCCGGCCAAGGACATCGAGTTGTTTCAGAAGGCCGTGAATGCAACCCAGCCGGGGTACAAGGTCCATCTTTGGCCAAACGGTCAAGTATTCACCCAGCTTCTCCCTGATGACTATTTGAGAAAATCAAAGCGGATCCGTTCCTTGAAGAACATCGACCTGAGAGCTCTGGCTCCTGCCGACATAGTCGTCACCAAGACAGGGCGTCTCGACCAGAGGGACATGGATGACATCGAAGCCTGCATCAGAAAATTCAAGCTAACCAGGAATTCAATAGTAAAACGCGGGAAACAGGTCGAGTATGTGGGGAACCAGGATGTCTTTGACTACAATCTTGAATCTGCAACTGCGAGGTTCTTTGGCAAGAGTGCCTACAAAAAGAAACGGAAGAGGTCGCTCTAGAATCGACACCTGCTTTGTCTAGTGCCGTATCGCATTTTTCGAGTGGTAACGGGTTTGGTAAATACAACGGCAGTTCTGAATGGACCATCAGGGTCGACTAACATTTCGGTCGGCGTCAGCTTACTCGTATCCAACGGTGTCTTTACTATTAGAGGTACTCACCGGTAGATTCGATGAAGGGAGACCGCCTCGTTCGTTCCATTCGCGCCTGAACCTGCGGAGACCCCAACGGTTGAGCAGAAGCCATAGAACCGGTAGAACACTGAAGAGTACAACCAGGAACGGCCAAGCTCCTGCGCGACCTTGCGGAAGTTTAATGCCATAATAGTGGAGAACCAGGGCAAGCAGGAAGTCAAAGATTATTCCAGTTGCAATACCGGCAACTATAGACGGTTTGAATTTCGACTTCTTCCACGCTAGATAGTCTGCATGGTTCTCTTGAAGATGTGGGGTCTTGAACATTCCAGAGGGAGATGTGTGGACCAGCCTCGCTCCCTCTGAAATGTCTGACCTGAAATCATGCCCACAGATCGGACAGTTCGACCTCTCGCTCGACATCGCTCTCTCCCACCCGTCAACTAAGAATCGAACCCGTCCCATAAGTCTAGACGCCACAGTCGTGGAAGGAGGTTCGGGAAGAAATTGTCCGATCCAATTAGTTTTGG
>VBAW01000092.1 GCA_005888635.1 Candidatus Bathyarchaeota archaeon | reverse complement strand
TGTTTGAAGCTGTGGCGAGAGACCCAATCTGGGGGAGCCCTCCGATGGTCCATGGTCTCGCTGGGACTTTCAGAGCCTTCTCAATCGCTGACACTGTCCGTGGTTTCAGCCGTGGATCTACCACCGCTCCGTGGTCGTTGCATAGAATGATGTTTCCGAGGGCGGTCCGTTTCTCCTCTATTATCGTGACGCGAGCACCCGTTGAACGTAGCTTGGAGATTTCCTCTTCGGTTGCGATGTATGGCAGCAGGATGGAGTTGGAGTTACCGCTCAGATAGATTCCGACGAGTCTCGAATCTGCAATGCC
>VBAW01000091.1 GCA_005888635.1 Candidatus Bathyarchaeota archaeon | reverse complement strand
AATGTCAGACAGAATCACTGGCACGGCTCTTTCCCTCGCCCGGAAAGACTATGACTCTCCCCTCTTTGTCTTTCACAACTCTGATTCGGATTTTCCGGGGAGGCTTGCTTATTCCTCGCTGCCAGAGCATACTGTTCGTCTCCTCACTCAGCGACACCTCGGTTGTCTTCATCCTTTGAGCTACGAACTCGCGTAGGAATCGGACGGCTCTCGGAGTCCTCTTCTCGCGTGGAGCGTTCCATATTCGTCGGAGATTGAGATCATAGAATTTTTCTTCGACGATCTCCAGCTCCTCTTCCTCAGGCTCTTCAGGTTCAGCAGGAGCTTCCGGCGCTTCTGGAACTTCAATTTCCTTCTTGGATTCCTCGGGGATCTCCTCGGGCTTTTCTTCGATCTCTTCTTTCTCAGCTGAGACCTCTTCTGGTTTTTCGACCAGAGAATCGTCTTTCTTTTTTGAAGCCTTGACTTTTTCTTTCTTTGAAGCGGTCTTTGCCTTTTTCTTTGGTTTCTTCTCTTTGCTCGTGGGCGTCTACACCTTGATCTTGGTTTTTCTCCAGTGTCTCTGCTTGGGTGTTCGTCGGACTTTTCCCTCGGTCTTTGCTACGACCCATGAGGGTACGGGTTGGGCCTGCCTGAGAGCGTGTGACAGGTGTTTCTTCTTTCCTGAAGGCTTATGACGCGCCATGGTTAGGCTCTCCTGATCTTGATCTCTTTTTTCTGACCTTGGAGCTGGACCAAGGTTTTCTTCAGTTGTTCATCGGTTACTTGGCTCTGGAGTCTTCCTGATTGAGCCAGTTGTATTAGCTGCATTTCGAGTTCTTCCGCGAATTCAGGTTTTACCATTCTGATATTTGTGAGGCGTTGTCTTGCTTCGGGGGTGAGAATCTTTCGGATTATTGCTTGTTTCTGTCTCTCTACTTGTTGCTGGGCTTGAGCCCGTCGTTGATCATCAGAGGCTGCCCGTTGCATCTGGGCCATTCTACGTCGGCGCAGTTCTTCGAGTTCTTCGTCGGAGTAGTCGTCCCCGGACATTTAGCTCGGGGCCTCTCGCGGCCTAGCCTTCAGTTCTTTCGCGACCTCAGCGGAAGTCCGATTCAATAGCGTGAGTCCCTGTTTCGTCAGCTTTCGCCCCTTTCTACCCTCTATTGCCACCAGCTCGGCTTTCTGAAGTTGTTGCAGTGGCTCCCTGATAGCTGATCCTCCGGCTCGGCCGTGATGTTCGGGCGAGTTTCCTCTTCCAACATTTCCTCCATATTGTACTCGTAGGCGCGACACGCCAACTGGGCCGTGAACGTAGATCTTTCGCAGAAGAGAAGCGCAACGCGCGTACCACCAATCAGGGTCCTGCGGTGGTCTCTCCTTGTGGGCGCCTGTCTTGGCGTATTCGGACCAGGGTGGTGGAGAGATTTCTGATACGTTCTCTTTCAGGTGCTTTGCTAGCCGGTTGATTAGTTCGTTTGCTGGAACTTCGAAGGCTGTGGGCATACTAACGGGTCCTCATACTTGCTTGAATTTTTCTTCGCGTACGAGTCGGACTGAGTAATATAAGGATTCATCGCGCAAGACCCTTGCTCGCCGCGATTTTGGCGCGAACAGGATATCTTTTCACAGCACCACAAGACAAGCATGAGATCACTATTCCAGTCGTGTGTGCGTGTAGTCGTATCTTCGCGTTATACCCTGGGACGAGGGCTAGGCCGCATCCCTTGCAGAGGTACATCTTTGATTCTCTTGGAATCCTAACTTTTGTTCTCGAGGATATCTTCCGAGCTAGGCTCACGTAGCGTTGTGACAGTTTCTCATCTTTCCGAGCCATCTGCTTGGCTTGATCTAGGAGTATCTGGAATCTTTCAGTTGCTACTGAAGCGACGGCCGCGCGAGTCTTGCCATAGTTTCGTCTGGCGTTCTTGCCTCCCATGAAGCTCATTACCTGGTCTGAAGATGAATCGCGCGTGTGATCCTCAATGCTGACACTGATTCTTGCGGAATCCTCAATTGAGCTGGTCCCTAATGAAATCACGGGCCATCCAGCCATTCTGAAGTGGGCTGAACGGAAGGAGAAGGATCCGCGCGAATTGATCCTAGATCAGAGTTATCATCACTCTGCCATTCTGGGTCTCGGGAAATCTGGAATCGGCAGGGGCCGTCCGGATATTGTTCATTTCTGCCTCCTACTCGCCCTAGGCTCTCCTCTCAACTCTGACAATCAACTAAATTGCTTCGTCCACACTCGCGACGACTATGTTATCACGATCGACCCACGTGCCCGCCTTCCGAGAAACACGGATCGGTTCACGGCGCTTATCGAGCAATTGTACCAAGCTTCCGTGGTCCCATCCTCAGGGCCGCCACTTATGAAACTCAGTAGGGAATCCTTGAAGGATATGTTGAGCAAAATCTCACCTGATAACGTAGTGGCCTTGACCACGATGGGATCGCCGAAACCCATGGAGGCCGTTGCAACGGGACTTCGAGAAGCAGAGCGGCCCACATTGATTGTCGGTGGATTTCCCGTTGGCCACTTCTCAGACCAAACAATGAGACTGGCATCTGAGAAGTTCCGAATTGATCGGAGAAAATTGGAGGCTTGGACTGTTGTGGGAAGAGCTGTCTATGATTATGAGAAGGCTATTGGCACGGTTAGATTCTAGAAGACTAGCCCTTATGTAGACGGCTCGACCCGACTACTTTTTGAGATCTCCCACATGTCTTCTGAGATAGAGCTCCTGCGCCAGAAGAAAGCTCTAGAACTGCGGAAGAAAATGCTCCTCTCTCAAGAGAAGCCTACGCCTGTCGCGGCCGAGACTCCGAAACTGAGTTCCCGTGATGTTGTCCAGAAAATCCTGACAGGAAGGGGAGCCGAAGTATTAGCGACGGCGAGGAGATACTATCCGAAAGAGATTGGAATAATAGAGGAGAATCTTGCGCGGCTTATCGATTCAGGCAGACTGAAGGGGCCCGTGTCCGGAGAGGAACTGTACTCATTCCTCAGACGAGTAGGGCTGAGCTTCAGTATGGATACGAAGATAAGGGTCAAGGAACACGGCGAACTCAAGACGCTGGAAGAGAAGTTCCGAGAAGGCGTACGTTAAGCCATTTTGGGTCTTCACCGACTATTGGTGGAGACTCCACGTGTTGTCGTAGTACTGTTCGGTTTGTTCGAGGGGCACGGAAGCTATTTTTTCGATGAAGGCTTGAATGATGCGATAGGTCTTTGCGAGTCGCGGAAGGCGGCTTCGACGTTCCGTTGAAGTGCTCGCCCGAGGAATACAAGCATTTTGCCGAGCCTGCCCTGCAGGAGGCTCAAAAATCCAACTTTCCTTCCGCACTGGACATTGTCGAGAATGGGCTTAACGCTCACCCCGCATCCGAAGGGCTGATGTTTCTCAAAGCCTACTTTGGCTACAAAGTTGCAGACACGATGAGCAGTGAGCTAACCTCGTTTCCAAAGGTCATACAACCTCTAGGGAATGGGGCTTTGATGGTGGATGGAGCGATGACGAGTCAGCTATTCGGAAAGTTTCAGGAGATTGTCAAGATTCTCTCAGAGGCTGAGGAGTCGATCAACGAGCTGTTGCAGGTCAACCCCAGCAGCCAAGAGGTTGTAGCGTTCAAGGGCTATATCGACTCAAAGAAAAACCAGCTCGGACGAGAATCCGAGAATATGAAAGCCACGATCAGCAATTCCCCGAACTTAGCTGGAAGCTTTTGCGTGGGCTGTCGCAAGAGCATATCATACGATACACAGAAGGTTGTGTTTCAGAAATCATCAGCGTCCCAATTGGAAGCGTGGCACCTCCCCTGCTTCCAGTCGAAAGCGAAGAACTAGACGATTTTGGTTACTACGGCAGATAAGCTGGTTTCACCTGACTGTACGTTGACCTTAGTTCCTTCCTTTGCGAATTCCCTGTTGGCATAGCCCAGCCCTACAACTCTTTGAAGACCCGGCGAGAATGCTGCACTGGTGATGAAGCCCGCCTCCCGACCGTTACTCATCAGCTTCGAGCGAGGGGAGACTGAGTCCTTCGTCTCTACCTCTAGCCTCACTAGTTGCTTGTTGACTCTTCCGATGTGGGTTGCACGAGCAACGACTTCTTGCCCCAAGTAGCACCCTTTGTTGAAGTTTATCGCGTCCTTGAAGCCTGCTTCCAGGATAATCGTGTTTTCGTCAACATCAGTCGCATACTTTGGATATCCTGCCTCTAAACGAAGAATCTCCAAGGCTTGTGAACCCACTGGGTTGAGACCGATTTCTCCTCCCTTCAGGAGGAAGCCATGCCACACTGGTTCTGCTTCCAGTGTGGGCATGATTATGTCATAGCCTGACTGGCCTGTTCTGTCTCTGGCGATGATTGTGCTGGGTCCAAGAGTCTTCTGCTCAAGCTGTATCAGATCTTGTGCTTCGATCCCAAGTACTTCCTTGATGGCTTGAGAACTCTTGGGACCTTGAACGGTAACCTGGACGAGATCTTGGGTAGAGTCTTGGATCTGGACGTCTTCCGTGATTACGAACCTGTCGAGAATTTCCTTCACGTGGGATGCGGATGATTCGCCTGTGTCAACGAGTAGACTGTCCGGTTGCGCGTAAAGGTGGAGGTCAGCGAGGACCCTTGCTTTTGAGTTAAGGAGAGCAGAGCGTTGTCCCGCATTCTCCTTCAGTTGTGAAATGTCGTTTGTCAGAAGGCCGTTGAGGAAGCTGATCCGATCTTTTCCCGTAATTCCTAGGCGGCCCAGGTGTGAAATATCGGCTAGCCCAACCGCTTTCTTGATTGTCCAGTACTCTTCCTCGGCATTTGCGTAGGTAAGAGGAATCTTGCCTGGTTCCAGCCTGGCGTCAAGCTCTTCGTGATAGGGGGTAGTTCGGTTCGACACGTTCACCTAACGACTGGTTGATCCTCGATTAAACGTCTTCTCTCAACTTGCCAATCGTCAATGCAGATGATCGACTCTCGACAGTTCAGTTCATTATGAAGCGTTGAATGATAAGCTAGGGCGTATCGCTTTCAGTCTATGGATCTGGGGCTAAAGGGCAAAGCTGCGCTCGTAACAGCGTCAAGCAAGGGAATCGGCTTTGGTATAGCGAAGGTTCTCGCCTCTGAAGGCTGCAATGTCGCAATCTGTTCTAGGGGTACTGACTCAATCAACAGAGCCAAGGACCAGATCGTTCGAGAGACTGGAAACGGCGAAGTGTACGCATTCAGCGCAGACCTCACGGCCAAGGAGGATGTCGACCGACTAGCTAAGAATGTTGTGAAGAAGTTGGGTGGTGTGGATATTCTCGCTTACAACACAGGACCTCCCAAACCTGGAACCTTCAGCGACTTGAATGAGGCGGATTGGGACTTCGGTGCTAAGCTACTGTTAATGAACGCTGTGTGGCTTGCAAAACGCATCCTTCCAAGCATGGAACGGAAGAAATGGGGGAGACTCGTTTTCATAACCTCGACCACTTTACGACAGCCCATTCCGAATCTTGTCTTGTCAAACACCGTAAGGCTGAGCCTGGCGGGACTCTGCAAATCTCTAGCCACCGAATTCGGAGGGAAGGGAATCACTTCAAACGGGATAATGCAGGGACACATTCTAACGGACCGTCAGAGAGAGATCGCCGAGGACGTTTCACGGAGAACAAGAATACCGGTTGATGATGCAATGAAGCAGGCTCTCGTTGATGTGCCTCTCGGAAGATATGGGACCCCTGAAGAGGTTGGCTACCTCGTCGCCTTCCTAGCTAGCGACAAGGCTAGTTACATCAACGGTGCGATGATTCCGATCGATGGCGGCTTGATCAGGGCCACCCTGTAGAGACTCAACGGACATCGATTCAACGTAAGGATTTTTGGTGCGGCCGCCGGGATTTGAATTCCCGGGCCGCCTGAGGACGGCCTCCCGGGTCGTCAGCGTTCTGCTGAACGCTGTAATGGCAGGCTGATATCATAGACCAGGCTAGACCACGGCCGCACAAACTGGCTCGAAACTTCCGAGACTCATTTAAAGCCTGACAAGCAGTTAGAGAGAACCAGCATTCAGCTACTCTGTCAGGCGCGATTCTTCACGTCTTAAATATGGACTCGGAACAGAACCAGTTGTCGGTGCGGTCCCCTTGAGTATTGCCGTCGAAAATCTCCGTCGGGATCTTAGAACCCGACTGGAAGCCGATCGGCAAATGTCCGCGGGATGGATGCTCATCCCACTGTTCCAGACACTCGACGCGGTAATACTAATCGCTGTTTTCTTCGCGGTAGTGTTTAGCGCAATATTCAGCGCGGCGCAGTCTGGAACTGTGATTAATCGCGCGGCACTAACATCTTCCCTATTCGGTCTCTTCCTGCTCTTCGGTGTGATCAGTTTCGTCCTCAGCATTCTCTTCGCCTACGTGCTCTACAGGCTCGTGAAACGCCGCAACACCCACTTTGCACGTCAATCCATGCTCTACGAGGACATTGAAAGAGCGGCAAGGGAGGTATCGGTAAAGAAGGGTGTGGACGTCTCCGTCCAACTGAACAACCTCTACAGACTAAGAAGAGAAGCACAACTTGACGAGACGCCTCGAGACCCTGTGCTCTGGTCGGTCATCCTGGTGTTTGCGGCCGGGCTTGCGAACTCTTTCAGCTCTTTCAACTTGACTGGGGGCGGAGTGTCATCATTAGGAGCCGCCTTCATTCCATCTTTCGCAACGTACTACGTGTACTACTTTCTAATGAAAGACATGTTTAGACATGAACGACGAGAGGATTGGTTCTTTGGCGAACTTAACCGAACTTTCGCCGCAATAGGAGTCAACATCACCCTTCCGCAACGCCTATCTCCTATCCCTGATAGGAGCCTCATCGTTTACATCATTCTGACGATAGTGACGCTCGGATTCTTTGGTGTGTACTGGGTCTACGTTCTGATCTCAGACCCTAACAACCACTTCCGATACCAGTCCCTAGTGGAGGATACGATCCTTGCCCAGGTCTCTCCGACCTTAGTCTAGAATCTGAACAAGCGTCTCAGGAATTGTAATGTTCGACCCGGGAGAGAGACTCTCGAAGCTGGTTCAGATGCGTGCCAGTACTGACATCCGGCTTGGAACAGGATGGATATTCTCTGCGATCGCAAGCTACGTTCTCTGGACGACACTCCCAGCACTCTTCCTCACAGGATTGCTACAACGGATTCCCAGTTTCACAATCCCCGTGATACTTGGATCGATCTTCTTCGACGCGACAACCCTGCTCTCGCTCCTAGGAATTTGCGCTTCGACAGGCCTAGCATACTTAGTCTTCAGGGTCGTAGATCGCCAGAACAAACACGCTTTGCGAATCCGAGAAATCTTCTCGGAATCATTAAGGAGAATTGAGTCAGAGACTCGCCCAGGCCAGTTGAATGTTCTCCTGCCATTAAATTCGGCAGAGCAGGATTTTTCAGCGCTTCTCCAGAATACACACGAGAGAAGCGCCATATTATGGGCGATGTTAGTGCTCATTCCTTACCTTGGATGGCTATTCTTTATCATAACACTCTACCACTTGTCAGAAGAGTCAAACGTTCACGAACGGATGGAGCGGTTGCTTCTCGAGGATTTGGATCGGATCCTAGGGGCCACGGGCTCCCAGCGAATACCGGTTGAAACTCACTATCTTCCATCGCGCAGTAGCACCGGGTTTCTCCTTGCAAGCCTCTTCACAATTGGGATAGGCTCCATCTTCTGGTTGTATGAGATGATTTCGAGTCCTAATCGCCATTTCGGATATCATTCGGATTTCGAGCCAAACCTCCTGGCTGCTTTCGCCCGATCCCAAGTTGCGAGATCGGGGACCTGAGAATGGCTAGCACCACCCTAGCCGGGCTCAAGAAGATTTTCTTCGATTCGATTTTCGAAAGATCTTATTGGACTTGGAGAAAACATCCTCTCATCGTGGTTCCGAGTATGCTCGGGACAGCCATATCTGTAATCGAACAGTCGATCGTAACCCTCGGCGTAATGCTGCTACTGATCAGTCTCTCGACGAGGGGTCTGCTCACTGGATTTCTCTCGCAGCTGAATCAGCAAGGGGCAGGATTCAACCTTCTCCAAAACTCGTCGTACGCATCGCTCATAATACCCATAGTAATCTTATCCATTATCGGGGTCGTACTGACAGCGATCATTGGCGCAGGTTTCGTCTATTCTTCTGAATACGGTATCTATCTCGAGGCTTGGAGCAGGGACAAGATCTCAATGGGATCGATCGTTCACCACGGCGCGCGCAGATGGAAGGCCATGACCTGGACCTTCTTCCTATCGAACCTGATCACTTGGGGCCCGCTCGCTCTCGGATTCTTGCTCTTCCTTCTCGCCGCGCCGAATGCAACCTCCTTCACAGGGTTTGCTGCACTGGCGGCCTCTTCCGTGTTGATCTACTTGGGACTGGGAATCTCTCTCTTCCTTTCTCTATTCACCATCTACTCCTACCCTGCCGTCATGGTCGACAACGTATCAGGCCTACAAGCGATAAGGAAGAGTTTCGGAGTCACAGAACGCAACCTTGGGACTACCTTGAGCTATTCGCTCGTCCGAATTCTCTTCGAGCTCATGCTTACACTGGTGGTGTTCCTCGCAGGCAATATCGGACTCCCCCTCTCCTCCCTCTCCATGGCAATCCTCAGCCTACTCCTCACCCCGATTCTTCATTCGACGAAGACGATGATCTACTACTACGCCAAACCTGACGTTCATGAGATGCCCTTCGAACTATCGAACCCAATCTGGTACGACATTACGAAACGGCTTCCCAGAGCTACATGGCTAAAGATCCGGGCCGGGCTCTCTGAGGCGGCAAGATTTGTGGCCAGTCCAAGGAATCTGCCGTTTCACCTGCTCTCACTCCTAGCCTTTGGCACTGGAGTATTACTCGGAGACTACGTCTCAGTCAACGGCGTCAAGAGTTACCTCGTGAATAACGGGTCCGTACCTGGACGAGGAAACCCGCTTCTCAACCAGGTGTTC
>VBAW01000090.1 GCA_005888635.1 Candidatus Bathyarchaeota archaeon | reverse complement strand
TCCTTGGGATCATTTACTCTTTTTTCTCCTTCCTGTCCGACCTGGATCTCGGCTTTGAATTCTCGGCTGAAAAAGTCCATGGCGTCCTCTAGTATCTTCATCTCTTTCAATTCCAGTCCTACTCTCGACTTGCGCAGTTCTTCTTTCATCTGAGTTGCTTGCCTGATCGACTTAGAGGCGAAATCAGCCGCCGGCTTTCCGATACTGCGAAGCTCAGGCTCAGACATCACGTCTCTGATGAAAGTGCCTTGGTCGGTTTGGCTTTTGACTGCCATGTCTAGCGCTTTCTGGTATACGCGCCATTTCCAAAGGGCAGCCGAATAGTACGTGATCCGTTTCGGCGTGAGACCTGTCGCTCTCAAGATTTCCGCAGTATCATCCAGTGTCTGTCGAATAATTGATTCTGCAGCTTCTGCCGCGCTATCGTGGAGACTCTCGTCAAATTCCGGCCAGTCCGCCTTTGCGACCATTCCTTTGTTGCCGAGACTCGCCCACATCTCTTCAGCCACGTGAGGCGCTAAAGGAGCGATCATTCGAGCCTTGAAGTCGAAAACCTGCTTCAGAACTCGGTCTCGACCCTCGCGGCTCTTCTTTCTTGGACCTAGCCTGCGCTGATACCAAGCCGTGTCGTTCTCGATTTGGTACAGTACCGTGTTAATGACCTCCCTTACTCGCAGCTTTTCCATAGCCGTCGTGGCCGTTTGAGCGGCACTGTTCAGACGACTTAGCATCCACCTGTCAAGAGTCGAAGAGCTGCTCTTTCCCGATACTCTTCGTCGGCCCAGCTTTCGAGACTGAGCTACTAGATTTACTAGTCTCTCCTGAATTGTTGCGACTAAGGATTCGCTGAAATCTGTGTCTTGATTCAGCTCCGCAGTGGACAGGACTCCGATTCGGAGAGGATCGGCGCCAAACTTCGCAATTGCCTGCCTTAGGGGAATAATGTTCTCCAGTGACTTCGACATCTTCGCCCGCTCCATCAATACGAACCCGTTCGCGACTATGGCTTTAGGCCAGAGGTTTCTTGGAAAGAGTGCAGTGTGGTGGAATATGTACATCGATAGGTGGTTTGAGACCAGATCCTTTGCTGAGTGTCTCATGTCGACCGGGTAGAAGTAGGTGAACTCTTTCCGTATTCCTTCTATGGTTCTCTTCGAGATTCTGGTCTCGCGTATTATGGCTTCGGCAGAGCCTTCGCCTAGGAAGATGTAATCGAAAAATGCGTCGGGCAAATCTTCGGGAGATTTTTCGAACCTCTTGAAGCTAACCCAATCCTTAGCCAGATACTTTGCAAGGATGTAGTAGGCCATGTAGATTACAGAGTCGGATAGCGCTTCGATAATCCAGTCTGGGTCCCAAGGCAATCGCGTGCCCAGTCCGACCTTCCGTGCACAGGCTCGCTCTTTCAGCCAGTCGAGTGCGTAGTTGAACTCGTTTCGTCGCTCTTCGGGGAGAATTGCCATCTGGTCGAGGCAGAGATGCGCTTGTTTCTTCCAATCGGGGTCTCCATAGTTGATGAACCATTGATTGTCGACTATGTGAACAACGACCCTGGTGCCGCATCGGCAGATAATGGGTTTGTTCAGTATCTCGTAGAGTTTCGTTAGCTTTCCGGCGTTTGTCAATTCCTGGATTATTGTCTGTCTGGCTTGTTCGACTGATTGACCGGTGTATGGTTTCGCGTTTTCATTCATGCTGCCGTTGTGGAATTCTTTAGAGTAGAGGTCCTTCGTTGCCTCGGCTAGCCGGGGATCCTTCTGGTCAGTTATGCCATACTTCTTTACGATGTCAGCTGCAGGAGATTGGGAGAATCCTTCCAGTGTGATTACGGATATTGGTTCTATCTTTTCGACTATTGCCTTGGCATGGTCTGGGAGCGAAGGGTTCGTCTTCAGCTCAGTTAGGGCTTGGTAGTCGTACGGTGCGTGTCCGGGCACTGACATGACGATTCCTGTACCATTGTCGGATTCCACGAATCGTGCTGGGAGGATTGGGATGGTCGCTTGAGTTACTGGGTTTGTCAGGGTCTTCCAGAGCAGCTCTTTTCCGGATAACTCGCGCTCGATGCTGATGTTATGATTCTGATGCTCTAGGGTCGCAACGGCTTCAAGGCTGACGATCCATTGCTCCTCGTCTACTCGAGCTTGGACGTATTGGGCCTCCGGGTTTACCCAGAGGTTCGTTACTCCGAAGATTGTTTCGGGGCGCAGGGTTGCTGTTGGATAGACTATTTCGTCCTGAAGGAACTTGATGAGGCTCGATTCTCCGATTTCCGGCTCTAGGTCCCCTTGTGTGTCCACGGTTCCGACGGGATTCTTGTCATTAGGACACCATGCGACGGGGTGGGTTCCCTTCGTTATGTAGCCGTGCTGGTCTAGCCATCTGAAGTGCCATTGTATGAATCGATTGTACACGTGGTCGATTGTTGTGAATTCTCTACGCCAGTCGATCGAATAGCCAATTTCGATCATGCCCTTCTTGATGTCGTTTCGAAAATATTCGGCCATTCGCTTCGGTTCCTTCAGTTGATCGAACTTTTGCCTAGGAATGCGATAGACTTCGGTGAATGTCTTGACTATTTCCGGATCGTTCTGGCTGAGCCGTTTTGCCATGGCGTATAGTGGTGTTCCGGTGTAGTGGAATCCCATTGGGTAGAGGGTGTTGTATCCTCTCATTCGGTGGAATCGCGCGTTAGCGTCTGCAATCGTGTATGTTCGGCCGTGGCCTATGTGTTGCGGAGAGTTAGGGTAGGGGTAGGCTGCGGTCACGAAGTATTTTGGCCGGCGCGGATCCGGGTCTGTCTGGTCAACTTTTGCCCATGCCCATTTCTTCTGCCATTTCCGCTCCAGGGCACGCCAGTTGAATTTGGCCAAAGTCATGCCACTTCTTTAGCCGTAAGCGCAGAAAGTTGTCTCTGGATCGTCTCCTCTATGATTCGCAGCGCATCCTCGGCTTTCTCCTTGAGAGGCCCCCCGCCAGATGCGAAGAATTGTCTGCCTCCACCTCCGCCTCCGACTGCTTTGGCCGCGCCGGAGACTATCTCGCTCGCGTTGATGCCGGCGCTTACTGCCACCTCCCCGGCTGCGGCGACGATCTGGACCCTGTCGGGCGAAAGCTCGACTATGACTGCGACCATATTCTTGTCTGACTCTTTGAGCCGGTTCGCGATGTCGACTGGATCTATTCCCTTCCTCTTCGGACCCTTTGAGACTACGAGCTTGATGGGACCCAGAATCTTGGCGTTCTTCTGCAGTTGTCGTATGTGGGCTTCCAGTGTCTTGGCCGAATGCTTCTCCAGCTCTTTCAGTAGAGCATCTCTCTCGGCAATGAGTGCCCCAGTGGATTTCGGAACTTGGTCGGGCGTGGTCTTCAGGAGCTGGGCTGTCGTGGTTAGTTCCTCGTTCTCTTCGCTGATCCTTTTGAGCGCGGGTATTCCGGCGGAGAAGATTATTCGCTCAATCCCGTCCTGTAGTCTGTCTATCTTCTCGATCCTGAAGACTCCGAGTTCGCCTGTTCTCTTGACGTGTGTTCCTCCACAGGCTTCCGTGTCCCATCCCATGATTCGGACGACACGTATCTTTGATCCGGGAACCGCCCCGCCCTGATAGAGCCTATACCCGTACTTTGCCTCGGCCTTCTCTCGGGCCATCCAGTTGATTCTCACCGGAAGGTCTCGGAGAATCGTCTGATTTGCCAGTCGTTCGATCTTCTCTCTCTCTTTAGGCGTAATTTGCTGGTAGTGTGTAATGTCCAGACGACTGCTCTCAACCTCTTTCTGGGCCCCCGCCTGCCACACGTGTTCACCTAGGACCCGTCGGGCCGCACCAATCAGCACATGGGTCCCGGTGTGGTGTCTCATCAGATTCTGCCTTCGCTGCCAGTCGATCTCTCCCTCTACATCGTAGACGCTCGGATCAATAGGCTGAGCCAAGTAGTGGACGATTCGATCTCCATACTTTTGAACGTCAACCACCGTGACCTTCTGGTCGGCGAACTTGAGCTCGCCATGATCCGCTAGTTGTCCGCCACCCTGTGGATAGAATGCTGTTTGATCGAGGACTAGAGCGTTTTCCGCAATTCTGCCGACTACTTTCGACTTGAATCTAGTCTTGTAAGGATCATCATAGTAGATCGCTCGCGTCGCCGGGAAGTTGGCAAGTTTTGCCTCGATGTCTGCATCTGACGGTCCTTCTTCGTCGCTCTTGGCTGGTCGTGAGTGACTCTCCGCAACCAAGGTCAGGAAATTGTCCGGTATCTCAACTACTACCCCGCTCCTCTCTGCCGCTTCCTTGACAATCTCGGGTGGTAGTCCTTGAGAGTCATAGAGCTGGACCAGCTGGTCGGTTGAGACGTTCCGGACTCCCTTGCTCGCCAGGTCTTTGGATAGCCGAGCTACTACTTCTAAGCCTCGGCTGATGGTTTCGTTGTACTTTTTCATCTCGTTTTCGAGACCCTCAATTATCTCGGACCTCATCTCTCGCAGTGTTCGAAAGTCGCCCCCCCAGAGTTTGATCTGAGCTTCGACGATCGATGGAAAATCCGCGAAGATCCCTAGCTGCCTGGCGAATCTTCCTGCGCGCCGAATTATCAGCCTGGCCAAGTATCCTTCACCCACGTTCGATGGGACCACGCCATCTGCAAGTAGGAAGGTGGCTGCCTTCGTGTGATCCGTTATCGCATAAGCCGCCTCTAGCGAGGAGAACATCGGTCGCAGAGCGTCCGGTGAGACGCCTGTCTGTTCTGAGACTGTCTGAATGTATGATTCTCGGTTCTTGTTGATTGACGTCCAGCCGTGAATGCTCGAGGCCTTGGTGAACGCTCCAATTATCGACTCATCAACACTAATCTTCCCTAGTTCCATCACGTGCTGAAGAACTGGGCCGTGGACAGCGTGGAACCCGCTAGGGGACCCCTGGGAGAGCCACGACCATCGTTCTATGCCGTATCCAGTGTCTACAGTCCTGATTGGTAGTTGGATGAGCTGGTCTCCCTGGACCCTGTACTGCATGAAGACGAGGGTGCCGATCTCCAAGCCTCCAGTGATTGTCTCCAGGTCCGGTCCGGCGTTTCCGCCTCCCGACCAGAAATGCTCCTTGTAGCTGACAGATTCGGAGGGAACGCCAAGAACTTCTGTGAGCAGTTGATGATGGTAGCGGACGCACTCGTCCTTCCAGTAAACCTCCTTGGTCGGATAGTTGAAAGCGTGTGCTCCTCCCATTTCGAAGATAGTCATGTGTCTTCCACCTGTTGGTCCGACGAGTTCGACATCGGTATACCTGATACATGGTTGGCTGATCACGAGAGGATTCGCAGGAGGAGGCATTGTCCCCTCAGTGACGTACGGCTGAAAGTCGTAGATTGAAGCGCCGACGAGATAGACGTCGTTTCTCCATCTCGCCACAATTGGGTAGGGCGGGATGCGAGTATGGCCGTTGTCCGCGAAGTAATCCATGAACTGAATCCGCATCTCCGGCACCGTGTATCGTCGTGTCGTCGGCGGACTTCCGATGAAAGTGTAAGGCGCGCAAGGCGCCTCTCCACATGTCGTCTGGTTAGGATTCTGGCTCCAAAAGTAGTTAGCGCAGTTGGGACATTTCCGCCTTGTGAAGTTCTGTTCTGTAAAGAATGGAATCGCGAATTCTTCTGGGTTGATCTCCGGCATTTAGCGAGTCTCCTGGACTTCGCCAGTACGGAGTAAAGAGTTTGGTATTCCGGCTGAGCTAGATCGAGCCGTTGTCGAGAACGCCGTGCGGAGCTATACCGCAGACCTCCAGTCTATCCGAAGAGAGCCCCGAGTCCAGCCAAGGCTTCCTCTTCCTTCTTCTTATCGTCCTCGGCAGGCTTCTCCTCTTTCTTCTTGCCCTCTGCGGAAGGAGCAGCTGGCGCGGCGGCAGGGGCCATCATCATTGAGCTTGCAGACTTCAAAGCGTCGTCGATGTTAACTTCTGACAGGGCAGCAACTAGCGCTTTCACCTGGGACTCCTCGGCTTGTCCGCCTGCTGCGGATACAATCTTCTTCACATTCTCTTCATTTACGGGCTGTGCCCAGGAGTGGAGCAGTAATGCTGCGTAAACATATTTCATTGGCATCTTAGCCTTCTACCGTTTCCTTGTGAGATTTGAGGGGACTGTTCCTGATACACTTAAGCATTTCCAGCAGGTCAGCATTCTCATCCTTGGAGTGAGACTTGTCAGACGCGCCTACGGCATCGCTGCCTTGCCTGGGTCCGTGAGGTGATCCTTCTGCTTCCAGATCGACCTTGTACAAAGAGAGATGATTCCATACCCGATCGCCGCGTAAAAAACCGCATCGACAAGTAAGAAGACCCAATTGTAACTCGTTGGCAGTGAACACGAAGCACACGTTGGGACAATTTGTGAGGTCTTCCAAGGAAGGGGAAACCCATACTCTAAGGTGCCATCTCCGGTGCGCTGCCAGAAGCCCGTGACCCCCGTGACCAATACGGCGATTACCGGAACCAGCATGTATGGAATCGAGAAGTGCCTGGGTTTCACACTCAAACCATTCGCTTGGTTTCCAACGATCTTACTCTAATGGGTACGTCAGGCCGCGGATACTTGGCTAGGCGTTCTCTTGCTTGGAAACCTTCTGGTCCAAAACGGTCGCGTTCATGAGTGCTCTTTTCAGAACGTACTCGACAGTACCAGCCTCTAGGAAGCCCGATTCTCCAGCGACGGCGAGTGCTTCTCTCATACCTTTCAATAGTATTCGAGGAGCGTTTTCTGGCGTGACATATCCAGCTTCTGTTGATAGGTTGAGGGCGTTGTTGATTCCCATGAGCACATCGTTCTTGTAGGAAGGCAGGTCGAACGCCATGTCTTCTGGTCGAAGGATTGTCCCATTGTCAAACGCAACCGCTAAACTGAGTCCGGCTTCCATCGGTTTTAGTCCGAGCTTTGAGAGGACGGAAGCCATCTTCGCTGTAATCTGATCACCTTTGCGGGCTACTACGGAGTCTGTTGCGACCCATATGCTTCCGCCTTCAATTTTTGTCTTGACTCTGATCTCTCCAAACTCGCTGATGACAGGTCCGGGTGGGAGTCCTGTGTTGCCGGCAGGTATCATGATTTCACCGGTAGCTATGTCTCCCGCCTTGGCGGGGACTCTGACCTTGCTCTTGTCTAGTAGGATGATTAGTGAGTACGGGTTGAGCTCGGAGAAGAGGAGAATGTTTGATCCTGTCAGGTCCTTGACGAACTCTCCGAGCTTTCCATCTTTGGAATCTGACAGCTCAACCGATTTCCGCAGGAGATTGTTCTTGGCCACGATCATCGTGACCCGATCGCGCAACCGCTTTCGCAGCTCGTGAATCTGGGAGGATCGAACCTTCGTAAGGTCGGCTGCGGCGATTACTGGATATTTTGAGAGGAGGCCCTGCAGCTCAGCGAGCGACTCTTTCTTCCACTGAGCTATTTTTCGAGTCGACAGAGAGTATCAGACCTGTGTTGTTTCGACCTTTACCAGCGGTCCCATAGTGGTCTTGACCGCGACGGACTTGATGTTCTTTGCTCCCTTTTCGAGTTTAGATTCTAACCGTGAGATTACTGTCTGAATGTTCTGCACCAGCACATCGTCAGACATGTCTTCGGTCCCTACTTTGGTCTGTATGACTGGCTGGTCTTTCATCTTGAGGCGGACGTTCTTTCTCTGACGTTTCAGAACGTCGTCGATGGGTGCTGTCGGTGGAATTGGGGTCGGCATCTTGCCTCTTGGTCCGAGCATCTGGCCCAGAGATTTACCCACTTGAGGCATGAGAGGTGCTTCGGCGACGAAAAAGTCGTAGTTCTGCGCGATCTTCCTGGCTGCTTTCTTATCGCGTGCCATTTTGTCAAGGTCTTCGCGGCCTATGACAATGTCCGCGCCGGCGTTTTTGGCTCGGACTGCGAGATCCCCGCCAGCGATGACTGCGACCTTCACCGTCTTGCTAGCCGCGGTTGGGAGTTCGAGTGACTCGTTGATCCTCTGTTCGGGTCTCTTCAGGTCAAGTTCTCGCAGCTTGACAGCTAATTCGACTGATTGGTTGAATTTCCGCTTCTCGCTCTTTCCTTTCATTTCGCCTATGGCTTTCGCGATGGCGTCTCGTGATACTGGCACCAGTTCCTATCTCCTATTCTCCTTTCAGAGCCTTCTCGTACAGCCCTTTGTCGAGGTCCTTGATGAACTCTTTCGGCTCCTTAGAATCGACTGTGACGCCCATACTGACGCAAGCGCCTGCGACCTCTTTCACTGCTGCAATTACCGTCTTGGCGTAGCTGTCGGTCCTCTTCATCTCGGCGATCTTCACTATTTGTTCCGGACTAAGGTTTCCGACCTTGGTAGCTTTCGGCGTGCCTGATCCCTTCTCCACGCCTAACTCTTTCACAATGAGTGCGGAGGTTGTTGGCGTTCCTACTTCTACTTCGAAGCTTTTGTCGTCAACATCGACTAGCACTTTGACAGGGACCTTCATCCCCGCGTACGCCTTCGTGATCTCGTTGATCTTGTTGACGATCTGGAGAACGTTAACTCCGAGTGGACCCAGGTTTGGTCCAAGGGGCGGGCCTGCTGTCGCTTTTCCGCCGTCTATTATTGCGTCAACTGTTTTCTTGTCGCCCAGAGTCCTCCCCTCTGCTCACTAGCTTGACGTAGTCGGCGTGGACAGTGATGGGCAGTGTTGCGAAGCCTTCTTCCAAGAGCTCGATCACGACCTCTTGTTTGACCTTGTCTACGTGTGTTATCTTTGCTCGCAGTCCTCGGAAGGGTCCACCGACCACTTCTACAAGGTTTCCAACGCTGAGTTCTTCGATGACTGGTTTTGTAACTATGAAGCGTTCGATTGCTTGAATTGAGACGACTCCTTTGGTTCTGGTACGGGCATGTCTGGTTCCGGCTATGGCTTCATCGACGAAGTGGGGTCCTGAAGCCTCGACGAAAATGTAGCCCTTTATGACCTCGGGGGCTAGAATAGCTGTGATAGGCAGTTTCTTTGGCTGAGCTCGACTGGCCATTAGATCAACGACGGTACGTTCTTGGCCGCTCGTAGTGCGGACTGCGTAAATCGATGTTTTCTGAGTCTGAGTTGCCATTTAGTTGGTCTCCTTTTCAATTAGGGTGTAGGGGTTGTCTGGCTTTGGGGCAGGTTGTATAGTCCTACAAGCCAGAACAGGATCCTGATGACGAAGCCGATCCCTCCAACGATTGCTACGCCCAGCACGCTTATCTTGATTAGAAGGTAGGTTTCCTCCCAGTCCGGTTTCTGGGCTACGTGGAACAATCGTCTGGCTGATTGCAGGAAGGTCCTAGCGCCCGCGGCTTCCAGACTAGATATGAGTCTACGCCTATCGTTGCTGTGCAGCCCCTTCCAATCGACTATAGCAGTATTGCACGAACCAGTCGTCTTGCTGAAGGTGTCGCCGACTACCCTTTCCGATACTCCGCCGTCAAAGGAATGACTTGACACAAGATGACCGATTGCGTAGTTGCCTTCCATGCAGATGCGAGTGTGTTTGGCCGAGTAGTGTGTTCCTCCGAACCCGACAGCGGTCGGAGGGGTTTCTTCGACGTCGATCGCAGACATCACGGCGTTAGCCGCAATCTCTCCGAGGACCGGGTCAGCCCATTCTTTTTCGCCACTGCCAATCTCGACGAAGCAGACTGGCATTGAGAGGCTGGTTGGGCCATGGTGAGTTGCCTCCATGGTTATCTCGATCTGGACCCCTGCTTGGCCCGCCCCCGCCTTGAGAGCCCTCAAGGCTCGTCGAATGATTGAAGGACTTACGTACGAGATTTCCTCGGGGTTGCCTCCAAACTTGGCTTCCTTAGTCAAGTTGCCGGTTGTATGAACAGTCAACGCTGCTCTTCCAGAGGAACTCACATGCTTTGAGACGAATATTGCAGTGGCGACATCAGACGGAATATCGTTGGGATCTGCGAAAATGCCCAGCTTCTCAAGAACCAATAGACGCAAGTTTCCTTTCGAGTACGTGTCTATCCTTTGGTCGGGTTCTTGTTTGAACCCAATCTTTGTGATGAGCGCCTGGGCGATATTCCATGATGCGGGATCACTTCTGGATGATACTATTAGTAGAGAGCTCGAAACCAGATTTAAATTGCCCCCTTGAAATCTAAACAGTAGGTGCAATAGACATGGTGGATTTGGAAATAACGTACTGCCAGCCCTGTGGACATCAGCCGAGGGCCGTTGAATTGGTAAATCAACTCTTGGCGGAGTACGGGATGCCTCTAAACAAGAAGCTCACCGTGGCGCTAAAACCGGCGGACAGTGGAATCTTTGACATCGTCCTTGACGGACAATTGATCTTTTCGAGGAAACAAGAAGGCCGATTCCCGACTGTTGACGAAATCAAGAAGCAGATCGAACCGAAGCTATCTATTCCCCTCGAAATGCCATCGAAGTAGTACCCAAACCCATCTGGCGACAGCAACGTATCGCACCCCGGTTCACTCCGGCGCTCGACCTTATTTCTAGCCAATCAAGTTCCGCACAATAGCTTCCGCCTGAAACGGTTCGAGATCATCGTACTTCTGTCCAGTGCCCACCATAGTAACTGGCTTTCCCATTATGTATGATAGAGAGATCGCGCTTCCCCCTTTTACATCCGCGTCAAGTTTTGCAAGAATGATTCCATCGATCTTCACGGCTTCTGAGAAGACCTTACCTTGTTCCACAGCGTCGTTACCTGTCAGCGCGTCCACAACAAGGATCGTTAGGTCTGGATTTGTCACTCTCACGATCTTCCGCATCTCTTCGAGAAGATTCTTGTTATTCTGCATCCTCCCCGCAGTATCGACCAGAACAGCGTTTATCCTGTGAGCCTTTGCGTAGTTCACCGCGTCAAACGCAACTGCCGCTGGATCGGCTCCGTACTGATGTTTGATCACCCGCACTCCAATGCGACGAGCATGCTCCTCGAGTTGCTCTATAGACCCGGAGCGGTATGTGTCGCTGGCCGCCAGAATAACAGTTCGGCCCTTTTTCTGGAGGATGTGCGCGAGCTTTGCTATACTCGTTGTCTTGCCAGTGCCATTGATTCCTATGAAGACCAGTACTGCGGGTTCTCCGATGCTCTTCTTCTTTTCGATCAGCGCGAATATGTCGAGTTGGCCCGCTCTCTGGAGAAGTGAGAGTAGGACCTCTTGCAGGATGACTTTTACTCTTGTCCGAGGGTCGGTGAATCGGGCGAACTGAACGTCCTTCAGTTTCTCTCTCAGTTCGTTGCTGATGAAGTCTGCGGCGGATACTGCGACGTCGTTCTCGATAAGAGATAGCTGGAATTCGTCGAGGACGTTATCAAGATCTTTTCCTTTCAGTTCAGTCCTGGCGACTCGATCGTAAAGGTTGGAGAATTGTGCTCTGAGTCTGTCAAACAATCTCTACCGGTCCACCACCCTTCCTCCCAGCCATGTCACTTAGATGTGCTCGATAGTCTTCTACTTGGTTTAGGACCTGGCTGAGCTGCTGAGTAACGGTAACTCTCGCCTTCTCCAGTTCGCTTGATCTCAGTCTGAGATCCTTCATCGAGTCTTCGAGAGGTTTCTCGATGCAGACCCCAGCACCAACGCCGATGATAATATTCTGAGAATCCGCCAACTTCGCTTTCACAAAGCTGCCGGACCCGATAGGCAGCAGGGTCTCAGTATCGACAGATTTGCCTCTCGTTCCCTCAAGTGTGGAGATTGCTGTGAGGGTCTCGGAAAGCGCGGCGGTTACAATATCGAGCCTGGACTGGAGGACACGTGCAGAGTTTTCGAGATACCGTATTTCTACCAGCATCTGGCGCATTTGGTCGTCAATGCTCGGTGCTTGAGGAGGCTGTCTCGGCGGGGCGATTTGTCGCGGAGAGGTTTGCCTTCTGGCGGTAGCCACTAGCCGCTTTCTCCG
>VBAW01000138.1 GCA_005888635.1 Candidatus Bathyarchaeota archaeon | reverse complement strand
TGAACACCTTCTCGACATCCGTCAGGATGAGCAGAGTCTCAACTCCGAGAATCTTGCCCAGCAAGGCAGCCGTTCGATCCTTGTCCAAGACAGCTTCAACACCTCTTAGCCTACCATCCTTGTCTCTCATCACAGGGACTCCACCCCCACCCACGCCAATCACTACAGTCCCAGCTTCGAACAGGCGAATGATCGTCTCCTTCTCCAAGATGTCCAAGGGGGTGGGAGAGGGAACTACTCTTCGATAGCCTCGTCCACTGTCACTGATTATGTGCCACCCGTTCGATTCTTGCAGGCGTCGCGCTTCCTTTTCAGTGTAGAATGGTCCTACAGGCTTTGTTGGATTCTTGAAGGCCGGATCTTTCGCGTCGACGAGGGTCTGGGAGACTATTGTCGTAACAGGAATGTGTTGTCCCGCTGATTCTAGCTCGCTGCGGAGTGCTCGCTGGAGCATGTAGCCTATCATTCCCTGGCTCTCAGCCCCACAGACATCCAGAGGCATTGGCGGCAACGTCTCTTTTGCTATCTCATTCTGCAACAGAATGTTTCCAACTTG
>VBAW01000137.1 GCA_005888635.1 Candidatus Bathyarchaeota archaeon | reverse complement strand
TCTCCTGAAGCTGGAGCGATGTCACGTCGATAGAAAGTTCTTGGAACTCACGCTTGTGCGGGAAGAACTGGTCTGACTGTTTGAGCCTCGCCAAGTCCTTCCTCGCCTCCTCCAACAAGGCACTGTATCGGTGCGGATCAGCCTGCGCCTTTGCCTCTAGGTTTGTCAGAACTTTCTTGACCACCTTCTCAACCTCGATGGCAAGAATGCTGTGATCTTTCACGCAGAGAAAGTTTGAGGCGTAGCACATCTGTTCAAGGGTCGTTATTGGAACAATTGTAAACCTATGATCCATCAGGTACTCGTACAGGTTAGGAGTCTTGCTCATCCTCTTGTAGTGTCCAAGAGATGATCTCCGGTAAACCTCAACTCTGGCTCGTTTCAAGAGCGGTATGCATCCCACAGCGATATTCTTTCCGGGAAAATTGAGGTAGGTGTCCAGATGCATGTTGATCATAGGATCGGGTTCGTCCCCGGGGATGAGTGGATGGGCTGGTTGGTGAATCACAGCGACCTCTTCGAAGTTGGTGCCGCGTCGGAGAACCTGACTCGCACCGTTCAAATTTGTTCTGTCGCCGATTCCGATCATCGCGATTTTACCCGCGGGTATGAAATCGCCTCCCTCGAATGTTCCGGGCGCCTTGACGCGATTGACTATTTTCGCGCCGGCCATCTCCAATATGGTGCTCGTGATATCCGGCTCCATCCGACGTTGTGGCTTCGACATTCTGCCGACAATTAATCCAAGGTCGGAGGCAACTTGCTGGTCCCGCATGAAGAACAGGTTCGCGAGGAGCACATCGAGCTGTACCCGGGGGTACATCATTCTGACGCCCCTCTTCTGGTCCAGTCTAATGCTAGGCCTGAAAACTAGAACGCTGAAGATGGTTTCTATGCCTAGCTCCGGTAGGTTCCTCTCGAATTCGCGCTGCGCTCTCTTGACTTCAGCAACTGGACCTTCGAACTTGACGATCCCTTTCGCATATTTCGTCAGCATCCCAACTAGCTCGGGGTCCTCCCTCGCCAGTTTGATCGCGAGGTGTTTCAGTCGGTGGACTCTTACTCCGGTCAGGTCGAGTGCGTGTTCGAGTTCTCTATGTTCATGGATGGCCTCGTCCATGTTGAAGGCTCGTTCGTAGAGGAACGCAAAGGGTTCGATGAGCCCGAAGAACATCTCAGTTCCGGGTCTGTGAATCACAACATCCTGTAGAGAGTCCCACTCTGCTTTGACCTTGGAATCCAAGAAAGCCCCGCCAAGGCTACTTCTGATGCATAAGCCACTCTAGCACAGATGCGGCACCGTAGAGCTTGTTCTCGCCTT
>VBAW01000136.1 GCA_005888635.1 Candidatus Bathyarchaeota archaeon | reverse complement strand
AACTTCTAACGGTTCTAGTCTTGGCTTTAGCTTTCTCGAATTCTCTGGGTTCCACAACAGCCGGATTGCATGATCTAGCGAATCACCCGTTCAACTACGTAGTGGTCATAGTTATGGAAAACCAAGGATTCGGAGACATCATCAACAATCCTTCCGTTCCTTTTATGAACCAATTGGCTTCCTCGTACGCGCTCGCCACAAACTATACTGCAGTCAACCATCCAAGCCTGCCAAACTACCTGTCGCTTATCTCGGGGCAGGATTTTGCATCTTGGAGCAAGACTGATTGCAGCCCGAAACCTGGATGCGGTGCAGGTGACTCCCCGAACCTTGTCGACAGCTTGGAGCATCGAGGACTCTCATGGAAGGCCTACATGGAAGACTATCCTGTCAGCTGCGGATCCCACTGCTCCCCAGGAAACTGTTTCTTGGGCGATGTTGGAACCGGCAATTATACAGCTCGACATGATCCCTTCGTCTATTTCGACAACATAGTCAACAGCACAGCCCGATGCTCCAACATCGTCCCCGCCAACTCGGGAGGAAAAGGCGGCCCTGACGACCTCTTTCTTTCAGACCTAGGCTCGCCCTCCACCGCGTCAAATCTGATGTGGCTAACTCCCAACCTCTGTAACGATACACACGATTGTCCTGTTTCCACTGGGGACACCTATCTCTCCCAGGTTGTTCCCAACATCTTGAACAGCAGTCTCTTCACGCACCAAAAGGCCGCGTTGTTCATCACGTTTGACGAGGGCAACGGATACTGTCCTATCAATGGCAGCTCACTGGATTGCGTGTACGCACTCTGGGTCGGGCGCGTTGTCAATACCAACTTCCAATCGACCAACCGGTACAACCACTATTCATTCTTGAAGACCCTGGAGACTGTCTGGAACCTACCTCCACTGACCGACAACGATAGAAGCGCGACACCAATGATGGAGTTCTTCGCGGTGCACGCCCATCATGGACAAGCGGGTCACGAGGGCGATGATGGCGAGCTTGGCAGTCCGAACATTGAAGATCATCAAGATTAGGAGTCCCGTAGAGTCTGCAACTGCAAGCGCTTCTACGACTAACGAAGAGGCACGCGGGAAAATCTAAGGAACTCGTTGAACTGCAACTAGTTCAAATTTTCTGATACTCTCGGAAATCTTACTAACACTGTGTGGAGACAAAGCAGAGAAGCCGAGCATCCGCGAGTGGTAATAACCTGAACTGCCCTCGACGGATTTCTCATCCCAGCGAAATCACGCGTAAATAGTCTAGCAAATCAGAATCAGTTATCCTCTTGACTTCCCGTTCGCGTTGCACTCGTCTTGAGTATGGCCTCGAGGGTCCATGACGAGCAGGATCGGTTCTTCCCAGGCCCGATTGGTCGGAATCTTCGTACTCGTCCTCATAATATCTCTCGCCGAGTTCGCTGCCCTGATCCTTGATTACCAGAACAACCGGTACCTCCGCCAATACGTCTCAGACAATCTTGGCACAATAATCTTAGCCGCGATCGGCCTTCTTATCGTCGCAGGGGGTGCAGGATACGTAGTCTCCAAGAGACTTGGAGTCCCGATGTCACCGGGACCCCGTGTCCCAACGTTCGCGAGAATCGGTTCCTTCGTAGGAAGAAGATACAAGCTCATAATCGTCTTTTGGATTCTGCTATTTGCAGCAAGTTTTCCGTTATCTCAACAACTCTCTCAAGTCACTACTTCAAACACTAGCGGCGGACAATCCAGTTCCTCTCAGTCTGCGCTAGCCCAGAATCTTATGGCTCAAGAATTTCCCCATCCCCAGTCTAATGCAAGCGCCATAATTCTCCTCCAAGGAAACGATGTCACCGACAACGCAACTAAGATCTTCACTCTCCGTCTAGAAAGAAATCTTCTAGCGCCCGGAGTCCTCAACAGCCTTGAGAACGTCACCACAATCTACAGCCTAGAAAGAACAGCCCTCACGTTGTATTACTTGCAAAACTACAGCTACCCTGTGGCGCAATCAAAGGCGAATCGAACCGTATGGCATGAAACCCTCTCTCAATATCCCCCACTGATCCCCCCTACGATTATCCAGAATTTCATCAGCCCAAACAAGAATGCAATGATCATTCTAGTCACCTTCTCCCAGGCGCCCGGTTCGTTCGGATCAGCGGATACGGACCCGATATTGAAGAATGTAGTGACCATGCGGAACATCATTTCCCAACTCAAAGCCAGCGATTCTGAACCCTTACAGACATATGTCACAGGTGACCTAGCCACAACCGCCGACTCTTCTCTGGGAAGCGCGGCCGATTTGGGCCGCATTGAACCCGTCACGATCGGCGCCATCCTCGTTCTAGCCGGGCTGTTTTTCCTTGCAATCGTCACTCCATTCGTGCCACTTGCTACCGTCGGAATGGCGTTGCTGATGGCAGAGGGGGGACTCTACCTTATTGGGAGATACATCATCCCAATCCAGGACACTACCACCACATTCCTGTTCACCATAATGCTTGGAGTCGGCACTGACTATGCCATCTTCCT
>VBAW01000135.1 GCA_005888635.1 Candidatus Bathyarchaeota archaeon | reverse complement strand
CAAAGACTCCAGAAGTACGACGTCGCATGTCCTCAAAAACCTCGGTCATTTGATTGGGATCGAAGGATCCGGCGTAAACCATGCCAAGGCCTCCAGCGTCTGAGACGGCCGTTGCCAGTTGAGGCCGAGCTAGACCTCCAATAGCAGCCTGTTGTATTGGTACTTTGCAGCCAGTTAGATCGGTGAATCTTGTTTTTAGCATCTTACGAACGGGTTCACCGGACTACCGGTACACAGTTAGACTTTTCCCGATTGGCTCGGATCAGGCAGCGACTAACGGGCTGTTAGCGATCTCCATCCGACGGGCGAGTTCCAGTAGGATATCCACCCGCCTTTCCAAGTTTGGATAGAGGCTGAGGAGTCCATGCCCGCTACCTCCCACGAATAGTCCTGCAAGATTACTTGTAGCCGCACTACTTGACTCTGAGTTGGCTTTAACGATGGCGGATGCTAGTGCTAGAGGCTTTCCTGTGAACTCAACAGACAGTTTATCGGCCCAGAGTTCGCGTTCCCTGTGAACCGCTGCTTCCACGAGCCTCAGCACGGGGTCGAACGGGAAGGCCACTCTCGCTAGTTTCGCGAGGCCTTTGGCAGCGGAATCGCCGTTTTTGATGTGCGACAATTCATGAGCGAGGACAGCGTCGGTCTCGTCGGGAGACAAGGACCCCGCGAGCTTCGGAGACATCGCAACCACCCCTTGTCCACTCAGGCTGATCGAGAAAGCACTACCGGACAGCGCCTCCCGTAGAGAGACTCCGGACACTCCCATCTTACCGGTGAGAGCGCCGAAACCGGTGGCAATCCCGGACAGTGAAATGGGTGCAGTCGTCATTCTCTCCAACATTCGTGAGAAAGTATACTTGCGCGCAATGAACGTCATCATGGTAGCAAATCCTAGTGATACCAGCAACGAGCTTCCAAGCACTGTGCGAACCGTTAACTGAGGATACTCCCAATAGTTCTGGAGCAGTGCGGTGCACACTAGGAAACTCGTTCCTAGAAACGACCAGAAGAAAAGGGAAGATACTAGCATGGGTTGCAATAGCCGGGAACGTCTTGACGGATTGTAACCCTGAAAAGAGTAGAGAGCATAACAAGCAAGTTCGACAGCAGCGACTCCCCCTAAGATCCCTAGAGTGGTAGGCGCAAGGAAGAAGACGCGATAGAGGTCTAGGTCGATCGTTGTTTTGATCCCTTCCGGATCTTCTCCTCTAAACGCTTCAGCTCATCCTTCGGAATATCATCCACGTAGTCTGACAGGGTGGAAATGACCGTCGGACCGAAAGCAGTCAGTAGCCGGTCAACAAATCCCTTGACAACCTTACCCTTCACCTTCTCTTCGGAATGGGTCATGTAGATGTAGCGAGATCCTCCTCTTCCGATCGCTTCGTCCCTTGCAAGCATTCCTTTCTTGTAGAGTCGGTCGAGGGTCGTGCTGATTGTCGAGTAGGCGAGTCCTCGTGAGGGCTCGAGGTCCTTAGCGACTTGTCGGGCCGAGGCTTTGCCCTGGCGAAGAACGCTTCCGAGAACCGCTGCTTCTAGGTCGCCGAGCTCCATGGACAGAGAGAGTTGCGCATAGCCGGGATATAAGTTTCTATCCTTGTCGCAACTCTTTGAGGGCTCTGCGGCTGAGCGAGAACGGATTTATTTAGAGTCTCTTCACGCTTTCAAAATTATTCGAGCCGATTTGATTGATTAGGTTCTGGGCCATGTCTTCATGACAATGCCCCAACCGCCACCATTGACGAAAGACGCATCGAAATCGAACGGTGTCCTTCTTGACCGATACTCAAGGACGTTTCTGCTTTCTCTCTCCGGAATCAATCTTGTACTAGGTCTGATATTCTACGCTTATCCTTCCTTCATCATATCTGATTGGCCGTGGCCGGTGAAGGAATTAGCGGTCAGGTTCTTGGGCGCAATATTTCTGGCCATTGCGTTCGGCTGCTGGTCTGCAGTCCATGCTGAAAAATGGCAGAGAGCCAAGATACTGGTGCTCGTCGGCGGGACCTTCTTCGGCTTAACAGGCATTGTCTCCCTCGTCAGGGGAATAACTGTCAGCAGTGACACCTCGACCTGGGCGTGGACAGGATATTTCCTAATCGCAGGAGCCGGTTGCTTTCTTCTGTTGCAACGATATGGATGGTATCGTAGACAAGCGGAGACTCCGACGTCGACAATGCCAAGAGGTGCCCGATTGTTCTTCGGGATTCAGACCGGCGCTGTTGGAATTTTTGGGATCATGATGTTGCTGGTGCCGGGTTTGGCGCAGCAGGAGTTCTGGCCGTGGAAGGTGTATGTGTCCACTCTGCAGACATTCGCAGCATTGTTTCTAGCGACGTGCCTAGCGACAGGATGGGCCACTCGGCAGAAGGACCCTGAAAGAATCAAAGTATTATTGCCCCTAGATGCCGTGTTCCCATCTCTAGCCCTAGTGGCGGTAGCCATCAGCTGGAGTGTCATCGCTGTTGAGAGTCCCAGCCCGCTAGTGACGGGCGTGTGGGTCGGTCTGTACTCCTTCGTCGCCGCGGGTTCGACCATTCTCTATTTTGTGTTGACCAGACGATCGCGCTAGAGTCGCAAAAACGAAGCCGTTGATGCCGAGTCGTTCATGCTAGATTCTAGAGCCTTGCTACTAGGATAGCGACTGTGACGGCAAGCAAACCTG
>VBAW01000134.1 GCA_005888635.1 Candidatus Bathyarchaeota archaeon | reverse complement strand
AAGACCAATATTTCGCCATCTCAAACAACTGTCTACATCGAGGCGGACCCCTCGGGGAAGGCGAGGTCAGAAACTACGAGGTCACCTGCCCCTGGCACGGATGGAAATACAACCTCCTGGACGGCAGCTTCAGCTTGATACCTACTCTAAAGGTCGAGACCTATCCTGTGAAGGTGGGACCTGAAGGAATCTTCATCGAAGCCTAAGCCTGGAAGGTTAAACCGGGTTTACCTGATAGGGTTCGTGCAACCTACTTGGTAGCAATTGACTACTTGACTTATAACATGGACTCGTAGCGTCTACGAGCATGATGAACAACATTCACGAAACGCCAAACAGGAAACAAGCGGAGAAAAGACAGTAATGCTATTCGCCCAATTCGTCGATCTCGCATCCATCATCCTAAGGCTTGCAATCGGATCCGCGTTCATGATTCACGGATATCCAAAACTCAAACAAAATGAACAAGGCAAGGGCTGGATGAAGAGCATGGGACTGCCCACCGCTCTGATTCCGTTCGCAGGAGTCGTCGAATTCTTCGGTGGACTCGGACTGATCCTCGGTATCCTTACTCCTGTCATCGCTTTTCTCTCTGCACTATGGATGCTATCCACAACCTGGCTGTCTGTAACGAAGATCAAGAAGAAATACCAAGGCGGCTTAGAAATTGACATAACACTCCTCCTGGCGGCTCTCGCCCTTACATTCTTGGGCGGTGGAACCTTTTCGATCGACCATCTAATCGGACTGTGACACGACCCCCATGGCTAGTGCGAAGACCTCACTCTCTCAGAGACTCGAGAACAGCGAAGATGCCGACGAAAAAGTGCGGATGGCCCGGCAGACAGCTATCGAGATGATGAGGAAGGCCGGATACGATATCGGTACGAAAGTGAAAGTTGTCGTCGATCCGCAGCTACCGTTTATGGGATACACGATGCCCCAGGGAGGCAACTTTACGATAGTCGTGTCTGGTGGGGCGGTAGGGTCTGGACTGCTTGAGGGATTGCTGGTTCACGAGATGTCGCACGTCTACAGGATACGGACGAACCATCCTTCCCACAATAGTCAGATCTTGGAAGAGGCGATTGACAATCTTGGGACGAAGGTCGTCCTTCGTGATTATCAGCAGAAAATTGTCCACGACCTACTCAACGACATTCAGGACCTGTACGCCGATGATATCTCGTTCAAGGTCCTTGGCAATTCGCCGATAATCCCGGCGGACCAGATGACCAGATTCCTTCAAGACTGGGTGAAAGACGAACCAGTCAAGTCACACGACGGCGTAATGGATAGTTGGATCAACGCGTCGATCATGACGCACAACGCGCGTGCAATCGCACAAATGGCGAGGCATCGAGTGGAAGATATCGGCAGTCGAGCCGAACAGACAAACAAGAGATTCTTGTCTCAAATATCGCCCCGCGTCGCCGGACGCTTCCAGTATTTTCGGAATTTGCTTGAGAACTTGAGAGAAGATATGACGGCTGAAGAATACAGAGCACTTTTGGCAGATTATCTGCGCCAGTTCCTGAAAATCGCCGAAAAGAACTAATGGCCCCATAGTGCAGCATTTGACTGAGAATTTGAGCGAGGATTTCGACTTTAACGCGGCTCTAAAGGAGCTGGATAAGAGCGAGACTCATCTCGTTGTCAGGGTAGAGTTTCGAAGATGGGGAAAGCCCGTGACGATCGTGCAGGGATTGCCCAAGACTGGACGGTCACTCGACGAAGTTGCCCATAGGCTGAAGGCCCGTTTAGCGACTGGTGGAACTTCAAAAGAGGGTGTGATAATGCTGCAAGGGGACCACCGTAGCAGAATGAAGGATGAACTAGTAAAGATGGGATTCGCTGAAGACCATATAGAAATCTACTAGATCGCCTATTTAGAACGCACCGCGGCTCGAACCTTCTCATCATTGGCTCGAGCGGTGCCGTTCGATGGTTTGTCCCATTTCATGACCCACTCCGCCAGAGTACCGAGGATCACTGAGAGCTCCACCCCTTTCTTCGTAAGCGCATACTCAACTCGTGGCGGGGTCTCGGGGTATACCTTCCTCTCTATCACTTTTCTCTGGTCCAGCTCGTTCAGCCTCTCCGCGAGACTCGTTGCGCTAATATTCTGGATTCTTCGCTTAAGCTCATTGAATCGAGCTGGCTGCTTGAGGCTCAGAGCATGAATGACTGGAAGGGTCCATACCTTGGTGAGGTCGTTCCAGGCAGAATGAAGCAGGTGGCACTCCTCAGACTGCTCTTTTGTTATGTCTTGGTCAACCGGGGTTAACTTACTCAAGTAACTTGCACCTACTTGGTTTGCTACGACTACCAAGTATATAAGCCCGACTGATGCTAGGCTTGTTAGAGAAAGATGATGACTCAGAGGACGAGAAGGACGACCGGGGCTGATTTCACCGAGAAGGAGCTTCGGTATCTTATGGAGAGAAGCCTTGGAAGACTTGCTTTCGTATGTTCAGATACTCAGGCGCACATCATGCCGGTACTCTTCGAATTTGACGGCGCTTACTTCTATCTTAGTGGCTGGAACCTCAAGTACAGCG
>VBAW01000089.1 GCA_005888635.1 Candidatus Bathyarchaeota archaeon | reverse complement strand
AGAATTGATAGTTGAACCCGGAAAGGGGAGTCGTCACGTTCAGGGCGAATGTGATGCCAGGGCTGTTTGTTTCCTGGATTCGAGACGCAGACTGCGAAAACGAGTATGTTTCACCAAAAGGACCCGACGCGTGAATTGGGAAGCTCGTTATGGAGATGAATAACATTGTGACGGTTGCTAAGAAAGCGACCTTTTGCTTGGTTTGGAAAAACGAGGCCTCCTAAGACGTTGTCCGCTTCTTGTATGATCCGAAAGCAGGCATCGCTTTCTGCTTCGAGATTGGAATGGGCTGCCGAGTTGACTAAAGGGTCGTGTTACTCGAAACGAAGTCGAACAGTAAGGAAATAGAATACGGCCATTTTCGGGATGTCCTCCGACTAAATTCTACTTCGAAGGGGCAACTGTTGTGGGCGCCATGGATGGCGGGGAAGCTCTACCATGGCTCTTCCGAACTAATGCAAACGCTCCAACGGCCAAGGCAGCGATGGAGAGTATGAGTGTGTAGAAGGTCATTGTTGTTTCAAACGGCGGTGGTTGAGGTGTTGTTTGAACGCTCAAAGTGTTTGAGGTGGAGCTCGCGGTTGTTGTTGTGCCGGTCCAGGAGGCTGAGATGGTCCAAGTGCCAGCGCTATTGACAGCGTACTGGTCTGTGAAACTGCCCGTGTTAGTCGAGTTCACCGTGTGACTAATCGTCGTTCCGCTGGGTCCCGTGTAGATTATCGTGAGTTTGGCGGCGTTAGCCGGGTATACGTAACCACTGATCGTGATTGTATCGCCTATTTGGGCGTTGAAGCTGGAGCTGGAAAGGACGATTACACTCGGCTCTTTGGTAACGGTAAGACTCGCGGTAGCAGTGGAACCGCTGTGGGTATTGTCGCCCGACCAAGTGGCTCTAACATCGTAAGAGCCAGGCCCAAGGGGTGTGAAACCGGCCGCGAAGCGCCCTTGAGAATCAGTTGTAGCAGTAGCTATGATGCTGTAACTTCCACCGGTCGCATTGTACTCCAGCAAGACCTGCATTGAGACTAACGGGCTCGAGTCAGTCGTGTTGGTTAGCATGCCTGAGACAGTGACTGATTGTCCTGCTAGTGCGGGGGATGGATATGTCGCGAGACTGATCGTGCTATTAACGAAAGTTGCGTCTCTAACTTCTAGGAATCCCTTGCCCATCTGTTGCCCGCCGACTATGATGTCATGTTTTCCGACTTTGTCAATATCGCCGACAGTGACAGCGGATATGATCGTCGGGACTGTAGAGTACTGGTATGATTGCTGGAGGGAAATTGTTGACCCACTCCAAGTCCAGGTTCTAATAATTCCATAGTCGACGTCGGTCGTGCCTATCGGCATGTCTGTGAATCCCGCGGTTACTATCTCCGTTGTGCCGCTTTTGTCAACATCGCCTGCAGAAACGCGAATCAGTTCGAGACTGCTCTGGCTAGATGTTATCCAGTATGTATCTGCCAGCTGACTGAGACTAAGTCCTCCCCATAATGACCAGACGCTGAGTTCTGCTTTCCAAAATGGATAGGAGAGTATCTGGCCGCCCACAATTATCTCCTTCTTCCCATCACCGGCCAAGTCTTGGATCGCAACAGACGTTGCCACAGATGCCTGCCCCGTGGTGACCCACGTCCTGGATTGTTTGAGCCCAGGAGTTCCACTGCCACTCCAGCCCCAGACGCGTATCTCGCTCTGAGTTAACGTTCCATTGTTGCTTGAGCCTACTGTCACAATGTCTGGAGTGCCATTGCCTTCAATATCTCCCGTGGCTACTGCGTAGCCTTGGCTCCCCGTCGCCCCAGTACCCGGGGCTGTCCAGTTCCAGAGAGTGTTCTTTGACAAGGTGGCTCCGTCCCAGGACCATATTCCGAGTTGGCCATAGGTGACTCCAGTTCTGTTGTAATATCCGAGTGTTACGATTTGACGGATTCCATTGCTGGTCCATATGGCGATACTGCGGGTCTCGAGGGGGCCTCCAGCTGTGTAGTTGAAGAGTTTCTCTCTGCTGAGACTCGAACCCAGCCACCTGTAGATTCCGATCTGAGTTTGAAGAGGAGGGCCACCCGACGCTTGGACGTTTCCAATTGTTATGGTTTCGTTGAAGCCACGGCCTGCGAGGTCAGCTACTTCAACGCCAGAAAAATAATAGTTACTGCCTCCTCCGAACCGCCATTGCTGGTTAGAGTCTAAGACTAGGCTGTTGCCATTCTTATGGTACACTCGGAGTTGTGTCTGGCTGGTGCCATTGTTGAAACTCCCAGCTGCGATGATCTGATTAGCATTGTTACCTTCGATCATCGCCATTTTGATGCCGGTAACTACCGCGTATCCTTGGCTAATGGTCGCAGGCCATGTGTCCGAAGTGGACGTGGAGATCCTATAATTCGCATGAGCCGGAGCCAAGCCATAGGTCAACGCGGGAATGAAGAATAGGAGGATTACGGGAACGAGGCGATACTTCAACTCGGTTCAGGCGGATTACGAAGAAGAACCAACCAAAACCGTTCTGATACTCCCTTAACTCTAACCGAGTAACTAGCCTCTGTCCCTAGAATTACCGTCTAAATGGATTCTGTCTCTAGGTACGATGATTTGACTTGCATGATTCCCTTCTCTCGCTTCAATTCGCTTTCCAGACTCACAATATCATGCACTTTTCCTTGGACCAGCAGGGCGCAGAGGCAGTGTGCCTCGTCGATATGAGCGTGGAGCGAAGAGAGTATTGATTGTCTGTGATGATGCGATGTTTCCGTTATCGCCTCGTCAGTACCTTTCGTCTCATGATCGTAGACCATGACGATGGATCCGACGATGTTTCCTTTCTTGACTCCGGCTTCGAAATTCGAGATGAAGGCTCGCATAGCTGCCTGCAAAGCCTTCGATCGGTCGCCGTAACCACTCTGGCGAGAAACCCTGTCAAAGGCCTCTAGGAGCCCGGGTGGGAGGGACATGCTGATTCTCGTCGTTAGTTCAGTCATTCAAATCATCCTCAACACAGTATTACTGTGAGCATCTTACTCCAAGAAAAGTATTACCAGGATGAAATTTTATATTATTCGAATCCGATTCGTCAGCCGAATCGTTCTGCGAAGCTCAACGGAGCCATCCAACTCTTCGATGGAGAGGATCTGACATTGACTGAACAGGCTCTAGAAAATTCTGGGATCGGTCTCTCGAGGGGTGAGAAATTCTCGGTTCTCCTAATCTATTCAGCAATAGGCATCGCCACACTGATCGGGTTTGCAGCATCTCTGGTCGTGGGCGCACTCTCTGCTCGTTTGGCCGCGCTGGGAATCCTCGCGTACACCTTCGGACTCCGTCACGGTGTCGATGCTGATCACATTGTCGCCATAGACAATACGACCCGGAAGCTTCTACAGGACGGAGAACGTCCACTTACCGTGGGCACTTGGTTTTCTCTCGGTCATTCGACGATAGTAGTCGGAGTTATAGTTGCTCTGGTTTTGGCGACCCAGTCCGTTGTGAATCAGATACCCGTACTTCACAGCTCTGGCGCAATAATTGGGACTACCGTGTCAGGGGTCTTCCTCTTCCTGATAGGATTGATCAACGCGATAATCGTGCTAGGCATCTACAGGACCTTCAAGACAATGAAGCAAGGGAATCTAAACGAATCTGAGCTGGAGGGTCTCCTACAAAATCGGGGATTGTTGAACCGATACTTCGGAGGCCTCTTCAAGATAGTCAGGAAGCCCTGGCAGATCTACCCAATCGGAGTGCTATTCGGGCTCGGCTTCGACACCGCAAGCGAGATCGCCCTGTTCGCAATAACCATCGCGCTCGCAGTCTCGTCACCCATCCCACTCTGGATGGTGCTGCTCCTTCCTTTCCTGTTCACATGCGGGATGGTCCTCGCCGATACAACAGATGGCATAGCAATGCGTGCCGCCTATGGCTGGGCTTTCCTCAGGCCGATCCGGAAAATCTACTATAACCTCACAGTGACGGTGATTTCAGTTGCTGTAGCTTTTGCGATAGGGGGAGTTGAACTCCTACAAGTCATCGCTAGCGAACTGAACTTGAACGGTCCATACTGGGACTGGCTGGCGAGGCTCGACTTCGAAACCATGGGATTTGGAATAATAGGAATCTTTCTAATAGCATGGCTTGTTTCCACGGCCTACTGGAAATTCAGACGATACGACGAGTTGTACAACTAGAATCCTCCTCCTGATCAGTACTCCAATCGAAACTCGGGTTTCTCTGGAGGACCTCTATCGGACTACTTTGAACACATGATCCCACGTGTTCAGTGACATGCCGACTCTTGCCCAGAGCGGGACGAAGGCCTCCAGCCACCCCGCGTTTTCGATGCCGCCAATATCTATGGCTCCTTTCCAGCCGAACTCTTTCAGTATCTTCATCACCTGTTGTTTTGCGGCCGGATCGTTTCCACAGATCATCATTTCGACATCTTTGAACTTTGGATCGACCATCTGTGAGTTCGGGACAGTGTTGAAACACTTTACGATCTTTGCGGATGGAAGCTTGCGCTGGACGCGTTGGCCGAGAGAGTCGGTCGGCGAGTACAGCATTCCTGGAGGTGGGCCTTTTGAGAAATCGAGTTGATTGGTCACGTCGATTACGAGCTTTCCGTTGAAGTTCTGTGGCTTAGCGAGGTCTATCGCCGCTTCAACGGCCGAGCCATTAGTTGCTAAGACGATGATGTCCCCGAAGGCTGCGGAGTCTGCAAACGTTCCGGTTGATGCGTGTCTTCCCACTTGATTGACCCATGTCTTCAGCTTGTGGCTATTCGGAGTGCGCGAGGCGATCTTTACTTCGTGTTGACGGTTAACGAATCCTTTGCCTAACGCTCTCCCCACATCGCCACTACCGAGAATGCCAACTTTCATACTAGACATCTGTCCGTGGGGATCGTGTACTAGTACTATTAACGGCTAAGCATTGGACGAGATGTCACTAACCATCATATCCCGTAAGAGTCTTGTGGGCAGGGGCATGAAAGATCGAAGAAAGACGATTCCACCGAAACTGAAACTCGTCTCTGAGGCTATCAGCAACGCGATCGGAAAGGCGAGGAGGATCAAGGGACTTTCAATTCAGGAAGAAGTGATCGTCCATCTGGACAAGGTCAACGCGGTCCTAGAACAGGCTTAGGAACAGATCACGAAGATCATGGGATAGCAGTGCTGGACTAGCGTTCTGATGCCCTGTATCCACGCGTAAATCGTTGGACGGGCTTTACCCAGATTCCGCGGCCGCAAGCGGCTTAGTACTGGCCTGCCCAAGAGTTAGCATTCACTATTAATGAGTTGAGAGCCCAGCTGAACAGCTTTGGAAGAGAAACGCCCGCGCGCTCGCCACCGATTCGATTTCTCCGGAGAGACCAGAAAGAGAGGAGCCCAGACAGCCACTGACCAGATTCTAAGAAGCCTGAACCGTCAAGCGCAATCCACGCGGGACATAGGCGAAGATCAAGAGAATCTTGTAGGAGAATCTTCTCAGCTCGACGAGCTGGATCAGCTAGCCGAATATTCTGGGAGTCTAAGGCTTGGCCGCTGGCTATTCGTTGGAACGCTACTAGCTATCCCGGTTTTTCTCTGGGCATTTGGCCTGTTTCCCCGAATCCTCTACGTTGACACTGTCGGCAGCTTGAACAATTTGGTCTCGATGATTCCGAGTGTTGACCTCGTAATTATCGTGACAATTTGGATGGCCGCTCTGGTCATTGGTCTGTTGGGAAGACGAGCCCGCCACGTATCGAAAACGCGCCTCGGCTAGAGTATCATTCACACTAGAACTTTCTCGAGAGGGGTCTAACCTCGACCTTCCTCGGGAACTTTCTGCGGACGTAGCTGGATAGCATAGGACCTTGAAGAATTATGGAAATGAACGCTACTCCCAGCACCATCGAGGTGATCACGTCCCTTGACGGGATCGTCGCGGGTAACGAGGCTACGAGTGCAATAGATAGTGCTCCTCTTATTCCTCCCAGCATTGCAACGTTCTTCCAGGATCGAGGAATCGGTTCTCCACTGATCTTGGAGGTTCCGAGTAGCGGGTAGACGGATGAGAAGCGTGCGATCGTCACCGCTGTAAACGCGAGTCCGATTGGTAAAAGATCAGCCCGAATTCTGGCTAGGTCGGTGCTGAGTCCAATGTAGAGGAAGGCTAGTGAGTTGGCGATGAACGCGGTGATTCTCCAGAAGTTTCTGACGGTTCGAGTAGTCTGAGGAAGAACCCAGGTCCTAACCGTTGAGTTTCCGTAGTAGAGCCCGGCGATCGCGACGGCCACTATTCCTGAAAAGCCTAGAGCGCTTGCGAGGGTATAGGAGCCGTACACGGTCGTGATTGTTATCATTGTTTCGGACATAGGATCAGTCACAATTCTAGAGAGAAGGTGAGCGCTCAGCGCGACTAGGAGTCCTACTATTACTCCTCCTCCGAAGATCGATGCGAAGCTGACCGCCGCGTCGATGAGGGAGAGGCGGGAGACGTCTAGGGATGTGAGGAGTATGGTGAAGATGGTTATTCCGGTGGCGTCGTTGAACACGGCTTCCGTTTCCATCAGTGTCGAGAGTTTTCGGGGAAGCTTTGCTCGTCTGAAGATTTCAAGGACTGTAGCTGTGTCTGTCGGGGCGATGATGCTGGCGAAAAGGAAGGATGGGAGGAGTGGGAGTTGGATTATCTGCCAGAGAAATATTCCTCCGACAACCGTTGCTATGACAACTCCCACCGTGGCGAGCCGGAGAGCGGGTCTCGCGACAGCTCGAAACTCTTCAAATCGAATGTTCATAGTTGTTTCGAAGAGTAATGGAGGGAGGACGAGTCCGACGAAGAGGCCTCCGCCTACCAAGCTGTCGTAGAGCAGGCTAACTCCGAGGATGGAGGAGAGTGAGGAGCCGGCTATCGCGACTCCGAAGAGCACGAGAATGATTGTGTAGGGAGCTCTGGCCTTGCTTGAGATGATTGTCGCAGTTAGCGAGATTGCCAGGAAGGCAGAGAGTATGATCTCAAGGGAGGGCAAAGCTCAGGCTATCGTTCAATCAAATTGGTACATGTAGTTGCCTCTAATGCTCGACAAGTTTCTGCCAGAGAATCATTTGGTCAAAAGACGGTCCGAAGCCCAACTCGGTAAGACGGGCCTTTATGCCGGTGGCGGAGCAGGCGGTCGATTGAAATCGAAACAGTCTGACATGTCATCGGCCTGAGCGTCCCTTTGGTTAAGGGTGGGCAGTCCGAAAACTGATTCACAGAAACCGACGAGACTGACGTGCGAGTGTAACTTCTTCGAAACGTAGCCTGATCTCGCGAACGGGCTTAGTACTAAGCAGCCGACTCGAGAGCCGTATCGGAACTGTGTTCCCTTGTAAGATGGCTGTGGCGTCGCAAGCTTCCAAGCTTCGACGTTCGGCGGGTTGACGTGGTCGTACCATCCTCCCCAATCATCCCAGGTAATGAAGATCGCAACCCTCGACCAGAGCCCGCCCTTCACGATAGCGTTTACCTGGTTTACGGTCCATTGCATACCTATAGTTACATTGCCCATGGGACCCTTTCCGGGGTCGGGAGGATGTTCATCAAACTGGCTCGAAGCGTAGAGCCAGGACACGTTCGGGAGCTTTCCAGTTGACGCATCCTTTGCGAACTGGTCAGAGGTGAACTTGTTCCTTCCCCCAACACCGCTAAGATATTGAAACGCGTATCCGCCGTAGTTGCCCCAAGTCAGATTGCGAGCTTCAAGGCTCAGTGGAAGCGAAGAGGAGATTCTAGAAGGGTCTCCGGGCTTCGGGTTGTCTATGAAGGGAGAGTCAGCGGCTAGGAGCATCAGGTGGTTCGGCGTCGAAGGTCCAGCGACATCGGTGAAATATTGGTCGCAGAGTGTGAATTTTCTTGCATAGACAAAGTAGGCTGGTATGTCAGCCTCGACGAACTGTTGACGGACAGAGGTGCTCTGGCGCGTTAGCCAGGCACTGTGACGATGGTCTGGGTCCCGAGGTGGCGGATTGGGCGACCTCGGCATAGTTATTCCATTGGCTCCAGGCAAGGTCCCGAAGTAATTATCGAAGGAGTGATTCTCCTTGACGATAATTGCCACGTGGTCGATTTTGCCGGACCCCAGCCCACTCGCCGGCTGCTTCACCGTAACCATGTGAGATTTGAAAGGAATCCTAGAGAATCTATTTTACGCTTGTTGTATTGCCATGAGCAAATCTCGTAGACTGAGTTGCATATGTGACATGAACTTCACATACTAGGCCCGTCTTCCGTCTCGCTGGATTTCGGGAGTCTCAAATTGAAAAGTTTCCTTTCAGTGACCGATGCTTCCAAACTGGAGATGGATAGAGTTCTCGCCAGAGCCAAAGCGATTAAGACTATCATCAAACGAGGACGATCTCTCCCCACACTTAGGGCTAAGATTGCCGGACTGCTTTTCGAGAAGCCGTCGACCAGGACCCGGGCCAGTTTCGAGGTTGCTGCTCGCAGACTTGGTGGGGACTCGATCTACCTGGCCGCCAACGAGCTTCAGCTTAGCAGAGGAGAGCCGGTGAAGGATACAGCAAGGATTCTGGGCGGATATCTTGACGGGATTGTTGCGAGAGTCTACTCGCACGACACTGTGATGCAGTTGGCGAAGTATTCGGGA
>VBAW01000088.1 GCA_005888635.1 Candidatus Bathyarchaeota archaeon | reverse complement strand
ACGTCTGGGTCAGCATGGGCGACGAGGCTTCGAAGGAGAAGAGAATGAAAGATTTCAACGGCTACCAGATCAACAGTGATCTTCTGAAACTAGCCAAGAAAGATGCAAGCGTCATGCACTGCCTCCCCGCGCACAGGGGTCTTGAGATTACTGATGATGTGATTGAGGGCAAACAGTCGATTGTCTGGCAGCAGGGAGAGAACAAGCTCTACGGTGCCGCGTCTGTATTAGAGTGGCTTCTGCGTCAGAAGTAGCCTCGGCGTGGCTTTCTTGGATTCGAGAGTTAGAGCAGAGTGGGACGCTCTACAGGATGTTGTGATTCACAGACCTGGAACTGAGATGTTCTTCGGACTCATCGAGCCCTTCGCCTTCCTCTACGAACGAGCCTTCAACATGGACGAAGCGATCCACGAACACAGAGAACTTGAACATGCACTCGACCTGACAGGAGTAAGAGTCCATCGTCTAAAACATCTCGCTATCAAACTAGCTAGGGAAGACCCTGAGTTAGTCGGGATGCTAACGAAATACGCGAAAGGCATTGTGAAGTTCGAGGGTCCAGCCGCTGAAGTCAAAAGGGCCCGCCGCGAATTCGAGAGGAACCTACCGGAGCTCGGCGTAGAGACTATCTTCAGTGTTCTAGTTTTCAGGCCTAGCATTAGACTGGACCAGAAGAGGGGCGTCAGAATGATGTACCCTCGAGTACAGCTCGACGTGCCCCTCGCGAACCTGTTCTTCATGCGGGATCAGCAAGTTGCCTCAGACCTTGGCTTGATTGTTAGTAGAATGTCCAAGCCGCAACGTCGGATGGAACCAGACATTACAAGCACCATTCTGGAAATGGCTGGCGCGAAAATTGTCAACCGAGTGAAGGCGCCTGGAACACTCGAAGGAGGCGATTTCATACCTGCGGGCAAGATTGCGATGATTGGGATTGGCGACAGAACAAATCTGAACGGTGCGAGTCAGGTTCTCCGACGCGGAACCAACTTCGAAGAGGTCGCTGTGATTCACCAACCAGCCCATCCCCTGATCCCTGGCGACGAGCCTGATCCGATGATCAATATGCATCTAGACACTTACCTCAATTTTCCGGGAAAGAATATCGCCGTCGGTTGCATTCCACTTTTGAAACGGGCCAAGGTTGAGGTTTACCAGAGATCATCCCTTGGACACTACAAGAGGATGAGCAAGACTCCCAACCTGTACGAGTACCTGATGGGTCATAGGTTTACAATTGTTCCAATAACGACCCTTGAACAGATGTGCTACGCCTCAAACTTTCTCTGCGTGAAAGATCACAGCATTCTTGCCATCGAGGTTGAGAAGGTGGTCAAGAAAGTTCTGACAAACCTGGAGGCAAAGGCTCAGGCTGATCCACACCGATACAGTTCCCTGTTGGAAGAGGCGAGAAAGGACCTGGCGAGGCTCAAACAGTCAGACCAGTTTTTCCCCCACAAACGTGAGTTCCAAGAACTTTCTATCGATGTGACCTCGCTCCAGCTACAGGAGATTACGGGAGGATACGGTGGCATCCGCTGCATGACCTGCGTCCTCAACCGAAAACCCTCGAACTAGGTTCAACGCATGAAAGTCTTGGTGAGTCTAGGAGGCAACGCCATTCTCAAGCACGGCCAGAAAGGAACAGCGGAAGAGCAAGAGGTGAACGTGGAGAACACTGCCAAGCACCTTGCAGCGATTCTCCGCAGAGGCGAGAGAGTTGCCATCACACATGGCAACGGCCCTCAAGTCGGGAACATTCTGTTACAGAATGAGATAGCAAAAGAGACCTTGCCGCCGATGCCTCTGGATGTCTGCGGCGCTGAGAGCCAGGGAATGATAGGCTACATGCTCCAGCGAGCACTTCGTAGCGAGCTGGAATCTGGAGGACAAAAAATCCCGGTTGCGACGATCGTTTCCCAGACGCTGGTGGATGCTGAGGACCCGGCGTTCAAGAACCCAACGAAGCCGGTAGGACCGTTCTATACTGCGACGGAAGCACGGCAACTGCGAGAATCCAAGGGATGGCATATGATCAGCGACAGCGGACGAGGCTATCGAAGAGTAGTACCATCCCCGACTCCCCTCGACATTCTGGAGAAAGAGACAATCATTCGACTCTACGAAACCGGGACGGTCGTGATCAGTGTCGGTGGGGGCGGGGTCCCAGTAGTCAGAGAAAAGAATGGTAAGCTCAGAGGAGTTGAAGCGGTGCTTGACAAGGATCGAACCGCGGCCCTGCTTGCCAAGATTCTCGGAGTGGAGACTCTCCTCATCCTTACGGACGTCGAGAAGGTGTTCATCAACTATGGGAAGTCAAATCAGCGGGCTCTCGACAAGATGACCGTGCAAGAATGCAGAAAATACCTTGCAGAAGGCCAATTTCCTTCGGGTAGTATGGGCCCAAAGATCGAAAGCGCCGTCAGTTTCCTGTCGGACTCAACCGGACAAAGAGTAAGCATTGCATCCCTCGAAATGGCTGAAGAGGCTCTGAAAGGACATGCTGGAACTACGATTACGAAATAGCTCCGTCGAAGCTTAGAATTAGACAGGATCTACACCTGATTTCGCTAAACCCGTAATATTGCCGCGACGGTTATCCCATCCTCTAGCAAGGCTAGGAGGTGAATCTTTTAGATGAAAAAGTTCTCACTAGTCCCAGTCTTTATTCTTGCGGCGTTTGCTTTGGCTCTACCCATAGGCTCAGTCTTCGCGGCCACTCCTGGATTCGGCAACCTATACTACAACGGCATGATAGTCGGCACCGTCATTCCTCCAGCGGCCTTCCCGAACACCGGCATCGATAACTTCTACAAGGTTACCAACGGCGTCACAGGCCAGTTGGGCATAGCTTCAGTTGCTCCCGGAGCCGACGGATATCACGGCGGCCACTGGAAAGTCTTCACTGTAACATTCAACCCAGAGGCAACTCCAGTACTTCTGACGTCCCAAGCCGCGGTCCTCGCCGCCCAGAGCGCTGGCACAGTAACAGTGACTAGGAACGCATCCGCAGACTTTCTCTGTCCAGTTCAACCATAACGCTCTCTTTCGCGAATGAACACTCGGGATGGCAAGACACCCGTCCTGCCCCATTCTTTTTTCATAATTTGCCGTGAACAGCGGCATCAGATTCTTGCCGCGCTAGCCTTCTGGGGATTTGAGAGTCCCGTCCAATCAGGACCTTCGAGCTGTTCACCCTTGACGACCATTACCGACCGTGGACATTTGTGAACTACTCTCTCGGAGACGCTACCGAGAACGAGGCTTCCGATATTGCCTAGCCCCCTACTGCCAACTAGAACGATGTCAGCATTAACCTCATCCGCGCACTCGAAAATCTTGTCGACAACATTGCCCGAGAGAATCCGTGACTGGATCCTTACTCCAGCAGTACC
>VBAW01000133.1 GCA_005888635.1 Candidatus Bathyarchaeota archaeon | reverse complement strand
CACTATAACAGTGAGGGCTGATGGGAGAACCAAGTCTTCCGCAAAATCAGACTCAGCTCATAAAAGGTCTCTCCGTGAGGAGCGGATAGAACCTAGGAGAATGCTAGGTCTAGAAGTGTGTTTCAGCGTTTAGCGTGTTGCACCGAGAGGAAAGGGGTCAGTCGTAGGATTTGCTTGACCATAACAGAAAGGGTCGAGATTGACGACTCGGCCTATCTGTCCGATCCGCTTCGGATGGCTAAAGCACGCTATCCAAAATAGGATCATGCGGAGTTCCGAAAGCTAGTTTACGACTATGTTGACCGTCAGGCTAGGTGGTATGGTGTTGCCGTATGGCGAGCTCCTGTGCACTGTCACGGTGCCGGTGTAGGTTCCTCTGCACTGGGCCGCAGTGAGGGTTTGGCACATCGCGGTCAGGGTCTCGCTGTCATATGATGGGCCGCAGGTTGCCTGGCTTGCCGGTGCCACAGTGAGCTTGATCTTGGTGCTGCTAACGCTCGTCGAGAGAACCACGTTAGTGACTGGCGGAGCGCACTTGAAAGAGTCCGTGGTGCTGCCTGAACTACTGCCGGTTGTAGCAGTGAACTTTATCGTGACCGGGTTGCTCGACCAGATCACCTTTGAGCCTGTGGAGCTGGCGAATCCGACCGCCACATAGGCTCCTACCATGATGAGGCTCATCGTTAGGCCTACCAGTAGGTGCGGTAGATACCGTCTGATAGGCGACAATGCAAAGGCGACGGGGCGGCAGCTAATGATTTAAGACTTGCGCGTGAAAGAAGGGCAGTTTCGGCTATTACCGCTAGCCTCGGATATCCCGTTATCTCTTTCTGGTTAGGCGGATTGCTATGCGCGGTTATCCTATCTGGTTGAGTCTCTCTTCTCTCTCCCGGATCTCCGCCAAGAGCGACCTGTGGAAACGTGTGAGAGGTCCGTTGAGGAACCTCTTCGCCTCCATCAGCTCAGACTTGGTCTTCACGACCACCGTGAACCAGGCTTCCAGCTGCTGGTTAGAGACTCTGGGTAGAGCCTTGATCAGCTTGTCAATACCAGATGGCATGGGAGATAGAACAGTCGCGGACTCTGTCTTGAACAGAATGTAACGAGCTGGTCATCAGAATCGTTATGCTACGTGATGTGGAACGTCCATCGACCAGAGCACTACTGGAAGCATAATAGGAGTATCACCAATCTTTCAGAGGAATCGTCTGATGACGCAACGCCAGGCCATCTTCACCGGCGTAATCCTGATGGTACTCTCCTTCCAAGTTCTAGTTCTGGCAATACTGGTTTTCTTTCCCTATCTTCCAGATCCCGGACTCTCCAGCATCAACAACGACACCTACTTCCTACTCTCACCGCTCTCGACCGTATTCCTGTTGGAGCTCCTCTACGCCTGGCTAGTGCGGCTCGTGGCGAGAGAGGCAACTCGATACTCGTCCACTGCCAGATCCATCGTCCATTTCTTCTCCCAACCCTTCCAGAAAGTACTCGCGTCTGTAAGAACTAGATCTCTCTCAGAATCAGCCCAGACATTCAAGATACTCTCCCGTCCCAGACTACTGCTCATCATCAGCCTAGCTGCCAGCATTCTTCTCGCGTTCGCCCCATACCGGCCTGACCTCAATCCTAGCGGAACTCTCGTCGGAGTAGACAGTCCGACCTATGTCACATGGATCAGCCTGATGCTTTCGAAACCAATTGCCCAAGCGCTCCAGTACTCGTTCGTCGAAGGCCTC
>VBAW01000087.1 GCA_005888635.1 Candidatus Bathyarchaeota archaeon | reverse complement strand
ACGGCCGTTATAAGCCGCGACGAGACATAGAGCGATCGACAAGAAATGTGTCACGTCAAAATAGACCAAGAGAGAATAGAACAAGCGACCATCAAGAATTGGCTTACAACAAACAACCTAAGACTGACTACTCGATAGGCGCCTCCAGACGATGGGCGATGTCTCCGTAGACAGAGGCGCGACAGCCAAAATCGGCCAGGTCGAGGGCGACCTAAGAGTCGGCCAGGCAGCAAGAATAGAACCAGAAGACAAGGTAATCCATGTAACCGGACGAGCATCCTGTGACGGAGACGCCGAGTTCCATGGAAGTCTATCATGCTCAGAGTTCTCCGCTCGCCACGGAAAAATCAGAATCGAGGGCGATCTTGTCGCGAAAAGCGAGGTAAAGGTCGATGACGGACAGCTAGCGATCGATGGGTCCCTCGAGGCGGCCACGGTTACTGTCGACAAAGCTTTGAGGATAGGCGGAAACGCTCGGGCCGACGATTTTGATGTAGGAGGTGTCCTTGAGGTTAGAGGAACCATCTCCGGAAAGAAAGTGGACGTAGGCGGCTCGTTCAAAGTCCAAGGAACCGCCGAAGTCGAAGAGGTTGATGTCGGAGGCACCGTCGACATAGCCAGCATTGTCAAGTTTGCAAAGCTCGATGTTGGAGGCATGGCCCGGATCGGCGGAGGAGAGGTCTCCAAGGACGTGGATGTCGGCGGCAAGTTCGAATCAACAAAGCCGCTAAAATTCTCGAAGATCGACGTAGGCGGTCTAGCAACACTAGTGGAAGGCGGCGAAGGCGGAGATGTTGATGTAGGTGGAAAATTCGAGAGCAGAGCCGACCTCTCGTTCAACTCTCTAGACGTTGGAGGCATGGCGTCGATAGACGGGAACGGAAAAGGGGTTGAGGTGGACGTTGGAGGACTCTTGCGAGTATCCGGAAGCCTCACGCTGGAAAAGGACCTGGACATTGGAGGCAGAGCATACATCGGCGCAGAACTCAGACTCGACTCTCTGGAGGTCGGCGGCTCTATGGAGGCGGACCTGATTATCGCCCAGAAAAGTATCGAGGTGGGAGGAGACCTCAAGACCATCAAGGGAACAAAAGGAGACACGGTTGAGCTAGGACATGGTTCTAGGGCGAGCGGGCCGATCGTTGCACGAGAGGTGAGTGTCGGACACGGCGGCAGAGTCGAGGATGTCTACGCGGACAAGTTAGAAATGGAGCACGGATCAAGAGCGCGGAACCTCTATTTCAGAGAAGGCGTCATCGAAGCAGGAGTTCACGTCGAAGGCGAGGTACTGTACACGGAAACGATCGAAGCCTCGCCTGACGCAAGATTCGCAAAACCAGCCTCCAAGGTCAACGTGCTACCCAAAGCGCCGCTCTGAGAATTGCAACCTGTCAAACGGTCTCGGATGGACATCTACGCCGAGATCCTAGAAGCGTTGAAACGAAAGGGACTGACACGGATAACACGGGTCTCCTACGCGGTGGGCCTCCCTGTGGACCGGACAAAGAACTACCTCAAGGATCTATCGTCATCAGGGCTCGTCGGCATACAGACGGGCGAGGACTCCGGCTACTCGATCACTCATAGAGGATTAGAGTTTCTCGATGCTTATTGGAAGCTGAAAGGATTCCTAGACTTCATCGGCGGAGAAGCTGGCGAGCCAGGCCGCGGCTAAGCCACGTAGCTCTTGTATTCTCTTTCGAACTCACGGACGATCTCGAACTTGGGAAGTCTCCGAGACCGGAGCTCTCCATGGTGTTGGAAAGTGAGTTCTGGAAACATGACCGCTGGCCCATCTATCGCCAGCTTTGTAGCCGGATGGTCGGGTCCCAGGACCCGGGCGCAGATCTGACGGGTCAACCGTCTCACCTCTCCCTCGTCAACATATCCCAGCGTGTGCAGATATTCGTGGAGAAGAGTGTAGAAGACATAGGCGTTGAGCGTTTGCCGATCCTTCGCAATGTGTGTGACTTGGTCGAGTAGGCTTCTGTTCATTACGATGAAATTGGATCCCATTTGGTGGAAGGCCCCGATGTATTCTGGCAGATCAGCAAGACCCAGCATCAACCCCGTCCGTCTCTTTCCGAGGCTACTCTTAACCGACTTCTTAACTAGCTGAAAGACTTCAGAGAAATTGAAGCTCCGGTCCAGTCCCTCGGATACACCAAAGCTGTTCGGGGGTATGTCAACGTCCAAAATTCTAACCTCGAAGATGAACTAGAGCTTCCAAGACTAGTTTTTGCTAACCGGCTATTTAAGGACTGGATTCCACAGAAATCAATCGAGGGATACTCCTCGACTCACACGACAGACGAGTGGAGCGCAGTTGTTAGAGCGGTTGAACGCGCTCTTCCATTCTACGAGACGATCAGCGAAATTATCTCGATGGGCCTAGCCGGGCCTCTCAGGCGCAGGGCAATCCGGAAACTGGAAAGGTATAGAACTGATTGGATTCTAGACTCAGGCACCGGCCCCGGGACCAGCAGTAGACTGCTGCTCGAAGATGGATTCGAGAAAATCGCCGGACTCGACCCATCCATGACGCTTCTGCGACACGCGAAAGTTGCGCTCGGACCCAACTTCTCACCGGTCACAGGCGTGGCGGAGAGCCTTCCCTTTCGTTCCAACGCTTTCTCTGGGGTCCTCACCTGTTTCTCTTTTAGAGATGTCCGTGACAAAGCGTTGTCCATGGGGGAGTTTGCCAGAGTGGGGAATCGAGAAGCTCGACTGGAGATAGTCGATGTTGGAAAACCTGACGGCACCTTCCAAAGGAGACTGATTACGCTCTATGTCGCCTTAATCATGCCAATCATTGCCAGATTCTTCATCAGCGGACGGACGACGGGGAATCCGTTTCAGATGATCGTTCCTACTTTTCATCGGCTAGCGAAAAATCGTAGCATGACTCAATTAGCTGAGGAAGAATTCGGCTCTGCGAGACTTCACGAGTTTCTGTTAGGCGGCTTGGTGATAATTGACGCTGAACGAACTACGGTTGTCGAGAGAGCGGACTAGTTCTTCGTTTCTCCAACAGTAATTCCTTTCATCGCTGCTGATATCACCCACGATGTCAGGTAGGACAGGATGAAGACAGTCAGCAGGACTACGACTACACCATATGCCTCTATCCCGAGCTGGTTCAGCGCAGAGATTCCGCCGCCAAAGAATAGTCCATCCGGCAGTGATGGCGGGACCAAGGATCCGTTCTGGAGCGTTAGGCTAGCCAAGGATGACACGAAGGCCTTCTGAGTGAAGAACGGAATCATCAGGACGCCAAAAGTTCCTCCCAGCAAATGGCCCGGGAACAGCCCCACTGGGTCTGTGAACCATTTGAATTTTCCAAACCACCTCTCCCCAGCTAGATAGAGAGGACCGCCTAGCAGTCCTAGAACTACCGCGCTTAGAGGACTCACGAATCCGGCAAGTGGCGTTATCACGATGAGGCCCATCAGAACACCATTCGCTGCATAGATGAGGCTCGGCATTTCCTTCGTCATCTGGTATCTGAAAAACATCACAGAGAGGAACGCGGACGCTGCGGCCAGGAAGGTCGTCAGTACAACCACCATCGCTTCATTGTTAAACGCGAGCACGCTTCCCGGGTTGAAGCCGAACCATCCTACCCAGAGAAGAAGTATCGACAATGTCAACCATGGAAGATTGAGCTTGACGGAGACCTGGGGGCTGGCTGAGAGTCCTCTCTTCTTTTCTTCTCGCCAGATCTGAAGGATAATTCCGAGGCCCGCTGCTCCAGCGGCTCCATGAACTACTAGTCCCCCAGCAAAATCAGCCATGCCCATCTGCACAAGCCAGCCAGTCGGATTCCATATCCATGCTGCGGGCAGGTTCCAGATGATTATGAAGTAGACCATCGAGTATGCGAAGAAGGCTTGCATCTTCATTTTTCGTAAGACGATTACTCCGACGAGGGCGAGTGTGACCGAAGCAAACGCCGTCTCGAAAAGGAAGTATGTCCCGATTGTCAGTCCTGTGCTCTGCTGGGACCACCATGCGCCGGTGATAAGGCCGCTGACGTTTGTGGATGAGCCTCCTAGAAACAGTCCAGTGTAGAGCGGATTGCCGATCACACCGTTGATTGTCGGCGCGAATGCGGTGTTGAATCCGAATAGGGCCATGAAGAAGAGGGCCGATCCTGTGATGAGCATCGTCTTGAGGAGGCTAATCTCTAGATCAGATCCAAGCTCTCCAATCTCCAAGAATCCGACAGAAATCGTCATGGTAAAGACGAGTAGTCCACAAATGATGACCCAGAGATTGTTGGCTAGTAGAATAGGGTCCGCCACTTTCGATCGGCCGACGACTTCAGGAGTGTTCGGGATTTAAGATGTAGGCACGGCTCAAAAAAATAATGCCTGGCCAAGCTCAAGGCTTAGCCAGAACGTCAGTAACGGAAAAAAAGAAAGGGGGTGGACTAGGCCCCTAGTTTAGGGATTCCTAGTACCTGCGATGCTTTTGATAACAGTCCCTACAGTAGACTGGTCTTCCCTCTGTGGGCTGGAAGGGGACTTCCGTCTCCTTGCCACAGTCAGAACAGACTACTTTATGCATCGTCCGAGGACTGCCATACGAACTACGACTCATCGGCCTAGTACACCTCCTATCAGCGTGCACTAGGATAGGAATGCCACTAGCCTATAGACCTTAGGGGACCGAACCCCCTCAATTCATAGTGATTGGACACGATCCCAACGATCTTGGAAGGATCCCCGTTCTTGACAACGAAGAAGGAGAGATAATGATCCGCGCGAGCAACGACTAAATCAGACCCGGAGAAACGGGCCTCCATGGACAACTTAGAGATTCAGAAAGCTCTTGATTCTTCTGTGGAATTGCAGATCACCGTTATTGGAAGAAAATCAGGACGGGAATTCTCTACACCGGTTTGGTTCGTTCGAGAAGGGAAGACGGTCTTTCTGATGCCGGTGAGAGGCTCGAAGAATCAATGGTACAAAAATGTCTTGAAATCGAAACGAATCGGCATATCATCGGGGAAAGTATCCCTCGAAATCTCCGCGAAGCCGATTAACGATGCGAAGAGGGTTGCAGCTGTGGCGGACAAGTTCAGGAAGAAGCATGGAGTAGCGGATGTGAAGAAGTATTACACGAGATTTGACGCGGCCGTAGAGTTGAGCCTCCCCTAGCGAAAGTGCTTTGCTAGAAAGACACCGTTGCATCTAGGTCAAGGATTTCAGCATGACCAATGCTTCACCCACGTGCGCTGTGGCCCTCGACTGGGACGAGAAGACGTGTCTCACGATTCCGTTCTTGTCAATCACGAAACTCACTCTTCCCGGTACTAGTCCGAAGGTCTTCTTGACACCGTAGGATTTTCTGACTGATCCGTCTGGGTCGCTGAGGAGTATGAAGGGTAGCTTGTGTTCCGTGGCGAAGGCCTCATGTGACTTTTGGTTGTCGTTGCTTATTCCGATGACCTCTGCGCCGAGGTTCTTGAATTCCTCGTATGAGTCTCGAAACTCGCAGGCCTCCGCTGTGCATCCTTTCGTGAAGTCTTTCGGATAGAAGTAGACGACGACGTTCTTCTTTTCGTGGAAATCTTCGAGGCTAACGTATTCACCAGTGCTGGTCTGGAGTCGGAAACCGGGTGCCGGACTACCTGGCTCTATCATTGCTTACACCTCTCGATAAGTTCATTCCATCACGGAAAACGGATCAGAACGTAACGGACAGAACGATTTGAGATGTGCACAGCCTACCCGAAGGAGTTTGATCTGCTAGTATCAGTATTTCGGCTGTCAGCTGAATCCCGTTTTGTCAGCGGGATGTGGGTGTCGCTGTGCGAGCTCCACTTCTTCAGAGTATATTTTCTCAAGATTTGATTGCTCATTCCGGTGCTTTTTCAGGCGGTGGATGAACGAGCGATAATTTTTGGGAAATTCCTTCGCAACTACCACTTGCAATGATCTCGGTTCCGAATGTTGAGTCATACTATTACTTGTTAGCTCTGAATATATAAACGCATTGATGAACGTCTATATGTTCTTCTCAGCGTACGTGCGGTGTTGCTAGAACCGCGTTCAAGCCCAGTCGACGCTGGAGTTCGGAGACATATGCGGAGAGGACCTCATTGTTGACGTGATAGAAGCAGAACTGGCCTTGCTTCTCCTTTTCGACGACGTGAGCCGTGGCAAGTTCCTTCAGATGGTGAGAGACCGTGGGTTGCGAGACGTCGAAAAAAGCACCGACATCCGAGCAGTTTAGCTTTCCTGTCATTGCTAGCTTCTGCAGTATTGCGCGGCGCTGCGGGTCAGCTAGAGCCTTGCTGATACGATCAAAGTCCTCAGTAGCGAGCTTCATCAAAAATCAACTAGGTTCAACGCAACTATTAACATTTCGATATGCATCTATCCGTTGCCCCTCAAACCAGGAACGTTCCGATCGATAATATAGATGTTCATCAATATGTTTATATTCCGTTAGTCCCACCTTTCCAGGCATGATAAGCAAAGAGACGACCAACGGCAAAGTAATCCACCTTAACAACGGCGAGTTCGAGACCCAAGTTCTCAAATCCGACGTACCGGTTCTTGTAGATTTCTACGCAGACTGGTGCGGACCCTGCCACGCGATTGCGCCGACGATTGAAGCCCTGTCGAACGAGTTCGAGGGCAAAGTAAAATTCGTCAAAGTCGATGTCGATGCCAACCAGGAAGTAGCGTCGAGATACGAGATCATGAGCATACCCACGATAATGTTGTTCGAGAACGGCAGAGTCGAAGATAGCATCGTGGGGGCATACCCAGCGTCCGTCTACAAACAACACATCGAACGCGCGCTAAGTCGTAGAAGCTAACCACGGACAAGTTACAGACTGGGGCTTTACGACATGGATCACATCTGCCCAATCTGTGGAGGACTAAGCCCTTGCATCTACCAACGGTCTGAGTCCTTCACATTGTTCAGGTATCACGATTGTCGTTACTGCGGGTCTACTTGGAAGGAAGCTTCGAGCACAGGGTCCCCTTAGGCTGGGACTCACCAAGCTCTAGCGGAGGACTATTCTCAAAAGGATCAGGATTGTTCCAATGATCCCGATCAGCATCGAGCCGAGATAGTTTCCTAGAAGAATGCCTAGGGGCCATGCGTAGCTAGTGAACCAGTCGCGCATGAACGGGTTCGACTGGTATTCTGACGAGAGAGCCGCCGACAGACCTAGTATAGCGAGGAATTGGCTGATCACAATTACTCCGAGTCTTCTCCCAATTGCTTGAGGTTTCTGAACGATTACCTTTGGAGCGACTTTGATCTGTTTCGGCCTTGGGTCGGGAATCAGGAGAGAGCTTAGCGCTCCTAACGAGACGAAGATGCCTGCTGTGAACGCAGCCCAGCGGGTCCCCTGTGTAAGCGCGTCGAAGATTATTGCCTGGGCAGCCGGCCAATTCGAACCGAAGCTTGCAATGAAGGATTTGTCGATGGATCCTGAGAGTCCTGAACTGAGAGCTGCTTTCAACACGGATCCCATCGAGCCAAAGTTGACCGCGCTTGCTGCGAGGTCCGCTTGTCCCACGGCTGATATCTGAGCTACCAATATGGCGCCTATCAGAGCAATCCCGAAAGCTGACCCAATCTGTCTAACAGTATTGTTGGCTCCAGATCCTACTCCTGCCTTCTGCCAGGGTATGCTCATCAAGACTGTGCTTGTAACTTGGCTGATGGCTAGCCCGACGCCAGCGCCGTAGATCACAAGGATTGGGTAGAGGTAGTAGACGGGGTTGGAGATACTGATGATCTGAGACATGCTGAAGAGTGCAATAGCTTCTAGAAGCATGCCGGTGGTGATAATCCACTTGGGTCCAAAACGGGTGGCTAGAATACCCGCTATGGGGGCACAGATGAACACCGAAATGGCCATAGGTAGAAACGTGAGGCCCGCATTGATCGCCGTCAATCCCTTTACCGTCTGCAAGAATATGGAGATGATGAACACAGCTCCAAACTCACCCATGGCGACAATTGCGACGGTGAAGAGGCCATACCGGAAGCCTTTGTACCTCAGCAAGCTGAAGTCAAAAAGAGGCACTCTTCCATTTCTGGCGCGGCGAATCTCGTAAGAAGTGAACGCGCCCAGCAGAATGATTCCGGTTATTATCGAAACTAGTGGAAGCGATATCGGGTCTGAGGTCGGCCATGAAAAGCTTCCGATAGAGAAGTCTGTGCTCGGAACCAGCCATCCGTAAGTTTGGGCCTCAATCAGTCCGAACAGAACACTTGCGAGACCAATGGTGATGAAGATCAGCCCAGGATAATCAGTTGTGTATTTTGGATCCTTGAACCGGGTCTCTCTGATAACGAACGCGGCCCCGACCAGCGCGGCGGCTCCGATCGGAATGTTGATGAAAAACGCCCAACGCCAAGTAACGTATGTCGTAAAGTACCCTCCCAAGACTGGACCCAGAACGGCGGCAGCCCCAGCGGTTGCACCCCAGATTCCGAAAGCTACGCCCCGTGCTTTGCCAGTGAACGTCGTAGTCAGAATCGACAAAGTGGAGGGAGAGGCCATCGCTGCCCCGAACCCTTGGATGATCCGGCCGACCAGGATTTGGGACAGGTTTTGGGAAAATCCGTCGATAACAGACCCAACGACAAATAGGGAGATTCCGGCCATGAAGATCCGTCTTCTGCCGAACTCATCGCTCAGCTTTCCCCACGAGAGCAGGAATGATCCGAAGATGAGAGCGTAGAGGGACGTAATCCACTCTAGGTCTTTCAGGGAAATTTGGAAGTCTTGCTTAATCTGATACTGAGCGACAATCACTATCGTTGCGTCAATGACGATGATTGCGAGGGAGAGGCTCAGGACGAGCAGAATGAGAAGCTGCTTAGGTTGGATCTTTCCTGATTCTGATTGTGTGGACTGGGCCGCCGATCCTTCCCAGTTCTGGCCAGACTCCTTGCCTTGATACTCCGCTGACATAGGAACACGCCGCTCTTATGGGGGTAATCAACCTCTCTTTTCGCAACTCCTTCGGGAGTCAGAATAGGATCTCAGATTCCAACATTTCATGTGCTTCATGACTCTCCGGTAGTTCTATCATGACCAATGAGGTCACTGTGATTACCGGTGCGAGCAGCGGAATAGGAGCGGCCTTAGCCAAGCAACTCGGGTCCAAGGGTCATCAACTCGTACTCGCAGCAAGACGCGAGAAGCAACTGAAGGAGGTTGCGAAACAAGCCGGGACGAGAGCTTTGGTCGTGCCAACCGATGTCACGCGTAGAGCCGACGTTGAAGATCTTCGGAGCCGAGCACTCAAAGAGTACGGACATGTGGATGTCTGGGTAAACAACGCTGGCCGAGGGATCACAAAGTCGGTGCTGGACCTAACAGACCAGGACGTTGACGAGATAACTTCTGTTGTTCTTAAATCGGTTCTCTACGGGATGCAGCTATCATTCCTCACTTTCAAGAACGGGGCCGAGGACATTTGATCAACGTCTCTTCCCTTCTCGGAAGAGTTCCACTCGTGAGCCACCGGTCGATCTACAGTGCAGCGAAGAGCGGGGTCAACGTAATCACCGCGAACGCGCGCATGGACCTCAAGGACTAATCAAGAATCCCGTAGCAGAGCTCTACACGAATCCAGCCTCGGCCAGTCTGGTGTCGCAATACTATCAAGGTGTCAGCAAGTTCGAGGAGAACATGGCTCGGCGAACGACGTCAAGCTAGCTTTCCCCCGAAAAGCTGATACTCGTCTGCATCCGAGCATCGGTGAAGAGTTGTAGAGCTTCAAGGAACTGGGAGTAACGTTCCTCGTTAGGGTGTCATGCGGTGAACATTCTGAACTCTGGTTCAGCCCCGCCCCGGACCGAGTTCATGTTCCGACTCACATTTTGATGGGGATCTTAACCAAGTTTCATTTGGTTCTAGCTCTGTGGGCTTCCATGCTGGTCCTTGCGTTTTCATATGCAAGCCGGATGAGTTTCTTGGCAGCTTCAAGATCTTCCGGCTTCTCGATCCTGAAGCTTACCCATCCGGCTTGAGAAGCGAACCGGTGAAGAAGAGCTGTCCCACTCTTCAGCGCTGTTGCTTGGTCGTTCTTAGAGAGGCGGATGTCAAGGAAGGAAGGTCCGTGATGGTGCATGAACTCTAGGCCTTCAACTTGGAATTCTGTTCCTCCAAACCGGTGAGCAGCCTGAGTCACGCCTGGAAGTTGAAGTATCCAGGTCTTCAAGCTCTCGAAGAGTTCGTTACGGTCAACCATGATTAGGTCCTCACCGCTAATCATCTGCTCCATGTATTTGTTAACCAGCACCTGTGCTCGGATAGTCGCTTCATAGATGTTGTATAGAACTAGAGGATTGATCTAAAGTCAATAGGAAAGATAGAAAGTATGGAGAAGCCCTCGAAGGTTGAGATTCTCGCCATTTCCGGTAGTGGCCGGAAGAGGTCGTTCAACAGTGCTCTTCTCGAGGCGGCAAAGCAGCTTCTCCCGGCGAACGCAACCCTTGAGGTCGTTGATGTCTCAAGACTACCACTGTACAATCAGGATCTTGAGCATGACATGCCCGAGGAAGTCAAGGAACTCAAGAACAAGATTCGCGGCGCCGACGCAGTTCTGATAGCTACCCCCGAGCACAACTATTCTATCAGTGCGGTTCTCAAGAACGCGATCGAATGGGGCAATAGGCCCCCGAGAGACGCTTCTTGGAGCGGCAAACCCGCCGCAATCATCAGTGCCTCGACATCGCTGCGTGGAGGAGCAAGAGCCCAGCTTCACCTTCGACAGATCATGATCGACCTAAACATGTACCCGATCAATAGGCCCCTGCTGTTGGTCGCCAATGCCAAAGACAAGTTCGATGAAAACCTGAAGTTGACCGACGAAGAGACTCTCCAGACCCTGCGAGACGTTCTTTCAAGCCTCGTAGAGTGGACTCGCAAACTTCAGCGATGACATGGTCCCCGCGACATCTGTTAGATTAAGGACACTTGTAGGGTGCGAATAGTTTCTCTCCCGTCAATCTTTTATCCAGGGCACGCAGAAGACGAATTTCATCATGCAATCTGTTACGAGTAAACCGAAACCGATCCCGCAAGGCTACCACTCCGTTACACCGTACTTTGCCTTTTTCAGGGAGTGCCCAAGCTGATGACTTTTCTCAAACAGGCCTTTGATGCTGAAGAGCGAGAACGAATGATGGCCCCAGATGGCCGCGTAAGCCATGCAGAGATGAAAATCGGCGACTCTATTGTCATGATGGGAGAGCCAACTGGCGAATCGAAATCCATGCCCGGCATGATATACCTGTACCTGGAGGACACCGACGCGGCTTACAAGCGAGCACTTGACGCGGGCGCAACCTCACTGAGAGCGCCTTCCGACATGTTCTATGGGGACCGAAATGCCGCCGTTACCGATCCGTCCGGCAACCAGTGGTGGATAGCCACTCACGTAGAGGATGTGCCGCCGGAGGAAATGCAGCGACGCATGAAAGCTCAGCAAACCCAATAGACTGAGCAAGGCATCGCTCTCGCCTTCGATACTTTCGGGTCGAGTAGCCGATCGTTCGTCGCTTTTTCTCTGATCCGAATTTTGAAACGCCATAGTGGGGCTAGCTCTCTACTCAATTATCACATCCGCAGTTTCGAGCATTCCTACTACTTGAATAAGACTAATGAACCCTGCGTAATCTACATGGTCCACAGAGAAAAAATGCGAAGAAACAAACAATGGGCAATAATAGCGCTAGCGGTGGCATTCTTCCTGGTAGCAATCCCCTCGACCACTCCCCGCGTCTACGGCGCCTTCGCGAATCCATGTCTCGCAGCTCAGAAGTGCTCCATCAAAATCCTAT
>VBAW01000144.1 GCA_005888635.1 Candidatus Bathyarchaeota archaeon | reverse complement strand
TGATTAATTAGCGGCGGGACGTATCGAGGAGCGCGGATTCGTTGCTAAGAGAGGATGCTACGTCCCGGCGTCGGGAACCGGAGTTCGGCATCAGTATTACGCCCTACAGTAGTAGTGCGGGACGATATTTTCAAGATAGCAAAGACAGCTGACGAAGTGGGCCTAGAGATTATTGGTATTCAGGATCATCCGTACAATGGTAGTTTCCTTGATACTTGGACCCTGATTAGCGTCTTGGCGGCGTCCACTAGGAAAATTAGGTATTTTCCAGATGTTAGCGATCTACCGATGAGAGCACCTGCAATCTTGGCGAAATCGGTCGCTACCCTAGATATTCTAACGAAAGGACGCATAGAATTGGGCCTGGGGACGGGCGCGTTCTGGGATGCCATCCAGTCATGGGGCGGGACTAGGAGAGCTCCTAGAGATGCTGTTGCAGCGTACGAGGAAGCGCTACAGGTTATTCGTCTCATCTGGAACTATGGCAAAGATCGTAGTCGTGTAAGTTTTCCCGGAAAATATTACCGGCTGGAAAACGCCCAAGCAGGTCCGAGCCCCTATCATCGGATAAGCATCTGGACTGGCGCGACCGGGCCGCGTATGATGCGGCTTATCGGCAGACTAACCGATGGCTGGGTCAATCCGCTCAGTACCTACACGTCCAGCGACGAGATAAGGGGGCGACAACGACTTATCGACGAGTCGGCAAAGAAGAACGGTAGATCACCAGAGTCGATCAGACGAATCGCTCAGGTTGTCGGCGTGATCGATGATCAGGAGCGGTCGGAGGCGTCTGAAAAGAAACCATTCTTCCTCCATGAAAAGAGGCCATTTGTCGGCTCGGTCTCACACTGGGTAGACTGGGCTCGTCTCATCCTACAAAGACTTAGGGTTGGATACATTCATCTTCTGGCCTTCCATAGAAGGAGAGGAAGAGGGCCAAGTTCGTATCTTCGCCGAGCAGGTCGTTCCAAAAGCTAAGGAATCGATCAGGGGATCGAGACGATGAGGCTCGACCGCGAGACGCGGTTGCTAGCACTATGCCCAACGGATGGTCCCAGGTCACTCCGCCAGGGCAGGGGTGCTGAGGTCGTTGCCCGAATGCCTGGTAAAGCTTCACCAGTCCAATCTAATAGTTAGCTGAGGCTTCTCTGTCCTTTACCATTCCGGCCGAAAATGGTACCCGGCGAATGTTCCTATTTCATTCAACATTACCATTTACAGTTACCAAACCCGTTACCGGACGATAATTCGTAATCGTTCTTGATCCTTGCGACACAGAGTGTGAGGTCTATTTCTAGCTCTCCGCTAATAACCGTCTAAGGTTTCTTGTGGCCGCTCATCCACTTCTTCTCTTCACGTGTCGGAGTCAACTCGCATCCCGACGCCCAAAGAAAAGTCCTAGCGGTAGATGGTCCAACGTGTTGAAACCGTTCTTGCACGGCCTCTAACATACGGTCCTCATCCTTTCCGAACGTGTTGAGATATTTCTGGAAGGAGCCGAAATCTTTCTCCAGCTTCAAAAATTCGCCTGCATTATGCACCGTCGCCTGGATTTTCTTCTCGTTCCGGACAATGCCCGTGTCAGTCATAAGCTTCTTCACATCCTTGTCAGAAAACCGTGAAACTTTGCTGATTGAGAATCCGGCAAAGGCCTTCTGGAAGTTAGGCCATTTGTTTTCTATGACTTTCCAGTTGAGGCCCGCTGTGAAGAGTGATCTTGTCATTCGTTCGAAGTATTCGTCGTCGTTCTTCGGAGGCTTCGCATTCCAGGTAGGAGACACGGATTTTGGAAGGCCGGTCTAGATTTTAAGGATTGAACCCGGGTTCTTCGAAGCCTTTTCTACTCGAGCCCATCTTGCTAGATCCTCAGAATTGTCCGTGACCATGACTCCCAGCGCAACCATCAGTCCCCACGATGTTTTAAGAAAGTACAAGACCATCGCAGTTGTAGGTGCCAGCAAGAACCCGTCCAAGGATGCCTACACGGTCCCACAGTTCATGAAGGACCACGGCTACAAGATCATACCCGTGAATCCGACCGCGGACGAGATCGTCGGCGAGAAAGCCTATCCCAGCCTCATGGACATGCCCGCGCAACTAGCAAGCAAGGTCGAGATTGTCGACGTGTTCCGTCCCAGCGAAGAGCTACCCCAGGTGGCACAGCAGGTCGTCGACTTCCACCGGAAGTATGGTCGCCCCTTCGTGTTCTGGGCCCAGCTCGGACTAGAGAACGAGGAAGCCAAACAGATCCTCGCCAAGAGTGAGATTCCGTATATCATGAACGCATGTTTGAGAATCGTCCAGAGATCGCTCTAGCTCGCACAACATTTTAAACGCCCGCGACTTATCCACGGTATGTCATGACTGTAGTACCCAATCCGCTTCCTCGTCTAACTAGATTTCGTATTCTTCTGATTCTCGCGGTTGTTGGGATTGCCGTGTCTGCCGCGGTGCCAACGACGCTTTACTGGACCTTGCAGCGGACTGACTTGCATGCTCGTTGGCAGCTTGAGTCTAACTACGCGCGACAGTTCGGTTTCCAGATGGAATACGTTTCCTCTCTGATGAATGGTACAGTCTACAAGTGGAACAATGTGACCAGCAGTTTTGCTGGGAACCTTATAGGATACGCCAATGAGAATCTGAGGGCCCCACTTGCCGCACAACTCTACTCACTAGGGAACAAAGATCTTGTATTCATACTGGAATTTTCTAAAATACACTAGCGCAGGCGGAATCAGCGGCCCGCCCTTCTGGTATTCTGGCCCGTCTCCACCAGACGAGCAACTTCTTCAAGACGCGGTCAATATCGCGCTTGCCCTTCGAACACCAACGTGAACCAAGAAAACTAGCTTAGGGAAAAGGGTTGATCCGCTATGCGGGACTAGGGTATTCCCATGGTGTTGCCTATGCCGGCAACAATCACCGTATCTCCTGATTTCGACGCCGACAGAATTGTATTCTTGACTCGTTTTATTGCCTCGTCTACAGCCAGCCTAACCTGCTGTGTCATCGCAGAGATGGCTTCCTTGTTTGACATCTTCACAACTATGGCGATCATGGGGATATGACGCTTGGACGCGCTCTGTTCGATGTGGTATCTGTCGACTCCGGGACCCCCGATAGCGGCACCGACGCCTTCTGCGACTTCTCCGCTTGGTTCACCCTCAAATTTGAGGGCTGCATCTACCGTTACCACGAGGGAGGGAGAGTTTTGCTCTATGAGTTTCTCCACAGCGAGCCCTGGCTTTCCGACGCTACCGCCTGGACCTTTTGCACGAACCAGGAGTAGGTTTCTCCCGTCGAGGCCCGTTTCGTACATTATCGTGTCTTGTTCGATCTCTCTAGACTGAGCGCCTTCAGCCATCTTGCTAGCGATTAGGGGACCTATTCCATCTCCTATCGGATTACCCTTTGCAAATGCGTCTATTGCTGAGCTGTAGGCCTCCGCTTCTTCCATTATCTGGGGCATGGCCATCTGAAGCTGATATAGTGCGAGGATTCCGCCCTGTTTCCTCGCTAGGAGGTAGAAGTGGCGGACCACTCTGTACATCTGATCCGCGCCGATGGAGATTTCCATCTGGTTGGAGAGTGTGTTGACCTCGGCTTCCGTTGCGCTGGTAGCGATAGCCTTGACTTCTGTCCTCAGATTGTCATCGTAGGTATCGAGAATGTGTTCGAGTTTGCCGACGATCCCTGAAGGATCCATGCTTACGGGCTGAATGGCGAACGAGCCGGTCAGTCGGTCAATGCGAGATTCAACGGCTTTCTGGTCGCCCTTGAATCGCAGCGCTGAGCTGAGAACGCTATCGTGTGCAGCCTTTCGGAGCCTCTCTAGCTTGCCTAGATTGCGTTTGACGCCGACAAGCATCATGCTCACCTGTATTCGCTGTCCGTAGAACATTAGGACGATGAAAGATCCGAAGTATGCGAGCTGGATGATACTGCTTACGTCTATAAGGGCCATTAGCAGATCAATACTCCGTTCCGAGATATACGCGTTGCTTCGAACGACGGCACGTTAAAAATCGACGGTTTCTCGATGCTTATCATCTTATCGTCTCTGGACGGTTTGCAGAGGGGTCTCTTGGAGCAGGAGTCTAGTCACTCGTTTGGTGCCGGTTCTGATGAATCGTAGGTCTACTTCTTCGCTGATGGCGTGTTTGGAGAGGGCTGAGAGCACGTCTTTCATCTGGTTGATGGTTTGGGATCCTATGCCGATTATGACGTCTCCGACTCGTAGTCCGGACCGGTATGCGGGTCCTCTGGCGTCCACTTCAACTACTAACACTCCTGAGTCGGCTGGAAGGTCGTATCTTCGGGCAAGCGCTTCGTTAAGGGTGGTTCCATAGATTCCCAGCCAAGGTCTAACAACTCGTCCCTTCTCCCGGATCTGCTGCATTACCCATTTGATCGTGTTGACTGGAATGGCGAACCCGACGCCTTGGGCATAGGGGATCATAGCGGTGTTCATTCCGATGACGTTTCCGCTGATATCGGCGAGTGGCCCTCCGCTGTTGCCTGGGTTGATCGCTGTGTCTGTCTGGATTAGCCCTTCGAAGATGAAATCCGCACCGGGCAACGGTCTCCCCAGCGCGCTCACGACACCCAGCGACACCGTTGGTCCTCCCTGTAGTCCAA
>VBAW01000143.1 GCA_005888635.1 Candidatus Bathyarchaeota archaeon | reverse complement strand
AGCCAAAAGGAGATCCTACTGGCGTTGGGTGACGAGTAACGGTCGGGGCCTGCGTCGGCGAAGGCTTCGAGGTCTTATTAGCCGCAAGAGCCTCAAGTCTCTGATATTCAAGTCTCCCCATCGGGGTAGCAGTTGCAAACTTGAATGAGAAAGGCTCTGACCCGATCGAGCGAAGTAACTCGACATACCCGTTTCTCTCTAGCAACTCCATCGCATCGCTGAGTCTCTCAGGAGTAAATCCTGTCAATTCCTTCAGTTGCTGTGCAAGGACCATATGACGACCACGCTGAGAATCGTGATCATCGGTTCCATATTGAGCCAATGATCTGAGGGCTGAAGTAGCATCTTCCTCCATTTGCGTTGGCATTTCGTCGGCTGAAGCGTTGAGTCCGACTTATCAAGAGAATGGTTTTCGATCTAGTCACATGACTGCAGAGAAAAGTGAGTGGCTTGCGCTTCCCTAGGAGAACGCCTTCGAAAAAATGGGCAGTCGGTCAACAACGATACAATATGGTCCACTTCATCAATGGAACCCGGCAGTTTCGCTCTCGTGTCTGAGCAATAGCAGAAGGATGGCTCAACCTTACAGATGTCGAGTCAGCGGAGCGACTGGCGCGAACGACTACACGCCAACCCCTCACGAATGGAACAGGAACTAGCCATCAACCTAGAACATGACCGAATAACGTACCTAGATCGGACCATCGCTGGGTGCTTACTCTCTTGTCCGGTCTCGAGTGGTTGAGAGACCTGAGGACCCTTTTGCTAGCTTGGACTTTGCGGTGCTGGGTTCGGCCCATGTTATGTCTGAGCTTAGCTGTTGGGGTCGTGTAGTGTCTGATGTTGTTGGTTCGGGTTGGACCCACGTGACGTTCTTGCGGACTGTCGGAGTGAGTAGTCCAGGTCTCAATAGAGACGTTCCGCAGGGGTGGTTTGGGCTTGTAGCTAGCGGGTCGGGTAAACTTGGTTGTTGGTCTGCTCTCCTGCTTTAGTCGTAGCTGTCGACATCTTGTTTGGTCGAGATGTCTAAGCAGCAGACGGGTCTTCGAATAGACCGGGTCCTCTTCAAACAGTTTCAACAGCTTGTGGCCGTGGAGAAACTACGCTCGGGCAAGAGGGGCCTCGTAGGAACTGTCTAAGTTAGTTCTTGCAACGATGTGGGCTCGACCTTACGATAGACTTGGCATGGATCCAAGATTTTTCCATCGACAGTCAATAGGTCTCTCTCAATTGATATGCCGAACAGTTCCTCGTTCTCTTCCAGATATGGCAGAATCAGCTCCCAATCTTTCGGGGTCGAGTCAACCAATCGTCCGCCGTTGAGCTGATCTTTTGACACACTACGATGAGGGTCGCGGATGAATAAGGCCCCTCCAGAAGCTAAAGAGAACAAGTTGCCTCCTGGATAGGGATATTCCTGGTCTACGAACGTTCCGTCAAAGGAAGGTTTCAAGCCGTTGACGATCACGAACCCGCCTCCATTGTACGGATCACCTGCCATGAGAGATTCTGCCAGATAGTCTAGACATGTCCCGTTGATCACAACTCTCGGCCTACCTACCGCGTTGATGAGTGGTCGTCCCGCTGCGTTGCCCAGCACGTACACGTCGCCTCCCTTTGCCGCGTACATGAACGCCTGACCCACATCGCCATGAACCACGAGCTTACCGTACTTGAGAATCTGAGCGGCTTGATCTTGAGCGGCACCATGGACCGTTATCTCACAGCCGTCAATGCCCGAAGCGACATAATCACCTACATCGCCGTAACAGTCAATCTTCAATCCATTCGTTCGCGGACCCAGCCCGCTTCCGATGAACCTATGGCCTCGCAAGTTGTACAGCAAGATGTTCTTCCAGCCCTGGTCGTGCGCGTCGACCACAAACCTGGCCGCGCTCTCGTCTCCTTCAACTGGAAATTCCAGAGCATCAACCACCAGCACCTGCGAGTCCAGTCCCGGATGCGCAAGTCTCAACCTGTTCTTCCAGTCTAGCCGAGTGTAGAGGTCATAGTTTGACAATGGGACAGAGGAGAAGATCTCATTCAAGGCCTCGTGGTACAACTGTAAAAGTGAGCTGCGCTTCTTGTAGCCCGTATCATAGATTCTGTCAAATAACAATGAGAGGGTTTGTATTGCGAAGGTTCTCGACTCTTGTCCCTTCAACGCGAGCCTATTCAACTCCTCCAGAATCTCTCCGGCATACTGGAAGCCAGCGTCCCTCAACGCGGGACGAACGTACTCGTAGAATCCTAGAGGGTCCTGAGTCTTTGGACCCTTCTTTGGTAGTTGCAGTGCAACGCTGACGTTTAGAGCGAGATCCGTTCGGGGTCCGTGTAGCCATTCCTGTTCTGGAATAGTAATTTCCTGTCCAAATTTGTCAGCACATTCCAGTTCCTTTCCATCCTCTCCATCTTTTACACTGAAGAGGAATGCTCCGCCATCTGTGTGGCTCCCACCCCGAGCGTTCCAGTAGGAGTCAGCAAACCTGCTCGGAATCCTACCATCCTCTTGTAATCGTCCCAGTACAGCGTTGATTGCTTGTCTCTCAGACGCGATGATTCCAATCTTGATCGGACCCTCTTGCAATGC
>VBAW01000086.1 GCA_005888635.1 Candidatus Bathyarchaeota archaeon | reverse complement strand
GTGATTTTCATCGCAACGGACAACGGTAGCCCTCCCCGATCAGATTCGAAGCCCGTACCTATACAGGTCGAACCCGCCGCGACAAACGGTGGCACCGGAGGTTCAACAGGAGGCTCGACCAAAACGCCTAGTGGAGGATGTTCCCTGTGCGGATCTATTCCTCAAACAACAACCAACACTTGGATCCTGGTCATGGCGGGAATACTCGGGTTCAACGGATTACTGGCTGTGAAGACGCTTAGATCACGTTCAGAATTAGCTAGAGTCAAGAGAAGACTCCGTTTCGCCAGCTGATTCGAACCTCGGGATATCAAAGGATACAGGGCTATCGGAATCGACAATAGCACCGCAACAAGCTGGATTATGCTGGCTTGTTAAGGACCATATTATAGCCCAGCATGGTGGTCTAGGCCGCGCTCGATGCTCCGATCGAACATTATTGAATAATTGTCTTCGATGTATGTCACCCGCACCAACTCGTAACTTGGCTCATCAGCGACTATGCGCAGACACTGATCTCGATAGAACATAGAAAGGCCCTTTCCAAGAGACACTGACCCTAGCTCTCGCCAGAGAGTCCACGCCCTAACTGAATTTGGTGGGCCCGCCCGGATTCGCTTGAAACTACAGCGAATCCATTCTCGCGGTTCGAAACCCTTGCGGATTCACATAAGTTCGGGACCTTCTTTGAGGCTGTATTCACATGTTTACACCAAATTGGTTCTTTGACGCGCCGCTGCGCTTGTGTCTAAGCTCACTGAAAATCCTCAGCTCAACCCTTCCAGGGTTCGGAACCGGTGGGATTTGAGCCGGAACTGGGTTCGCGTCTTGAAGAAGTGCAGATTACAGGCCCCAATGGTGTAGTCTGACCAACAAAAGTTTACTTGTGAAGATGTTCAGTGTCGATGGGTTATCCTGCTCCTATTCGGATGGAGGGCGCTGTCGCGAGCCGCTTGGAGGTCGAGATCAAGTCTTTAGCTCCTCTGCTATCTGAATCAGGTATTCGCGAGCCTCTTTGGCGTCCTCTTCCGATACAGGGTGCAGACTGTATCTTGCCTCTTCGAAAAGCGCGGTCAGTTCCGAAGTCGCGGGGCCCTCTAGCAAGAAGGTGCGTCTGATAGACATTTCAATCTCTCTGGCTGTCTGGTCAGGAGACACTACTGCGCCAAGCCGGGAAGCGGTCATGACCAACCTCTCAAAGCACAAGACAATCCGAATTCTCGGATCGGTGCTATCCACAGCTGAGACTATCTTGATTGCCTCTTGAACCGCGGCGAAACCTTGCTTTTTCGCGTTTCTGATTTCATCTTCAGCGCCCTGTCTCCACTCCCGGAGGGACACTACGAGACTCCTTCCCATCACCAGCGAACTCGCAAGCAAAAGCACGATGGAAGCGGGAAGAAACCAGCCCCAACTAAACACTCCAGTAAGACCAGCGACTGCCTCTGTCACGACGGAGGGGCTCGAGGAAGGATCACGTGCCCCGACAATAGCTCCCAAACCTTGCAAGTTGCTATTATCGGAGAGGCTACAGACAACGCCTCCACAGTGCGACTCAAGGAAAATAAGGACAAAGACCCAAGCATAGAAGAAGATCAGCATGCGAACCGCCCAGTGTTTCTTCCGCTTCTTCACCTTTCTTGCGATTCCTGAACCTAGACCATCAGAAAGGTCTCTCAAATTCCAAATGATAAGAACCGCAAGTAGCACCAGCGCACCCAAAGCGAGAAAGGGCACAAAGTATAGAATGTACAAGAGCCAGTACGAATTGACGAGTAGATTTCCACCAGGTATGCTTTTCGATAGGCTCCCTAGAGCCCATGACAAGATCAACAAGACAAGAACGGGAAGAAGTAGATTTCTCGCCTTCGGCAATTGATTACCTCTAAACCTTGCCGTAGGGGCGGATAAATCTGTAATGTGGTGGGCCCGCCCGGATTCGAACCGGGGACCGTCAGGTGTCTCTTGCCGTGGCTATGAGCCTGCCGCTCTTTCAGTCCGTTGATGTGAAACCTGGCTGAGCTACGGGCCCTCAAGCGGGTGCCCTGCGATCTGAAGTTTTAATGTTTAGTGAAACACTTCAACGCGAAGCAGGATGGCGGTTCCCGCAAGGCGTGGCCGAGCCGGCGAACAAGTGTAACTTGGCGTTTTCTTCACCAGTAACGATACAAGCTTCAACAGAGCAGTTCTACACGTTGTTCAGTACACGAAGGTTCACGGTTTGCGATTCCGGCGATTTCTCAAGAACGAGCGCGGTATTGACACCATTATCGCTTCAGTTCTAATGGTTGCCATTGTCGTAATCGCATCTGTAATGGTCTATGTCTACGCGACGGGTCTATTCGGCGCAATTGCGACTCCTCAGAAGGTAGCGACAGAGTCGATTAGCCTGGAATACGCATCCTTCACTTCGAACAACACTGTGAACCTCTCCATCAGAAACATTGGCACTACTCCGATAACACTGAAGTCATACTACGTGAATGATTACACAGGGAACCAGTACACTAGAGCAAACTGGTCTGGACCTATGTTCAATGCCACAACTCAGACAAACGCGATAATCGTAATTTCGTCAGCGTGCCCTAGCTGCACTGCCAGCGGAACCGCGTTCGTCTTCCAGTCAGGATATCCCTATACGATAATAATGGTCACTGCTACGAATGAACAATTCTCCTTCATGATCACTCGATAATGCATCGCAATCAATCAGAACATCCGACGGTCGGATTTCTAATGCGTTAGTTTACTGAAGTTAGAAATAGCGTCGTCCCGGTTCGGATTCGAATCGGGAGAACCCGACAAGTGAGCAGAGTCCTCGGAAACTATGCGGGTCTCACTATCACTTGCGTTGTGGGCGTAGCTTTCGTTCTAATATTCGCAGCCTCATCCACATCCTTCTCTTCCCTGACGCTAATTCTCGCCCTCTTCACTTTCGCCTCCGTAATTGCTGCAGCGATGATGATTGCCTGGGCTGCTGAAGCATCACAGTACTCTATCAGCCAGGGTCTTGCATTGGCGATTGTAGCAATCGTCCAGACGCTTCCAGAGTTCTTTGTCGAAGGAGCCATTGCCTGGAACGCGGGACAAGATCCTGTCGGCTGGCTTCCGAACGTGACCGCGAACTTTACCGGAGCGAACAGATTACTCACAGGGCTCGGATGGCCTCTGATACTGTTCACGGCTATGCTTTCGAGAAGTGGGAATAAGCGATCTGGACTGCACGTAATTGCGCTGCGCAAGGAACAGAGCATCGAAGTCGTGTTCATGCTTGGAGCAACCTTGTACTATGTCTTGATCTGGCTCAGAGGCTCTCTGGAACTCATCGACACCTTCGTTCTCCTCGCCGCCTTCCTGGGCTATCTCTGGATGTTATCGAGGCTACCGTCCGAGAGGCAGGACCCCCGGGAAGCGCTTGACGCATCGCCCCGTGCGATAGTTGAACTCAGAACAAGAAAGCATCGAATCATCGCCATCCTATGTCTCTTCACCTTCTCCGGCCTGGTCTTCGTATTCATCTCGACGCCTTTCGTGGACTCGATCAATACTATTGCAGTAGCCCTGTTCGGCGCGGGTGCAGGATTCTTCTTCATTCAATGGATCGCCCCATTTCTATCTGAGTTCCCTGAGAAAGTGACTGCGTTTCACTGGGCACGGAAGGTCAAGCTAGCACCCATGGCTCTGTTGAACTTCGTCTCATCGGCAGTAAACGAGCTGACGGCCCTCATTGCAATCATTCCAATAGTCTTTGCCCTCAGCATCGGAACTATTGGACCAGTCTCTCTAACAGCTCACAGAGACGAGGTGCTGCTGACCATGGCTCAGTCGCTCTATGCTTGCGTTTGCCTAATGGATTTGAAATACGATGTTAGAAACGCTCTGCAGCTCTTCGGCCTATGGTTAGTATCAACAGCATTCGTAGAGACCAGATTCGCAATTTCAATCATCTTCCTTCTCGCGTCTGTGGTCGAATTGATCATACAGCGCCGACGAATCACCGTATTCTCCTCGTTCAAACAGACTCTTCAACAATACTTCTCCCGTCATTCCTGACAGGAGCGACGACTTCAATTTCGAAGCTTGGTAACTAGCCTGAAAGGTCAGATTGTTTCTTTGACCTATCATTTCTCCTAAAAATTCCCTTCAAGAGTCTCCTGATCATCCCTCGTCGGCCTTCGACAAGAACTTCCTCCCAGTCGACCCTCATCAACAGGATGGCAACTAAGACCACGATGACAGCTGACAGTATAGAGACATAGAGACCGCCGCCCAGAAGGTCCTCGAGGCCTCCCTGAGAACTTCTTGCCGCGTAGGTGATGAGTATTGTCAGGACAAACTTTCCTGAATAGAGCGCGATGAACGTTTTGACTGGACTATACTTGATGATTCCGAGAGGCACAAAGACGATATCATCAGGTAGGGGCAAGGCCGCGAAAACCAGTGCGAGGAGGAAGGAGCTGCCGCCCACGAGTTTTCTGAACGAGTCGAACCTTGCGGCACTTCCGCTCAGCGCTCGTCGAGCTCCGTATCCCACCCCATAGCTAACGAATTTTCCCATAGAAGCTCCCAATGCGGATACGGCAGCTATCTGAAAGAGCCCCAGACCGGGGAAGCCGGATGCGATGGTGATCACGAACAGCAGATACGGTACTGGGAAGAACGGGATCATGTTGCCTATGATGCTCACCAGAAAGACAACGAGGATCGGGTTCCCTCCAACCAGAACCACGATTGCGCCTACGATGTCGAAGGCCATTCTTGGCTAAGACCATCGACAACCCAGCAATAAGTCCGTACGTCTTGTAGAATCCCGCATAGATCTGAAGCTTCTCGAAGAGCGGATCCCGAGAGCGTCTGCGAGTTCGAATCGTAATCAACGCAAATGGCCCGAACCCAAGATCTTCCTGTCGCTCGCCGGAAAGTGCTTTAGCTGTAGAGAGCATGTATCCAGCCAAGCCCAACTTATGACCACGACCTTTCTCTTCGATCTAGCAATCGCGGTCGCTGCAGCACTCCTCTTCAGTCTACTCTTCTACAAATTACGCCTTCCAATGATCGTGGGACAGCTGGTCGCGGGCATGGTTGTCGGACCCTTCGGTCTCGGCCTAATCCGAGACACATCAGCCATTGATTTTCTTAGTACTCTAGGAATAATTCTGCTGCTATTCGTCATAGGTCTCGAGCTGGATCCCCGCCATCTCAAGACAGTCGGATCAAAAGCCATAGTACTTGCCACCGTAGAGTTTCTCGTAGCCTTCACAGTCGGGGTTCTCTCCGGTCTCGCTGCAGGGTGGAACCTTGGCACTTCTCTGTTCTTAGGTTCGGTATTGGGCTTGAGCAGCACCGCAATCGTAGCGAAGATCGTCGCTGACCGGACTCATGAACACGGCGAAAGCCTCGCAGCTACGATAATGATGGTTATGGTAGTCGAGGATCTAGTAGCAGTCTTCCTCCTCTTCCTCACACCAGAGCTTGCAAGCGGAAGCCAAGTTCAAGCCTCGGCATTTTTGATTGTAACTGGGAAGGCCGGCTTCCTTTTCCTTGCTACCTTTGGTTTCAGTAGATACCTCGGTCCGAGAATCATCAACCGAGTAAGCCAGTACGAGATCGAAGTTGGAGAAATCTCGTTTCTGCTAGCTCTCTCATTCGGGTTCCTCTTCGGAGTCTTATCCGATTATCTAGGCTTCTCGCCAGGCATAGGCGCGCTGCTGGCAGGATTCTTTCTGCCTGTCAAGCATTCTCGTTATGTGAGGGAGAAGATTCTGCCTCTCAAAGAGGCGTTCATCGTCTTCTTCTTCCTCTCCATGGGAGCTCTCATCGATGTTGGCGCTGCGCTATCTGTAGGGCTTCCTTTAGCACTCATCCTAGGAGGAGCCATTTTCGGAAAGTTCGTCGGTGGCTCGTTGGGTGCACGTCTAGCGAAAACCGGGACCCCGTTGCTCATTGGCAGCATACTAGTTCCTCGCGGAGAATTCTCACTGGTGCTGGCAAAGGCAGGAGTTGATTCCGCGCTCGTTAGTTCGCAACTCTATCCGGTTGCAGGATTGGCAGTCCTGGCCACAGCTCTCGCATCGCCGATAATCGAAAGGTTGCTGCATTCTTCCAGATCTGAAAGTTGAGGACTAGTGCTCCTTCCTCGAAGGCCAGCTGGGTGATTCGTCTTTTCGGGTCTCTTGACTGATGCTGCTACTCCAACGTTCGTTTCTAGGTCTTAGAATCGCGGAAGCCTTTGGCCTTATCATTTAATAGACGGAGTCTCTGGATTGCCGTTGCCGCCGGCTAGTAGCGGGCCGCCGTTCCCTCAATCAGGGGCGCGAGCTCAGTGGTAGAGCAGCGGGCTCAGTGAATAGCTGAGGCTGAAGCTGTTAAAGATCCCACTGCAGCAACCCGTTGGTCAGAGCGCCTTTACACGGCGCGGCCAGAGGTTCGAACCCTCTCGGCGGCGCCAAAACTTCAACGAATTCGAACCATTTTTGGACAGGTCTTGCGTAGTGGTCTTCGTCTTAGGCCAGATCGTGTCTCACTCAGAGGGCAAGGCTTCTTCTCTAAGCATTTTGATCCACCTCGCCGAACATGAGGAGCAACGGCCACTACTCGAACGGGCTTCCCGTCGGTGGGTTCCTTAGGAGGGTGCCATTCTGGCTTGGTGCCGTAATCGTCAGCTTCGTTCCGACAAAAATTCTTTCGACGATAGAATACTTGCTTGTTCCATCGCAGGGTGTTGGAAGCCTAATCCTTGACGAGGCTCTAGTTCTCTCTCTCATCATGCTCTACTTCCTATACGCCATGAGATACATTGCCACAAGAATGGACCGACTAAGCGAGTATACGAAGGGGATGAGCCGGGAGAACACGGCGCTACGCTTGAGAACGCCGCCTATTCGACTCTCAAGAGTCTTGATAGTCTGGATCATACTCCTCGTAGTCATCAACTTAGTCTCGCCTATTCCGTTGAGCTTCGAAGGGGCTGTCTCTAACCACGTTCTCGTCTTCGCATATTTCTTCCTCATTCTTTCATTCTTCCTCTGGACATACGGCTCCTCCATGCTAACGATATATCGGGCAGGAAAACTTCCGTTTCAACTGAAACCCTTCACCGAGGATCGGACCCTCGGCCTGAAGCCGTTTGGCACTGTCTCGATGAGGCTGGTAAGCGTCTACGCCATCCTCCCGATAATAGTGACATTCCTCCAACTCATTACAATAAACGTGGAAATCCCTGGTGGGGTAACTGTTGGGCTGGGAAGCTTTCGCGCGAGCGACCTGATCATCCTGGGCGGACTCATACTAGTTGGGGTCGTTCTCTTCTTAATTCCCCTACTTGGCATCCATCGCCGGCTCCAAGAGGCTCGACGTCAGGAGCTCAGCTGGATTACACCTCACTATACCAATCTTGTCCAACGCCTGAAAGATCGCATGACCCATTCCGACCAGTTCGAGAACGCGAACGAGAAAGAAGCCTTGGCCAGTGAAATCTCAATTGTCCGCCAGATCGAGAGCGATATTCACAGGATTCAGACTTGGCCCTTCGACCTAGGAGTCATCACCCGACTCGCAACCATTCTTGTCCTGCCTCCGATTCTCGGAGTAGTCGCGAGAATAATGATACTCATTTTCCTTCGCATCTAGTACGCGAACAAACGTCTCGCAGGTCTCTCTGACCGAGAAACATTTCAGCTCAGCGCGTACAATCTTTGATTGAAGAACTGATGACTAACAAGAGGGATGCACCGTTTGGGCGTCTCAGATATCTCTACATGGGAACGTCCGATGTCCAGAAAGACGTTGACTACTACACAAAGGTTCTGGGAGCTAAGAAGATCTGGGACATCTCCAGCTTTGGCACTAGAGTCGCCGCTCTTCGACTCGGTGACGGCCCGCTCGTTCTTCTCGCAGACCATCGACCCGCGCCCAGCTGCATCTTGATCTTCCAAGTAGACGACTTGCAGGCAGTGTCAAAGGAACTTCGACAGAAGGGCTGGAAATCTGAAGGAGAACAGTTCGAGATTCCCGAAGGACCCTGCTGCAGGTTCAATGACCCAAGCGGCAACCCGCTCGCTCTCCTACAAATAACAAGGCCAAACGTACTCGGAATAACCGGGTGAAGGTACGGAATGACTCTACTGAACTATCTCAACGGAATAACTTGTTCAGGAAGCAACTAGGAGACGAACGGGATCAAACTTGACTAGGAAGATTACGGTGAACATGTACATGACGCTCGACGGGTACGGTGAGTTTCCCAAGTATCCTGGGTCCGACATTCCTTCGAAGGAGCCCGGTGAGGGTTTCACCGATATGTGGATCAAACGATATGATTCGGTGGACACGATCTTGTACGGTCGGAAGTCCTACGAAGGTCACGTTGCCGTCCACTCCGAATCAGCAAGGAAGGCATCAGATCCGGAGTACCTGTTCGAGTTTTCACGATTCCTGGGCCGATGTCAGAAGATCGTCCTCTCTCACTTTCTGAAAAAGACCGAATGGCAGAACTCTAGGATCACGAAAGGAGACCTCAAACGAATCGTGGCACGTCTGAAACGGGAACCTGGAAAGGACATCATCGTAGACGCGGGCCCCTCGCTCGTCCAGGAGTTCATCCGGCGGGGCGTTGCAGATGACTACCGCATTATAGTGTGGCCGGTCATCCTCGGACGCGGAAAAAATTACTGGGGTTCGATGCTGAAACAGCAGACCCTCAAGCTCCTCTCAGTCAAAAGCCTCAAGCATGGTGAGCTAATCTTGCACTACGAGACTCTCCAGGCAAGAAAGAGCTAACCCGCGAGCGGGTTCGAACGTCTCGGCCGTCTACATATTCAGACGGACGTCTTGATCTCACAAGAGAGAAATACGGCAAAACATGATCGGCGACTGTCACGACATGAAGCCGCTTCCAGATTCCGTCAAGAAGCTCATAGAGGCCAAAACCTTCGCGAACATCGCCACGCTGATGCCAGACGGCTCCCCCCACGTCACTCAAACATGGGTCGACCACGACGGGGACCTCGTCCTCATCAACACCATTGAAGGGAGCCAGAAACACAAGAACGTTCTGAGGTATCCCAGAGTCGCACTCGACATCTGCGACCCCGCCAACGCCTTCAACGTGGCAGTGATCCGTGGACGCGTCAAGGAGGTGACCTTCAAAGGGGCAGACGAACATGTAGACAAGCTGGCGAAAAAATATCTAGGACAGGACAAGTACCAGAGCCGACGGCCGGGTATGAGGCGTGTATTGTTCAAGATCGAACCCGTCCAGATCGTGCCTCCCTTCACGGATACTACGCCCCGGAAATCTACCTGAGACGTGTCGAGTATAATTGCACCTAGCCGGCGCACTCAACACAAGACTCTGGGGCGAGGGCAAGAGATAGACTATTTTCTCGCTTTCTCTCTTTTTGCGTCTTCCACTAGCTTCTTTTTGGCGAGTTCAGGATCCTTGATGTACAGAATGATGGCGTTGGCGTGACCGTGTCCCAAGCCGCAGTCTGATTTGAGCCAGGAGAGTAGCTCTGCATGCGATACCAACACTTTCTCTTTTGCCTGTTTCTGGAAGTACTCGGGTTCCTTACCGGTCTTGGCCTTGATGTTGTCTATGTACGCTTTGTAAGTCATGGTTTCCACAACGTGTTAGACCCTTCAAGTTCGGATTTGACTTAACTCTTTTCAGAAAAGAGAATAATGAACGAGATACTCGCCACCCAGCCAATCCGTCACAACTGGCAGCACCGGCTCTGATCTGCGTCCGTAGAATTGTTCATTTGACACTTTCACAGGAATCACGATAATGAGTGGTCCCGTTCGGCCCCCCCAAACTTCAAGGAATCTGACTTAGGTCTTCGCGTTGAACCCCTAGTAGGGAGAAGCCTAAGAGAATCGTGCTGTTAATGACGCCTCGCTTGGTGGGCACGCTTAGACGAACTCTTCCGGACGCCAAGAGCCCGAGGACTTTGGATGTGCAATCATCTCACCAACGGGGCCATTACCCGAAAACCGTTCTCTTCTGCTCAGGGCGGCCCTATTGCCGTTGTCGGGCTTTTCCTTCGACTTCTCCTCCCGAGACGGTACCCCAGAACGGCTGCAACGAGAATTGCGATGGTTGCTCCAGCAGCGGTAAACCAGGTGTTTCTCAGCAGAGGAAGATAGAATGCCTCGGATGGCGGAGGTAGAGGACCAACGAAAGTTGCAGGCTCCACAACGGGAGGTAACGGTGCCTGGTTGAAGTTGAACTCGCCCATCATGCTGTTCGCCTGGGCGTCTCTAGCTCCTAGTGACGAAAGCCCGAACACTTGTTCGACGAGTTTCAGCAAAGAGCCAAAATCGTACTGTGTAGGGTCAATATGGTTTGGAAAGACCCAGGGAGATATGACGAGACTTGGAACCCGGAAGCCATATCCAAAACCGTCCACCCGCGGTGGTGCTACGTGATCATAGAAGCCGCCGTATTCATCCCAAGTCACGATTATCGCAGAAGACTGCCAGTATTGGCTCTCCATCACTTGGTTCACGAGGTAGGCGACGTAGTCCATGCCGCAATCACTGCGTGCGGGTGGATGTTCACTGTCTGGTGTTAGAGATGTACGGCAGAGAGATGGCCATGTCGGCGGGTGATATGGTCCGGGCATTATCCAGGAGACTTGGGCGAGATTGTTCTTCTGGATGTCAACCGAGAACTGGTTTGTGCTCTTTACATTCGAAATTAGCAGACTTGGGTTGGTCCGGAAATAACTAAACAATGGCAGCACGTTGAACTGCGACGGATCGGTGGAGTTCGAGTACCCACCGTTGTACCAAGTCCAAGATAGACCGTGCGCGCTGAGTTCTTGGGGCATAGATGTCCAATTCAGAGAAAGACTAGACAAGGGAAAACTCGGGGGAGGAGTTCCAACAATTGTTCCGTTCACGACCCATGACAGGTTGGTAACGTTCACGCCAGGTCCTGCTGCACCTGACGCGATGTAGAGATGGTTTCCAAGGCTCGGTCCCATCTCCGAGGCGAAGAAATGATCGTCGAGCACATAATGGTCCGCATAGTCCCAATAATAAGGAATCAGCGTTCGGTCATAATATCCCATGGTCAAGCTACTGTTTTCTCCGTCAACGAAACCGTTCATCGTCCCCGCGGCAAAGTCAACCTGGCTTGAATACCAAGAATGAATTAGGTCTTGGTCGAGAGACTCCGTACTCACCAAGTAGGGTGAGACATAACCCTGGCTGGAATCGTCCGTGTCTAAAGGAATTCTAACTGCTGACGGAAGACCATCTGCTCCCGGGTACGTGCCGAAGTAATTGTCAAAGGAATGGTTTTCCTGGACCATGAAAATCAAATGTTGAAGCTTCGAGGCGCTCCCCGAGGCGCCATTTATGAACGTCGGCTGTGAAACGAGCATGCAGACCACTAGCAAAACGATTCCGAATGCACTTACAACCTTCCTAGATAGGGGCAACTTCCACAACACTTGTTTCGAAGCACGCGACTTTCTATACAAACGATCTCGGTCCAATAATAAACAGCGCGAATACGGTCGATCTCGCCACGACGGATTCAACTAAGTCCCAAGAGATCATGGTTCTGAGGGTGAAGGTTCTCATTCGCACTAGGCAATGAGAAACAAGTGTGTCATTATGGATCCTCCACGCACGAACCGCGTGGGTTCCGATACAAATTATAAGCCGCGAAGCCCTAGCTACG